>NZ_CP028940.1:1440074-1765260 GCF_013307205.1 Polynucleobacter arcticus | reverse complement strand
TGTGACCATTTAGAAATACCCATTCCATGAATCTGGGTTAACTCCTCCGAAGTGCAAGACAGCAGACGTGGCAGATTGCCAAAATGGTGAAGCAGGTCTTTTGCTAGGGTTACGGCAGATTTTCCCTTAACGCCAACCCGGAGAAAGATGGCAAGTAATTCGGCATCTGTCAGGGCTGCTGCTCCGAGTGCACGTAGTTTCTCGCGGGGCTGATCCATTTTGGGCCATTCGGTAATGGGAGAGTGCACGCTCGTGTCGGGCCTAGATACAATTACCTTATGACTAAGCTTACGGTTTTGCCCAACTCCTTCTTGACTCTCAACTATCGACTCACTCTGCCCAGTGGGGACGACTACATCAATACGTTTATCGATCGTCCTGCGACGGTGATGATGGGTTCTGGACAATTTGCGCCTTGTTTTGAAAAAGTATTGATTGGGTTAGGTGTTGGGGAAAAGAAAAGCGCTGTACTCCCGCCTGAAGAAAGTTTTGGCGAGCGCAAAGAGGAGTTAATTCAGTGGGTCTCTTTGGGCGCACTCAAAGAAGGTCGAGACGATGACGTCGAATTTAATCCAGGCGATGTGATTGAATTTAATGCGCCTGGTGGTGCGCAGTACGCTGGTGTATTGCAGTCTATTAATGAAGAGGGTGCTTGGTTTGATTTCAATCACCCCCTTGCCGGAAGGTCTGTAACCTTCGAGGCTGAAATCATAGCGATTCTTTAAGTGATGACTATGGAAGAAAGTACGCAAGACTCCCCAGAAATATTGATGGCACAACCCCGTGGTTTTTGTGCAGGGGTTGATCGGGCAATCAATATTGTGAATGAAGCGCTGACACGTTTTGGCGCGCCAATTTATGTCCGCCATGAAATTGTTCACAACGCTTACGTTGTCGATGAATTGCGTCAGAAGGGCGCAGTATTTGTTGAAGAGCTGCATGAGGTTCCCAAGGGTGGAATTGTGGTGTTCAGTGCGCATGGCGTTTCTCAAGAAGTTCGTAAAGATGCCGAGCAGCGTGGGCTACAGGTATATGACGCCACGTGCCCCCTGGTAACTAAGGTTCATCTTGAAGTGGTGAAGATGTGCAAAGATGGCTTCACGGTCTTGATGATCGGACATGCTGGTCATCCAGAAGTTGAAGGCACGATGGGTCAAGTCAATAAAGGCATCCATCTGATTGAAACTGTGGCAGATGTTGCAGATCTCACTTTTGACGCGAATGAAAAAATTGCTTTTGTTACGCAAACCACACTCTCCGTAGATGAGACCAAAGAAATTGTTGATGTCTTAACAAAAAAATTCCCGAATATTGTGCAGCCACGTAAACAAGACATTTGCTATGCCACACAAAATCGCCAAGATGCTGTGAAATTCATGGCACCCCAGGTGGATGTTGTCATTGTGGTGGGAAGCAAGGCGAGCTCGAACTCGAATCGCTTGCGTGAATTAGCTGAAAAGTTAGGTGTACCAGCTTACATGGTGGATGCGCCTGAGCAATTGCAGGCGGAATGGTTTGTGGGTAAAAAAAGAGTAGGCCTGACTGCGGGTGCCTCAGCTCCCGAAAGTTTGGCGCAATCGATTGTGAGTAAGATTCAAGAATTTGGCCCACGTAGTATTCGGGCTTTGGACGGCGTAGTTGAAGATGTCACCTTTTCCTTGCCAAAAAATTTAGTTGCTTAGCAAGTCAGTAGTTTGGATGCCGTAACAAAAAGATAAAGGGGCTCAAGGCCCCTTTATTGCATTGCCGCTTGGTGCTTTTAGACTACTTGCTTTAGCAACTCTCTCAAGATATTACACATCTGACGGATTTCATCATCGGTCACATTGAGGGCTGGCATAAAACGCAATAGATTCGGCCTTGGTGAATTAATCAGCAAGCCTTCCGGGCTTCGGTCGCGAGCAAGTTGAACTAATTTGCCACCAATATCGCCACTGAGCATGAGGGCGCGTAGTAGGCCTTCACCACGTTCGCCCTCCAAATTAAATTCGGCAGAGATGGAGAGCAATTCTTTGCTGAGCAATTCTCCTTTTGCGCGCACCGATTCTAAAAACCCTGGGGCTAAAAGTTGCTCGATCACGCTAATGCCCACTGCGGTCATGAGGGGGTTACCGTTATAGGTGCCGCCCTGATCACCTGGTACAAAGCACGCAACCGCATCAGTTGCCATCAGTGCAGCTAGTGGAACGCCACCACCAATACCTTTACCTAAAGTCATGATGTCTGGCTCAATACCATAGTGCTGATATGCAAACAACTTACCAGTTCTGCCACAGCCAGCTTGCACTTCATCCACGATCAACAGGATATTATTTTCTTTCGTGAATTGGCGCAGGTCCTGCATAAATTCTTTGGTCGTTGGAATCACGCCGCCTTCACCTTGTACTGGCTCGAGCATTACTGCAACCGTTTTATCGGTCACCAGTTTTTTGACTGACTCTAAATCATTTAAATCTGCTTTAGGAAAGCCAGCTACTTGCGGGGCAAACATCGTGTCCCAACCTGGCTTGCCTGAGGCACTCATAGTTGCTAAGGTGCGACCATGAAAGCTGTGGTCAAAAGTGATGATTTCAAAGGCGCCTGCTTTATTGAGTTGCCCCCATTTGCGCGCTAACTTAATAGCGCCCTCATTAGCCTCTGCTCCGCTATTGGCAAAGAAGACTTTATTAAAGCAACTATTGTCTGTGAGCAAGTCCGACAAACGCAACATGGGTTCGTTGTAAAAGGCGGGGCTGGGATTAATCAACTTCTGAGCTTGTATGTTGAGCGCCTCAATCATGCCGGGATTGCTGTGGCCAAGACAGTTGACTGCCCAACCTTGCAAGAAATCCAAATAGCGCTTGCCATGGTTATCGGTGAGCCACGACCCTTTACCCTCAACCATGATTGCTTCTGGTCGCGGAGTAATAAACATTACTGAGTGGGCGTCGATGGACTGGGCTGGCTTATTCATATCGTTTTATGAGATGGATCAAATGAGGTTTCTATTATCGCGCTTAGTTTGTTGCAAGGTCAGCGGCACTGGTGAAGGAGTCCGCATAAAACTCTTCCTCAGGCAGATGACATGCGGATGAAAAGTCCTGGCGAGCCGCATTGACCATCACTGGTGCGCCACAGGCATAGATCTGGGAGTTTGCCATGTTGGGATGGTCATCCATCACTGCTTGGTGCACAAAGCCTGTACGGCCAGTCCACTGGTCAGCAGGGAGTGCATCTGAGATCACGGGGATGTATTGAAAGTGGGGAATCTCGTTTGCCCAGGACTGACAGAGCGTATTAAGGTAGAGATCGCTAGGGCGACGTCCCCCCCAATACAGCTGAATAGGACGCTGAATCTTCTTGAGCTGCATCTGCTCTATGATGGACTTGATCGGTGCAAAGCCAGTACCCGCAGCAACAAAAATGATTGGTTTCTTGGAATCCTCTCTCAAAAAGAAGCTACCTAGCGGACCCTCAAAGCGCAAAATATCCTTCTCTTTGAGCGCAGGTTCGGTCGCCCCAAAGACAAAATCGGTAAATAAGCCACCGGGTAAATGGCGCAGATGCAGCTCGAGAGGACCATCTTGATCAGGCGCGTTTGCAATCGAGTAGGCACGCCGTTGCCCATCCTTGAGTAAAAATTCTACATATTGACCGGCTAAGAATTGGAATCGCTCGCTTGCGGGTAACTGCAATTTGAGAATTGCCACATCCTCACTTGGCCTTGTAATCGAATTCACACGGCAGGGTACTTTGCGGATTGCAATATCGCCGGCACCTTGGACTTCACGCGCTTCAATGAGGAGGTCAGATTTGGGGTGAGCACAGCAAAATAGAGTGCCGCCGCTAGCCTCATCGGTTGGGCTTAAAGCCGCAGCGCTATGTTGCCCATGCTCTACCTCGCCCTCGAGAATCTTTCCCTTGCAGGATCCGCAGGCACCGTTTTTACAGCCATAGGGAAGCGTAATGCCTTGCTGTAGGGCTGCCTCTAAAAGGGTCTCATCCTTCTGGACTGTAAATTGTTTACCGCTCGCTTTGAGCGTGACTTGGTAAGACACTCTCATTCCTTTCAATAAATCGTTACGATGTGACCTATGCAATCTTTTGGTAAACCTCGAATCCTGATCATTGGCTGCGGCGACATTGGTCTGCGCGTGGCCAAACAGTTGGCGAAAGGTTGCCGTGTATACGCCTTAACCTCCCAGAAAACACGCTTTCAGGAGCTGAGGGCAGTTGGCGCGATTCCGATTCTGGGGGATCTGGATAAGCCCGATAGCTTGTGGCGCTTAAGTGGATTGGCCGAAACCGTGATTCACTTAGCACCACCCCAAAATACTGGTCATCGTGATTGCCGAACTCGCAACCTCCTCCGAATTTTAGCCCAAGGATCCGATACCGTCAGGCGCCTGATTTATGTGAGTACTACGGGCGTCTATGGGGATCATAAAGGCGCTAGAGTGAGCGAAATTACCCCTGTCAACCCACAAAGCGAACGTGCTAAGCGGCGTGTAGATGCTGAGGATAGCCTTCGCTTATGGGCACCAGCCCATGGCGTAGTGCTCACCATCCTGCGTGTGCCTGGTATCTATGCGGCAGACAGGCTGCCTGTTGAGCGGATTCAGGCGCGGACACCGGCTTTAATTGCAGTTGAAGATGCCTACTCAAATCACATTCAAAGCGATGATTTGGCAAGACTTGTGTGTGCCGCCGTGTATCACGGTAAGCCGCAGCGCGTGATTAATGCCTGTGACGGTGGTGAAACCAAGATGGGTGATTACTTTGATCAGGTAGCCGATGCCTTTGGAATGGATCGACCGCCTAGATTGCCGGGTGAAGACTTACAGAAAATCGTATCCCCTATGCTCTGGTCATTTATGCGGGAGTCACGGCGCGTAACGAATCAGCGGCTATCAGAGCTAAAAACGCCGCTTCGCTATCCCAGCGTGGCAGCGTTTCTGAAAACTATTTCCAAGAATCCTTGAGGCCGACCGTGCGGTTAAACACGGGCTGCCCTGGCTTGGAATCGTTTTGGTCGGCAACAAAGTAACCATGACGTTCAAACTGAAAGCGGTCTTCTGCTTTAACGTCTTTCATACAAGGCTCTAAATAAGCGGTGATGGTTTGCTTAGAATTGGGGTTGATGGCATCGAGGAAATTCTTATCACCGCTATCTGGATGGGGATCGCTAAATAGATGGTCATACAGGCGCACTTGTGCAGGCACTGCCTCTGCTGCGCTTATCCAGTGAATGTTGCCCTTCACTTTATAATTATTGGAGCCTGCTGTGCCGCTCTTGCTATCAGCAAAGTGAGTGGCATTGACTTGAACCACATTACCCTCGGCGTCGACTTCAAAACCAGTACATTCAATCACAAAGCCATGGCGTAGGCGAACGCGTCCACCAGGCTGATCACCGATTGGTGGATAGAGTCTAAAGAAGCCCTTTATAGGCTCTTTCATGAAGTCATCTTCTTCAATCCACAATTCTCTAGTGAAATGAAATTCCCGATTACCCCACTCGGGGTGCTGTGGATGACGTGGTGCTGAACATGGCTCACTTGCTGAGGCATCCCAGTTTTCAATCACCAACTTGAGTGGCTTCAGGACTGCTGTGGCACGTGGAGCTTTTGCTTCTAGATCATCACGCAGAGCTTGATCTAGGGTGCTCATATCAATCCAACTATCCGCTTTAGAAACACCAATGCGTTCACAGAACAAGCGAATACTCTCAGGCGTATAACCTCTGCGACGTATGCCCACAATGGTTGGCATACGTGGGTCATCCCATCCCTCGACATGGTTCTCTTCCACCAATTGCAGTAGCTTACGCTTGCTAGTGATGGTGTAAGTGAGGTTGAGGCGAGCAAATTCATATTGGTGCGGAACGGGATTTTTAAAGATCCCGAGCTCCGCTAAGGAACTAACTATCCAATCATAGAGCGGACGATTATTCTCAAACTCCAAAGTGCAAATAGAGTGTGAGACATTCTCCAGCGCATCTGAAATGCAGTGCGTGAAGTCATACAAAGGATAGATACACCACTTGCTGCCAGTGCGGTGATGATCAATGTGACGTATGCGATACACCACAGGGTCGCGCATCACGATGTTCGGATGCGCCATATCAATCTTCAAGCGTAGAACATGCGCACCATCTGGATATTTACCGTCGCGCATCTCACGAAACAAGGCAAGATTTTCATCGGGAGTGCGATCGCGATAAGGACTATTTTTACCAGCTTGACCAAAGTTACCGCGATTGGCATGGATGTCCTCTGCACTCTGACTATCAACATAGGCTTTGCCATTTTGAATCAGAATTTCAGCAAACTCATAGAGGTGGTCGAAGTAATCACTTGCGTGATACAGGTGCGTACCCCAATCAAAGCCTAGCCATTGAACCGCATCCAAAATACTATCTGCGTACTCAACATCTTCTTTCACAGGATTGGTGTCGTCCAAGCGCATATTGCAGCGTGCGCCACCCGTTTGATTGTTGTAGTCGGCAGCTAAGCCAAAGTTGAGGCAGATACTTTTGGCGTGGCCAATATGCAAGTAGCCATTGGGTTCGGGCGGAAAGCGCGTGATGATCGAAGGTATGGCTTGACCATCTCGATTGCTACGATTCTGATACGCACCGCTTGCCAAGTCATGATCAATGATCTGACGTAAAAAATTAGAGGGTTCGGTAACCGCGCTGGTAGGTGCCTTGGATGGCTTGCTATCTTGGGACATGGCCTTATTGTAGAGAAAACCCCCACTCATAAAGAAAAAAGCCCGCAAACTAGTGCGGGCTCGTTTCTGGGAAGCGGTCGAGCGTTACTCTTCTACGAAGGCCTCTTCACGCGTTTTCTTAACCGCTGGCAGAGCTACGATCACAACCAAGAGGGCCGCTGCGATGAGCAAACCCAAAGAGAGTGGGCGGGTTAAGAAGGTAGTGAAATCTCCACGTGACAGCAGTAGGGCACGACGGAAATTCTCTTCCATCATGGGTCCGAGCACGAAGCCCAGAAGCAGTGGTGGGGGTTCACAACCCAATTTGAAGAAGAGGTAACCAATCAAGCCGAAGCCAGCAGTCACATAAACATCAAATACGGTGTTGTTTACGGTGTACACGCCAATACAGCAGAAGACCAAGATTGCTGGGTAGAGGAAGCGATATGGAATTTTCAGGAGCTTTACCCAAATACCAATCAGCGGTAAGTTCAAGAGAATCAACATCACATTACCAATCCACATGGAGGCAATCAGACCCCAAAACAAGGCTGGATTGCTGGTCATGACTTGCGGGCCAGGCTGGATGTTATGAATCGTCATCGCACCAACCATCAACGCCATCACGGCATTGGGCGGAATACCTAATGTCAGTAGTGGAATAAAGGAAGTTTGAGCTGCAGCATTATTAGCTGCTTCAGGACCTGCTACACCCTCAATGGCACCTTTACCAAACTCATGGCTGTACTTCGAGGATTTTTTCTCAACCGAGTAGGCGCCGAAGGCCGCCAAGGCTGCTCCGCCGCCTGGCAGGATGCCGAGGATAGAACCAATGGTGGTGCCGCGCAAGATAGAAGGAATCATGCGCTTTACATCTTGTTTGGTAGGGATCATCGTGGTCATCTTGTTCAAGAAGCCCTCGTCATCCCCCGTTTTTTCTAGATTGCCCATAATTTCAGCAAAACCGAAAACACCCATGGCCACTGCAACGAAGCCAATACCATCACTTAATTCAGGAATATCAAATGCATAGCGTGATACGCCAGAGTTCACGTCAGTGCCAATCAGGCCCATCAACAGGCCCAAGATAATCATGCCAATCGCTTTGATCAACGAACCCGAAGCTAGAACGACCGCACCAATTAACCCCAATACCATTAGGGAGAAGTATTCAGCAGGACCAAATTTAAATGCCAGCTGAGACAGTGGTGTCGCAAATGCAGCCAAAACCAAAGTTGCTACGCAACCAGCGAAAAATGAACCCATGCCGGCGGTAAAAAGAGCAACACCTGCTCGACCATTTCTGGCCATTTGGTAGCCATCAATCGCCGTTACCACCGAGGACGTTTCCCCGGGGATATTGAGCAAAATTGCAGTAGTAGATCCACCGTACTGGGAGCCGTAGTAGATGCCTGCCAGCATGATCAGGGCGGCAATCGGAGGCAAGGCATAGGTAGCTGGCAACAACATCGCAATAGTTGCGATCGGGCCTAGACCAGGCAAGACACCGATTAAGGTACCCAAAACGCAGCCAATCAGGCAGTAAACAAGGTTTTGTAGGGTAAATGCGGTATCAAAACCGAGGGCTAAATTAGTAAATAATTCCATTTTTCAGAGTCTCGGTTTTTATTGTTGTAAGAAGGCAGGTAGGAGTGGGAACTGGAGCTTGAGACCCACAACAAACACTGAGTAAGTAAACGCCACTAAAAAGGCTGCGTTCATGGCGGTGCCTTTCCAAGTAAATTCCTTGCTTGCACTTGCAGCTACAAATACCAGGACCACCACGGCAACTAAAAAACCCATTCTGGGGAGGAGTAGCCCATAAAGGACTACTGCGCCAGTAATTTGCACAATGATCTTCCAGTTGAACTTGGGAATCGACTCTATTGTTGCTTTGGCACTAAAGGACTTTACTAGCACCAAAAGGCCTAAAAGGGTCATCAGGATGCCTAAATAGAATGGGAAATAGCCTGGACCCATTTTCGCTGCGGTGCCCATCTTATATTGCGTTGCCACGATAGCAAAGAAGAGGCCAATCACCATGTACATGATTCCAGCGCCGAAATCCCGTTGATTGCGAATTTTCAAGTTGAGCTCCTTAATTAATCGACTTAAACGCCGATCTATTTATTAGTGTTACGGGATTGTAAGGCAGGATTGGGGAGCTTTACCAAGGGTTTGCCCCCGACTGGTGCCAATGCGATAATTATTCACATGAAAGTCTCTCAAATTCGCCAGGCGTACCTGGACTACTTTGCCCAAAAAGGCCACCAAATTGTCTCTTCTAGCCCTGTAGTGCCGGGAGATGACCCTACCCTGCTATTCACTAATGCGGGTATGAATCAGTTTAAGGACGTTTTTTTGGGTTTTGATAAGCGCCCATACAGCCGCGCCACCACTGCTCAGAAGTGCATTCGCGCCGGAGGTAAGCATAACGACCTGGATAACGTTGGCTATACAGCCCGTCACCATACCTTTTTTGAGATGCTGGGTAATTTCTCTTTTGGAGATTACTTTAAGCAAGATGCGATTGCGTTTGCTTGGGGATTCCTGACGGATGTCCTAAAGCTTCCCAAAGACAAGCTGCTTGTGACGGTTTATGCAGAAGATGATGAGGCTTATGAGATTTGGAATAAGCAAATCGGTGTGCCGGCTGAGCGCATTATTCGGATTGGTGACAATAAGGGCGCACGTTACGCCTCAGACAATTTTTGGATGATGGGCGATACAGGGCCATGTGGTCCTTGCACGGAGATCTTTTACGATCATGGCCCCCACATTGCTGGCGGTCCTCCAGGTAGTCCTGAAGAAGATGGCGATCGCTATATTGAAATCTGGAATAACGTCTTCATGCAATTTAACCGCGATGAAGCTGGCAATATGCATCCGCTGCCAAAGCCCAGCGTAGATACCGGTATGGGGCTCGAGCGTATTGCTGCCGTGTTACAGCACGTGCACTCTAATTACGAAATCGACCTGTTCGTTAATTTATTGAAAGCGGCTAAAGAAGCTGTGGATACTGCAGGTGGTGAGAATTGCGATTCCACTAGTCCATCACTCAAAGTGATTGCTGACCATATCCGTGCATGCAGCTTTATTGTTGTCGATGGTGTTATTCCTGGTAATGCGGGTCGTGGCTATGTTCTGCGTCGTATTACTCGTCGTGCAATTCGTCATGGCTATAAATTGGGTGCACGCAAACCCTTCTTCTATCAGCTCGTGCCTGCGCTAGTAAAAGAGATGGGACAGGCCTATCCCGAGCTTCAGGCGGCTAAAGATAAAGTCAGTGAAGTGATTAAGCAAGAAGAGGAGCGCTTTTTTCAGACCATTGCCAATGGTATGGAGATTCTGGATAACGCTCTGGCTGGTGGTGCTAAGACAGTGGATGGCGAAACTGCTTTCCGCTTGCACGACACCTTTGGTTTCCCATTAGATCTCACGGCGGATGTTTGCCGTGAGCGTGATGTTTCCGTGGATGCTGATGGTTTTGAATTGGCTATGCAAAAGCAGCGTGATCAAGCAAGAGCAGCTGGCAAGTTCAAGGTAGCCCAAGGCTTAGAGTACTCTGGCAAGCCAACACAATTTCATGGCTATGACACCCTGAAGCATGAGGGTGCCAAAGTCACTGCGCTTTATCTAGATGGCTCTGCTGTGCAATCTGTGAAGGCTGGTGATGCAGCTGTAGTTGTTTTAGATAACACCCCTTTTTATGCTGAGTCCGGTGGACAGGTCGGTGACAAAGGCGAGTTGCGTAATGAATCAGTGCGTTTTGCTGTTGAGGATACTTTCAAGATTCAGGCAGATGTATTTGGGCATCAAGGCGAAGTTCATGAAGGCGAGCTTAGAGTGGGTGATGTCCTCAATGCCTTGGTAGATGTGGAACAAAGAACAGAGACTATGCGCAATCATAGTGCTACACATATCTTGCATAAGGCACTACGTGAAGTGCTTGGTGAACATGTGCAGCAAAAGGGCTCATTAGTAGATGCTAGTAAAACCCGTTTTGACTTTACACACAATGCTCCCATTACTGCGGCTGAAATTCGTCGTGTGGAAGATATTGTGAATACCGAGATTTTGGCCAACACTGCCACCTCCGGAAAAGTCATGCCCCTTGAGGATGCTCAGAAAACTGGTGCCATGATGCTCTTTGGTGAGAAATATGGAGATGAAGTCCGCGTACTAGAAATTGGTAGCTCCAAAGAGCTCTGTGGAGGTACTCACGTTGGCCGCACTGGTGATATCGGTAGCCTAAAGATTGTTTCTGAAGGCGGCGTTGCTGCCGGTATTCGTCGAGTTGAAGCGGTAACCGGTAAAAACGCATTGAACTTCTTGCAGGGTTTAGAGGACAAGATTAATGAAGCGGCTACGATCCTAAAAACCCATCCCGGTGATCTAGTGAATCGTGTTGCTCAACTACAAGAAAGCCTGCGTCAGGCTGAACGTGAGTTAGACAAAGTGAACTCTAAGCTGGCTGCTAGCCAAGGCGATGAGTTGGCCACCCAAGCAATTGATGTCAACGGCCTCAAAGTATTGGCTGCTCGTTTAGATGGCGCTGATGCGCAGGTATTGCGAGAGACTATGGACGCTCTAAAGGCGAAGTTCAAGACCGCTGCTATTGTTCTAGCCTCAGTACAAGGCGATAAGGTGAGTCTGATTGCTGGTGTGACTGCAGACTCGATTTCGAAGGTGAAAGCAGGTGACCTTGTGAACTTTGTTGCCCAACAGGTTGGCGGTAAGGGCGGGGGTAAGCCGGAGATGGCGATGGCTGGCGGCACTGACCCTAGCAAGCTGGGTGAGGCACTAGCTGGTGTAAAAGATTGGGTGGCATCTAAATGAGCGATGCGATCGAATTTAATCTCGAGGTAGATGCCATTGGTATGAATTGCCCTCTCCCAATCTTGCGTACCAAGAAAGCCTTAGCCACCATGCAGTCTGGTGAAGTTTTGAAGGTGAAGGCAACTGATGCAGGTGCAGCTCATGATTTCATCGCATTTGCGAAGCAAACTGGTAATGAGCTCCTCTCCAGCACTAACGAAGGTGATGTATTGGTATTTTTTCTCAAGAGAAGATGAGAGTGAATCAATCTATATCGTCTCATTTGTAGAAATTCGATACTTCTAAAAAATAAAAAGGCAGAGAGCGATTTCTGCCTTTTTACTTTCATCTCACAAGAGATCCGAGGTACAGCCTAGGTTAAAGAGCGACTTTTGAGGTAGGCAGCAAACTCTGTACTGACCTCTGGGTGGCGCAAGGCGAACTCAACAGAAGCTTTCAGGTAGCCTAGCTTGCTACCGCAGTCATAGCGCACGCCATCATACTCATAAGCAAATACGGGTTCTTCTTTAAGTAAAGAGGCGATCGCATCTGTGAGCTGAATTTCACCGCCGGCACCCGGCTTGAGATTGCGTATATGTTTGAAGATATCTGATGAAAGAACATAGCGACCCACTACCGCTAAGTTAGAAGGGGCATCCTGAGGCTGGGGCTTTTCTACGATTCCGTTGAGACGATAGATGCCCTTGCTAACTTCAATACCATCCACAATCCCGTAAGAACTGCTCTTGGCAGGATCAATTTTCTCTACCGCCAACACGGAGCCATTTTGCTCATCAAATACTTTGAGCATTTGCTTGAGGACCGCTGGCTGTCCGTCGAGTAAGTCATCTGCAAGAATGATGGCAAAGGGCTCGTCACGCACGAGTTTTTCTGCGCACAAAACAGCGTGACCAAGACCCAGCGCTTCTGGTTGACGGACATAGACGCAGTCCACATGGCTTGGTTTAACGCTACGAACAATCTCCAGTAAAGCAGTTTTATTTTTAGCTTCAAGCTCAGCCTCTAATTCATAGGCTTTATCAAAGTGATCCTCAATCGCTCGCTTACTACGACCAGTTACAAAAATCATTTCAGTAATACCAGCAGCGATTGCTTCTTCAACTGCGTACTGGATGAGCGGCTTATCCACCACATTGAGCATCTCTTTCGGACTCGCTTTAGTAGCAGGCAGAAAGCGGGTTCCTAGACCCGCGACAGGAAAGACAGCTTTGGTAACAGCTTTAGTACTTAATGGCATAGAAATTCCGATCGCTTTGCTTTTAATAGGCTATTGTTATTTGAGTCGCTCGAATTGTGCAACAAGCTTTTCATGGTTTTGCTCAAAACCAGCAAGACGTTGTTTTTCTTGAGCAACAACCTCTTCTGGGGCTCGAGCCACAAAGCTCTCATTACCTAGCTTACTACGTGCCTTAGTGATTTCATTGGCCAGACGCTCAATTTCCTTGCCCAGGCGAATTCTCTCGGCTGCAATATCCACTTCAATTTTTAGTAATAACTTCAAGTTTCCGACTAAGGCCATTGGTGCCCCAGGCGCATCTTTCTCTAAAGCGGACTCATCATCATAGATTTTGACTTCGGAGAGCTTTGCCAACGCAGTCAAATATGGGCTGGCTTTCTTTAAGAAATCCTGTGGTCCGCTGATCCATAAAGGCACTTTGAGCGCAGGCGAAACTTGCATCTCACCACGCAGATTACGACAAGCATCCACGATGGATTTAATTTGAGCAACCCAAGCTTCGCTTTGCTCATCAATCTTATCGAGCTGCGCAACAGGGTAGGGCTGTAGAGCAATGGTTTGTTTATCTTGCTTTGCTAACTCTTTGCCTACCTTCGGACCCACTGTTTGCCAAAGGGTTTCAGTAATGAATGGAATCAGTGGATGAGCCATACGCAAGATAGTTTCTAAAACACGCAAGAGGGTACGACGGGTCGCACGTTGCTGCGCAGGCGTTCCGGTTTGTAGCTGAACTTTTGCAAGCTCTAAATACCAATCGCAATATTCATCCCAGACAAACTGATAAATACTGGTGGCAATATTGTCAAAGCGATAGTTTTGAAAGCCTTTTGCGACATCAGCCTCAGTTCTTTGTAGCAGAGAAACAATCCATCTGTCGGCAGGAGAAAAGTCTAACTGACCCTCAGGACCACATTCGCTATCGCATGGCGCAAAGCCATTTTCTTCATTGCTGCCTGGGCAGTTCATCAGAACAAAGCGGGTGGCATTCCATAGCTTGTTACAGAAATTACGATAGCCTTCACAACGCTTTTGGTCAAAATTAATATTGCGCCCAAGGGATGCGAGGGATGCGAAAGTAAAACGCAGCGCATCAGTACCAAAGGCGGGAATGCCTTCCGGAAACTCTTTCTTGGTCTTTTTGCTAATACTCTCAGCTTGTTTAGGGTTCATCAAGCCGGTAGTGCGCTTCGCAATCAAATCTTCAATCTGAATGCCATCAATTAAATCAATAGGGTCTAAGGTATTGCCTTTGGACTTACTCATCTTCTGACCCTCGGCATCACGAACTAAGCCGTGTACATACACCGTATCAAATGGCACTTTGCCCGTGAAGTGGCAAGTCATCATGACCATGCGAGCGACCCAGAAGAAAATGATGTCAAAACCGGTAACTAATACTGATGAAGGTAAGAAATGCTTGAGGGCAGGTGTTTCTTCTGGCCAGCCTAATGAACTGAACGGCACTAGTGCAGAGCTAAACCAGGTGTCTAAGACATCGGGATCGCGTTGGAGTTGTCCGGTGTAGCCGGCAGCCGCCGCTTTGATTTTGGCCTCCTCTTCAGAGCGAGCCACAAAGATTTGCCCATCATCGCCATACCAGGCCGGGATTTGATGGCCCCACCAGAGTTGGCGTGAGATACACCAGTCCTGAATATTTTCTAACCACTGCGAGTAGGTGCTAATCCAGTTTTCTGGAACAAGCTTGATATCACCCTTGGTTACGGCATCTAAAGCGGCGCCGGCAATCGAGGAGCCTGGTTGATATTGATTATCTGGACTCGGCTTGGAGACGGCAACAAACCACTGATCAGTGAGCATCGGCTCGATGATGGTTTGGGTACGATCGCCGCGGGGCACCATCAATTTATGAGGCTGTACTTTTTCCAACAGTCCTGCAGCCTCTAAATCAGCTACTACTTGCTTACGAGCTGCAAAGCGCTCAAGACCTTGATAAGCGATAGGTGCATTCTCATTAATCTTGGCATCGAGAGTCAAAATATTGATGAGTGGCAACTGATGGCGTTGACCAACAGCATAGTCATTGAAGTCGTGTGCAGGTGTTACTTTCACCACGCCAGTACCAAAGGCTAAATCAACATAATCATCGGCAATGATGGGGATCTCACGATTGCATAGCGGTAAGTGCACAGACTTACCGATGAGGTGTTTGTAACGCTCATCTTCTGGATTAACCATGACGGCAACGTCACCCAATAAAGTTTCAGGGCGGGTGGTTGCTACGGTGAGGTGTCCAGAGCCATCAGCCAAGGGATAGCGGATGTGCCACATCGAGCCATCTTCTTCTTCGCTCACCACCTCTAAATCTGAAACAGCAGTACCGAGCACGGGATCCCAGTTCACTAAACGCTTGCCGCGATAGATCAAGCCTTGCTCATGCAATCGTACAAATACTTCCACGACAGCTTTGGACATTTTGCTGTCCATCGTGAAATATTCTTTACCCCAATCAATCGAAGCGCCTAAGCGACGAATCTGACGAGTAATGGTATTGCCGGAAGTTTCTTTCCACTCCCAAACTTTTTCTAAGAATTTCTCGCGACCTAAATCATGACGAGATATTTTTTGCGCATCAAGCTGGCGTTCAACAACGATTTGCGTGGCGATACCAGCGTGGTCCGTGCCGGGTACCCACAAAGTATTTTTTCCAGACATGCGGGCATGACGCACCAGGCCATCCATGATGGTTTGGTTGAAGGCATGACCCATATGTAGTGTGCCAGTCACATTCGGTGGTGGCAGTTGGATGGAGAAATCTCCCTTACCCTCATCTAGGGTGGCGTCGGCAATGCCTCGACGTTCCCATTCCGGACCCCAATAAGCTTCAATTGGCGCAGGTTCGTAGGATTTGGCTAGTTCGTCTACAGAACTGGCTAATGGGGAATTGGGAGAATTAGGGGTATTCGAAGCATTTGGCATAAGAGGCAAATTATAATTGGGGCGATGTACTCAGACCTCCTCGCAAACCTTAATCCAGAACAACGCGAGGCAGTGACCCTCCCGCCCGTCAATCAACATGGTCAGGCTCAGTCCGCCCTGATCTTGGCTGGCGCCGGTAGCGGCAAGACCCGCGTCCTCACGACCCGTATAGCTTGGTTGATCCAAACAGGCCAGGTTTCGCCTATTGGGGTCTTAGCGGTGACCTTCACCAATAAGGCTGCCAAGGAGATGATGTTGCGCTTAAGTGCCATGTTGCCCATTAATACCCGTGGTATGTGGATCGGCACTTTTCATGGACTTTGCAACCGTTTATTGCGCGCACACCACAAAGAGGCTGGTTTGCCCTCTACTTTTCAGATTTTGGACACGCAGGATCAGTTATCCGCCATTAAGCGTCTTTTAAAGGGTTTAAAGGTCGATGATGAGAAATACCCTCCGAAGCAGCTGCAATACTTCATTGCCCATGCCAAAGAGCGTGGCCAACGCGCTCGTGAGCTATCCGTAGGCGATGATTTCCAGGCCAAGATGGCCCAACTATACGAAGCCTACGATGAGCAGTGCCAGCGTGAAGGGGTGGTTGATTTTGCTGAACTCTTGCTACGCAGCTATGAATTGCTTAAACATAATGAAGCGATTCGGACCCATTACCAAGAGCGTTTCCGTCACATCTTGATTGATGAGTTTCAAGACACCAATGCCTTGCAGTACGCTTGGCTCAAATTGCTTTCTGGGCACGATGCTAGTCGTATCAATGTTAGTAGTGCTGGAAGCAGTGCGGTCTTTGCAGTAGGCGATGACGACCAAAGTATTTATGCTTTCCGTGGCGCAGACGTTGAGAATATGCGCCTTTATGAGCAGCAATATCACCCGATGATGGTCAAGCTTGAGCAGAACTATCGTTCGCATGGCCACATCTTGGATACTGCTAATTACCTGATTTCGAATAACACCGATCGGCTTGGTAAAAATCTGCGTACTGATGCAGGTCATGGTGAGCCAGTCCGCATCTTCGATGCGCCAAGCGATCATGCGGAAGCTGCTTGGCTTGTTGATGAGATCAAAGCTTTAGTAAACAGTGGTATCAAGCGTACTGAAATTGCTTTGCTCTACAGAAGCAATGCCCAGTCACGCATTATTGAGCATGCCCTATTTTCTGCAGCGATTCCCTATCGTGTTTATGGTGGATTGCGCTTCTTCGAGCGTGCAGAGATTAAGCATGCTTTAGCCTACTTACGCCTTCTAGAGAATCCAAACGACGATACTTCTTTCTCGCGAGTGGTCAATTTCCCAACGCGTGGTATCGGTGCCAGATCGATTGAGGCTGTACAAGATGCGGCTCGCGCGCAAAACAGTTCTTTGTATTTAGCGGCATCGACTTTGGATGGTAAAGCCGGCGCTTCCTTGGGCGGATTTGTGCGCTTAGTTGATCACATGCGTGAAGCGACTCGTCACAACACTTTGCCTGAGACAGTCGAGTTCGTGATTCAGAATAGCGGATTGATTCAGCACTATCTCTCTGAACGCGAAGGTCAAGATCGGGTAGAGAACTTACAAGAATTAATAAATGCAGCGACTGCATTTATTGCGGAAGAGGGTTATGGCCAAGATGCAACTGCCGCTACTCTGCCAGGTGAAAATGCACCGGGTATTGTGGAGGTTTCACCATTAGCAGCTTTTCTATCGCATGCCTCTTTAGAGGCGGGCGATAACCAGGCACAAGCAGGTCAAGATGCTGTTCAGTTGATGACGGTGCACTCTGCTAAAGGTTTGGAGTTCACCTCCGTATTTATTACCGGACTGGAAGAAGGTTTGTTTCCTCATGAGAATAGCGTTAATGAGCAGAATGGTTTGGAAGAGGAACGCCGCTTGATGTATGTGGCCATTACCCGCGCCAAGGAGCGCTTATATCTTTCTCACACCCAGTCCAGAATGTTGCATGGTCAAGTGCGTTACAACATGCCATCCCGCTTCTTGGAAGAGTTGCCATCAGATTCTTTGAAGTGGCTCACTCCGAAAGTCAAAGATGCCCGTTGGGGTGGAGGTAATAGTTACGGTAATGCCGGTCGATCAGGATCTACTTGGCAAGATGGCTATACCCGTCAGCGCGACTCCGAGACCAATGATTTCTTTGACTCTGGCAGCGATCGTCAGAGACCGGCCAAACAACTTGGGCGCGTTGGTTCTGCCTCCACTACCGTCACCAGAATGGCTGCGCCGCCACGAGGCAATTACCCATTTACGATTGGCCAAAATGTGTTTCATACGAAATTTGGAGAAGGCCGGGTTACGGGCTTAGAAGGCAATGATGCTGATGCCCGCGCCCAAGTGAACTTCAAACGTCATGGTGTGAAGTGGCTGCAACTCAGCATTGCCAAGCTTGCAGCAATAAACTAAAGGACTGTATTGCTAAGCAATGAGCTTTGCTGATTCTTGTTCAGCGAAGCACGCTTTCCAGGTTGCAAAGAAAGAGCAGTGCATGACCGTGAGACCAGCCATTGACAGTGGAGCAATGATGAATGAGGCGGCTTGACCTAAACCGAGCACATCCAAGATAGATCCAATGGTTAATGGGATGGCAATTAAGATCGCACCCCAAATGACGATATACATAAAGAATGCGCCACGATTTGACCAGCAAGCAATTGCACTTGAAAAGAGTGCTTGCGGAACAGACATCTCGGCCCAAGCTATGAGCACAGGTGAGAACCACATCAGCATGGCTACTGGTACGTAGAGCAAGCCACCAAAAAATAGAATCAGATAGATCTGACTAATTGCTTCTGGTGTCATCTGCTTATCACCAGTCATGAGCGGCAAAAGTAATTCAAAATCCACCAGCATACTTAAGCTAAAGCTGAGAGTCAGAATGAGGGCTGAATAAACCAAACCTAATTGCAGAATACGTTTACGAATCAACGGTGTTGACTGCAAGGCCACCAAATAGACCGACGGACGAATACGTTCTTTCTGAATCGCTTGTCGACAGGCTGTCATAAATCCAACTGATAAAGTTGGCGTGAGCAGCAGCACTGCAAAAACACCAATTACTGGAACGAGCACTGCTAGCTGGGCAACAAAAATATACATGAATACCAGCATCAAAAATCCCAGAGGATTTTGTTTAAATAACCAGATGCCTTGGCGTATCCAGGTATAGCCCTCTTTAGGGCTGACGGAGTTTAGTTTCATATCGCTTTGCGGCTTAAGAGAATATTTTCAAAATGACGGGGATCATGTGGGGTGAGCATTTGAGCGTCGCGCGGTAGGTGAAAATCCCATAGGCGAGAAATCCAAAAGCGCAGAGCTGCAGCGCGCACCATTAGCGGCCAGCTTGTCAGCTCTTCACTGGTTAGTGGGCGAACCGATTGATACGCATCCATCAGCGCTTTAAATCTTATAGGATCTAAATCTTGTTTATTTTCAGCAAGACACCAATCATTTGCAGTTACTGCTAAATCAAACAGCCACTTATCTGTACCGGCGAAATAAAAGTCAAAGAAACCCCCAAGTTGGTCCTGCGAGGCATCGCTCATACTCTGGGGATCAAAGAGCACGTTGTCTCTGAAGAGATCGCAATGACTCGCACCTTGGGGTAAGGATGCGTATGCCTCGGAGGCAAAGAATTGTTCTTGAGTAGCGAGTTCAGTAATGAGTAATTCTTTTTGAGTTTCACTCAGGTGTGACAAAACCTGCGGAACCGTTTTTTGCCACCAAGAAAGACTGCGAAGATTTTCTTGAGTGTGTTGAAAGTCTGAGCTGGCCAAGTGCATCTTTGCTAGATTCTCGCCAACTAAAGCACAATGGCTTGCTTCGGGCGCCAGCCGGGAGAGGCCTGGCAGTTTGCTGACAATCGCTGTTGGCTTATCTTTGAGCGTGAATAGAATTTCACCATGTTTATTCTCAAGTGGCTTAGGCACAGGAATGCCTTTATTGGCCAAGTGACGCATTAACTCTAAATAGTAAGGAAGTTGCGCTGCAGACAGTCTCTCAAAAATCGTCAGAACATATTCACGTTTCTCGCCATCTTTCTCGGTGTCGAGAAAGAAATTAGAATTTTCAATCCCACCATGAATGCCACGAATATCGATGGCGTGCCCGATATCAAAATCCGTTGAGATCCAATGGGAGATATCGTTTAGCTCAATGGGGGTGAAGACGGCCATGGCTAATTAAACGGTGATGTGCGGATGGGATGAGTCATCAAGCTTAAAAAGGAATGCTGATGCTTGGCACGCTGATGAGATCAGTTTCCTTCGGCACTCCAGGCATGACGGTAGCTGGTGGCGCCATTTCATAAGTGGTGTAGCGCGTCTTCACATCTACCTGAGTCGGTGAATTGGCATCTTTATATTCGGTAATTTCAGTGCCAGAGACCTCTTTATGCTGAAAGCTCGGTTTACGGCCTTGAGGGGCTTTTGTACCTTCAGATGCGCTTACAGCAGGTGCTAAGGGCTGATTATTAATGCGCTGCAGTTCTGATGGGCTCAATGCCTGGCTGTTGCTCTGAGCTTGCGCTGAGTGCAGGCCAAAAGGGGCAAAAGCCACCAAAAAGCTTGTTAGAACAAGGGTTTGGCTCACAGAAGAGTGGAGTAAGTTTGTAAGAGCGTGCATCGTTTTTCACCTTTTTTGGCCGTATTTCAGGAGTATTTGAACCTGATCTGTAAACAGTTAGCAACTAGATTGTACGATTGCGGTATGACTAAACATAGACTCTTGTTGGTAGACGGCTCTAGCTACCTCTACCGCGCCTTTCATGCCATGCCAGACCTTCGAAATGGGGCGGGTGATCCAACGGGGGCCATCTATGGGATGGTGAATATGATGCGCCGGGCACGGTCGGAACTTCAAGCCGACCACATTGCCTGTGTTTTCGATGCCAAAGGTAAGACTTTTCGGGACGAAATGTACTCGGAGTACAAGGCGCACCGGTCTCCCATGCCCGAAGACTTGGTGAAGCAGATTGAGCCGATTCATGCCATGGTCAAAGCCTTAGGCTGGCCTGTATTAATGGTTTCTGGAGTTGAGGCTGATGACGTGATTGGAACCTTAGCTTGCCAGGCCACTGAAGCCGGATGGGAAACCATTATTTCTACCGGCGACAAAGATTTAGCTCAACTGGTAAATGACTCCGTTACCTTGATCAATACGATGACCAATGAGAAGCTTGATATTCCGGGTGTGATCGAAAAATTTGGCGTACCTCCAGAGCGGATTGTGGACTACCTCTCCATCATTGGTGACACGGTAGATAACGTCCCTGGAGTTCCAAAGGCTGGTCCAAAAACTGCTAACAAATGGTTGGCTGAGTTTGGCGACTTAGATAATTTGATGGCGAATGCCGATCAAGTCAAAGGCGTTGTGGGGGAGAACTTGCGCAACAGCTTGCAGTGGCTTCTGCAGGCTCGACAGTTAATTACCGTCAAAACCGATTGCGATTTATCTTCTCATCTCCCCAGTTTGGATGATCTTCATGCGAAGCCAGAGGATGCGCCACTCTTACGCGAACTATTTGAGCGTTATGCATTTAAAACTTGGCTACGCGATGTGGAGAAGCAGCTCAGCGGGTCAGCTTCAGAAGTGAGTAGTGGTTTTGATTTGGCAGGAAGTCCAATCAAAGTTGTTCTGGAAGCCAAGGAAAAAACGGTAAGCAGTCCATTTGGACCAACCGCAACAGCAGCCACAACAGCGCTATCTCAAGAGACTACAGACTTGCAGAGCGCCATCGAAAAAAGTTATGAGTGTGTGGTCGATGAGATCGCGTTGGAGCGTTGGTTAAAAAAGATCGAGAGTGCTCAGCTAACAGCCGTAGATACTGAAACCACTGGCTTAGATGCCCTAGCTGCAGAGTTAGTGGGCATCTCCTTATGTGTGGCTCCTGGTGATGCTTGCTACATACCGGTAGCACATCTAAATGGAGAGGATCAACTAAGTCGTGAGTTGGTCTTAGCGAAACTACAACCTTGGCTCGAGAGCGCTGCGCATTACAAAGTAGGACAAAACTTAAAGTATGATGCGCACATTTTTGCAAACCATGGCGTGACTTTGCAAGGTATTCAGTTTGATACTTTGCTAGAGTCCTATGTGCTGGAATCGCATATGCCACACAATATGGACAGCTTGGCCGAGCGACACCTTGGCATGAAGACCATCCGCTATGAAGAAGTTTGCGGAAAGGGTGTTCATCAAATTGGCTTTGATCAAGTAGATTTGAAGATTGCGACCAATTATGCTGCTGAAGATGCTGACATTACTCTGCGCTTACATTTGGCCTTATGGCCGCAAATCCAAGCCAGCCCAGGACTATTGTATGTTTATGAAAATATTGAGATGCCAGCCATGCGCGTCTTGGGCATCATGGAGCGTAATGGTATTCGGATTGACTCAGCCTTACTATCGCAGCAAGGTCAGGAGGTTGGTAAGCGTCTTCTTGCCTTAGAGGGTGAGATTCATCAGCTTGCAGGTCAGCCATTCAATATTCAATCACCAAAGCAAATTGCAGAAATTCTATTTGGGCAACTAGCACTCCCGGTAATTAAGAAGACGCCATCAGGTGCACCATCCACGGATGAGGAGGTCTTGCAGAAACTGGCCGAAGATTACCCCTTGCCAGCACGTATTTTGGATTACCGCAGCCTCGCTAAGTTAATGTCAACCTATATTGAGAAGCTCCCACGGATGGCGGATCCCAAGACTGGGCGAGTGCACACCAATTTTTCTCAGGCAACAGCGGTAACGGGACGCTTAGCTTCTAGTGAGCCGAATTTACAAAATATTCCTGTGCGAACAGAAGAAGGTCGTCGTATTCGTGAGGCATTTATTCCGGCAGAAGGTTGCAAGCTCTTGTCGGCTGACTATTCGCAAATTGAATTACGCATCATGGCGCATATTGCTGAGGATGAGAATTTACTAGCTGCGTTTGCGGCTGGCAAGGACGTTCACCAGGCTACCGCCGCCGAGATTTTTAGTATGCCCTTGGAGGCTGTGACTTCAGAGCAGCGTCGCTATGCTAAGGTGATTAACTTTGGTTTGATCTACGGCATGAGTGCTTTTGGTCTAGCTGGCAATTTGGGGATTGAGCGCTCAGCCGCGCAAAACTATATTGCTAAATATTTCGATCGCTATCCCGGGGTTGCTCAATACATGGAGCGCACTCGCCTTGAAGCACGCGAGAATGGTTATGTGGAGACTGTTTTTGGGAGGCGCCTCTGGTTACCTGAGATCAAGGGCTCAAATGGTCCTCGTCGCCAAGGTGCCGAGCGTGCAGCGATTAATGCGCCAATGCAGGGAACAGCAGCCGACCTGATTAAATTAGCCATGATTGCCGTGGAAAACTGGCTAGAAAAAGAGCAATTAAAGACGCGGATGTTGCTCCAAGTCCATGATGAATTGGTATTTGACGTACCCTTGGATGAGTTGGAGCTGTTACAAGCGAAATTACCTGACTTGATGTGCAAAGTGGCTGATCTTAAGGTTCCTCTAGTAGTTGGTATTGGGATTGGCGATAATTGGGAAGAAGCGCATTAAGTAAGGTAATCAGGCAATCAATATGAAAAATACAGTAAAACAATGCTCGCAGACGGGATCGTCTGATAGAGGCGGTGTTATGGAGGATGCGAAGCAAATAGGTTTCGCACTTGCGCAAGATCGTTGGGAGAAGTGCACTTCCTATTTTCAGCAACACGGGGTAGCGTAATTTATATGTCAGTACTGCAAAGCATTTTGTTGGTAACAGCCTTAGCGGGAACGGCTAGTGTTCTTGTTGCTGCGAGTTTTTCATTGGCCTTATTGTCAAAGATGGTCCATGGCATGGTGAGCGTATCTGTCGGTATTTTGCTTGCAACTGCCTTTTTACATTCTTTGCCTGAGGCTTTTACGATGTCTGATGCAAGCCCTCAGTTGTTATTCGCTACCTTGCTTGCAGGCCTTCTTGGCTTCTTCCTGCTTGAGAAAATTGCGCTCTTACGTCACAGTCATCATCATGAGGGTGATGGACATGATCATCACCATGGCCATGATGCTGAGGTGGCTGGGCGAAGCGGCTGGATGATTTTGGTTGGCGATGGCTTGCATAATTTTGTAGATGGTATTTTGATCGCAGCCGCTTTCATGGTGGATTACCAAGTGGGGATCTTCACTGCCATTGCCATCATTGCCCACGAGATTCCGCAAGAGATTGGTGATTACATTGTCTTGCTCAATGCCGGCTTCTCTAGAGCACGGGCTTTGTTTTACAACTTTATTTGCGGCTTGTCTGCAGTACTTGGTGGCGTGCTAGCCTATTTCTTTTTGGAGAAAGCTCAGGGAGCAATGCCATACCTCTTGGTGATTGCATCTAGTAGTTTTATTTATATTGCAGTCAGCGATTTGATACCGCAAATGCACCGTCGCCCCCACTGGATTGAATCTTTACGTCAAACCTTGCTGATTGCTTGTGGTGTTGGCTTTGTCATCTTGCTATCGCTACTACATTAAAGTGCAACTGGTCTGCTAGGGTCGGAACACCATTCGCTCCAACTACCTGCATATACGCGTGAGCCTTTCAAACCCGCGATTTCCATAGCTAATAAGTTATGGCAAGCGGTCACTCCAGAGCCACATTGATGAATCACTTCTGAAGCCTTAGTTGATCCTAGGAGTTCAACAAAGTCCTTATAAAGTTGCTCTGGGGCTTTAAAAGTTCTTTTGGAAAGATTTTCTCTAAAGCAGTAATTGATGGCATCGGGAATATGTCCGCCAACGGGATCTAAAGTTTCATTCTGACCATGAAAGCGATCATTTGCGCGTGCATCGATCACGATATTTTTCTTGGTTTGTAAATTCTTCAAGACTTCATCCACTAAGACAAGGCCCACATAAGGCATCGGCTCTATCGGTGTATTTGTTGGGGTGGGTTGACTAGGCGTGGTGCCAATCGGACCATTCCAGGCATCGAGTCCACCATCCAGAACCTGCACATTGACATGTCCAGTTGCCTTGAGCATCCACCATAAACGACTGGCGTAAACCGAGCCTTGGTTGTCATATGCCACTACGAGTGTTGTCGGGCTCATTCCCAAGCGCGCTTTGGTGTTTGCCCAAGCCTCTGGAGTAGGGAGTGGATGGCGACCATTTTGACCAGTTGTCTCACCGGATAAATCGGTATCTAAGTTCACATAAATAGCACCTGGAAGATGACCCTCCTCATAAGCTGTGATTCCCGCTAGAGGATCCACTAGGTCAAAACGGCAATCGCACAGAAGTACGTTCTCGCCACTATTGATGATTTCTTCTAGCTGATTTGCAGTAATGAGAGGAGTCATGAGGGCTTCCAGTGATTGGCGAATTAGATGCTACTTGATTATGCGCCTTGATAGTTCATAGCGCGACGATACCATTCATGAAAATGCTGCATGCCATCTTCCATGGGGCTTTGATAGGGGCCTACCTCATTTACACCGCGAGCAAGTAGCGCTGCGCGCCCAGCATCCATGCGCTCGGCGATTTCATCATCTTCGAGGCAGGTTTCCCGGTAGGCCGCACTTTCAGCCTCGACAAATTCCCGTTCAAAGAGGGCAATTTCTTCAGGGTAGTAGAACTCCACAATATTGCGCGTCTTATTGGGGCCAAGCGGGTGCAAAGTAGAAACGCATAAAACGCCTGGATACCATTCGACCATCACATTGGGGTAGTAGGTCAGCCAGATGGCGCCGTGGCGCGGCGTTTTGCCTTTGTGGTGGCGTAGAACAGCCTCATGCCACTTTTGGTAAACCGGTGATCCAGGCTTCTCTAAGTCTTTATGAATACCCACAGTTTGTACGCTATGCCAGTCACCGAATTCCCAGCGCAGGTCTTCACAAGAGACAAACTTGCCTAGCCCCGGATGAAATGGCACCACGTGATAGTCCTCGAGATAGACCTCGATAAAAGTCTTCCAGTTGTAATTGCATTCATGGACCTCAACGTGATCCAGTACGTAACCTTCAAAATTGAGGTCGTCAGCCACGCCAAGTTTGGCTAAGTCAGTACGGACATCGCGAGGACCTTCAAATAAGAGGCCTTGCCAGTTTTGCAATGGCGATTTGCCTAGATGAAGACAGGGCTTATCTTCAAAATGGGGTGCGCCTAATAATTCACCGTGTAAATCGTACGTCCAGCGGTGTAGTGGACAAACAATGTTATTTGCCTTTCCAGAGCCATTCAGCATTAGTGCTTGGCGGTGACGACAGACATTGGAGATAAGTTCAATGCCTTGGTCATTGCGAACCAGTAGTCGACCTTCATTTTCAGAGCTTAAGGTTTGGTAGGAGCCTATTTCAGGCACCATGAGTTCGTGGCCTACATAGCCAGGGCCCTGCTTAAAAAGCAGTTCGATTTCGCGTTGATAGAGCTCAACGTCAAAATAGGCCGAAACCGGCAGTTGTAAGTTGGACGGCGCAAGCTGCTGCGCGGTAGCCAGATTAGTCATTCTCCCCACCCCCGAAAACGTCAGCCGAAGCTAAGCGGAATAACCAATCCAACCATCGACGGATCGATATTGGAAAGGAAGGAGGGGATTATACCCATCTGAACCCCGTCTCGCTTTAATATGTAGGGCTATATCTGTTTGAAATTTGAAGGAAATAAGTCAATGCCAGCTAAGAAATCTGAGGGTCAGAAACCCGGTCTTGAGACTCAAATCGACCCTGAATTGCGTTACGAGCAGGCGGTAAGGGAGTTGGAGGCACTAATTTCTGACATGGAATCTGGCAAATTCTCCTTAGAAGAGACCCTTTTGGCCTACCAGCGTGGTGCAGCGCTCTTGAAGCATTGTCAAGGCATGCTGGCTCAAGTTGAGCAGCAAGTCCGCGTATTCGAAGCGTAAGCTAGACTGAACATCTAGTTTGATGAATAGCCAGCCTTCCTTCCAAGATTGGGTTCGCACTCATGGGCAGCGAACTGAATTGGCTTTAGAGCATTTACTTGATGCTGCCAATACCAATCCTGCGCGTTTACATGAGGCAATGCGCTATGCCGCTCAAGGTGGCGGTAAACGAATCCGCCCGCTATTGGTTTATGCCGCAGGTGAGTTGGGTGTTGATTCTGATGAGCAAGTGAGCGCTGCCTTAGATGCTGCCGCTGTTGCAATCGAATGCATTCACGCTTACTCCTTAGTGCACGATGACTTGCCCTGTATGGATGATGATGACTTGCGCCGTGGGAGACCTACGGTTCACAAAGCATTTGATGAGGCTACTGCTTTGCTAGTGGGGGATGCCTTACAGACCCGCGCCTTTGAGGTTTTGGCAAATGCACAGTGTGATTCGGATATTCGTTTAGCCATGATTAGTGCATTAGCTAGTGCATCAGGCTCTCGCGGTATGGCTGGTGGCCAGGCAATCGACCTAGAGAGTGTTGGTAAGAAGTTGGATCTTGTAGGCTTAAAGCAGATGCATGCGATGAAGACGGGCGCATTACTATCTTGTTCGGTCCAGTTAGGCGGTATCGTTGCCAGACTGCATCCGAGTGAAATGCAGCATCTCCAAAATTACTCTGAAGCTTTGGGGTTAGCCTTTCAAATTGTGGATGACGTTCTTGATGCGACCGCGGATAGTCAGACGCTAGGCAAAACTGCAGGAAAAGACGCTGCGAACGACAAGCCAACCTATGTGACCTTGATGGGTTTAGACTATGCCAACAAAGCAGCAAAAGATTTACAAGAAAGTGCAATTGCTAGCTTAGAGAGTTTTGGCGCTAAAGCCCAGGCTCTAAAAGATTTAGCCCTGTTAGTGGTTAATAGGGGCAAATAAGATTACTGAAGATTTGATGACTTTAAATTTGATTCACTCTCCTGCAGACTTAAAAAAACTCCCTCGTGAGCAGTTACCAGCGCTTGCCGATGAATTGCGTCAGTTTGTGCTCGACTCCGTCTCCAAAACTGGCGGTCACCTTTCCTCTAATTTGGGCACAGTCGAGCTATCGATTGCTCTGCACTATGTCTTTGATACGCCACATGATCGGATTGTGTGGGATGTGGGGCATCAAAGTTATCCGCACAAAATTTTGACTGGCCGGCGTGATCGCATGAATACCTTGCGTCAGTTCGACGGCTTGTCTGGTTTTCCGCGGCGATCTGAAAGTGAATACGATGCCTTTGGTACTGGTCATTCTTCGACCAGTATTTCTGCGGCGATGGGAATGGCACGGGCCTTCCAGACCAAGGGTGAAAAACAAGTAGCGGTTGCAGTGATTGGCGATAGCGCCATGACTGGTGGTATGGCATTTGAGGCGATGAACAATGCTGGTGTTTATGATGATTTGCCATTGGTAGTCATACTCAATGACAACGATATGTCGATCTCGCCAGCGGTCGGTGCGCTCAATCGCCATTTGGCAAGATTGCTTAGCGGCAATATTTACTCTGCTACAAAAAAGGGTATTGATAGTGTTTTATCGATTGCCCCACCTTTACGTGAGTTTGCGAAACGCCTAGAAGATCATGCTAAAGGTATGGTCTCGCCCTCAACGATTTTTCAAGAGTTTGGTTTCAATTATTTTGGCCCGATTGACGGTCATGATTTGGATGCCTTGATTCCGATGTTGCAAAACGTCCGTCGTTTAGCGCTTGAGGGTCGAGGTCCGCAGTTCTTGCATGTAGTGACTCGCAAAGGACAGGGCTATGAGTTGGCAGAAGCTGACCCAGTGTTGTATCACGGTCCGAGTAAGTTCAATCCGCAAGAGGGTGTCAAGAAGTCCACCACTCCTACTCAGAAAACTTTTACACAAGTATTTGGTGAGTGGTTATGTGATATGGCGCACGCCGATCCATTATTGATTGGCATTACTCCCGCAATGCGAGAAGGCTCTGGTCTGGTTGAGTTTGAAAAGAATTTTCCGAAGCGTTATTACGATGTCGGTATTGCTGAGCAACACGCAGTCACTTTTGCTGCGGGCATGGCATGCGAGGGTATGAAGCCAGTCGTGGCAATTTATTCCACCTTCTTGCAGCGTGCTTACGATCAACTCATTCATGATGTGGCTATTCAAGATCTGCCGGTATTGTTTGCTTTGGACCGCGCTGGTTTAGTTGGTGCTGATGGCGCTACCCATGCGGGCGCGTATGACATTCCATTCTTGCGCTGTATTCCGAATATGTTGGTCTTGACGCCTGCTGACGAAGCAGAGTGTCGCGATTTACTCACGACGGCATTTCATCAGCCGCACCCAAGCGCAGTGCGTTATCCACGTGGCGCGGGTGTTGGCACTATTCCATCGACAGACTTACGCTCCGTTCCGCTAGGTAAGGGGGAGTTGCGTCGGCAATCGAATGCACCAGCTGGTCAGCGCGTCGCCATCTTGGCTTTTGGAACATTGTTGTATCCCGCTCTTGAAGTTGCGGAGCAGATCGATGCCTCAGTTGCCAACATGCGTTTCGTAAAGCCTTTAGATATTGAGCTCCTCAAATCCGTGGCACAAGATCATGATTATTTTGTGACAATTGAAGATGGCGTCATTCAGGGTGGCGCTGGTAGCGCCTGCTTAGAGGCCCTCTCTGCAATGGGTATCAATAAGCCCTTATTGCAACTAGGTCTCCCAGATGCGTTTGTGGAGCATGGCGATTACAAGTTCTTAATGAGCAAGTGTGGCCTTGATCCTGCAGGGATTGCTAGGGCAATTACCCTACGCTTCCCAGAGGTAAAACTCGCTTAAACCAGGTTATTACTTGCTAAATCCCAACGGGGTTTGATGTCAAAAGCGCCCGATGTTGTCGAGCCATTATTTTCTGCCAGCATCCGTAGCGCTCCCGCAAAAGCAATCATGACGCCGTTATCAGTACAGAGGTCTATTGGCGGATAGTGCACATCAAATCGATTCTTTTTGGCGCTGGTATTTAAAGCCGCTCGTAATTGCAAATTGGCGCCTACACCACCAGCTAGTACCAAATGTTTGCAGCCTGTTTGCTTCAGTGCTTTTTCGGATTTACTGACCAACACGGCCACTAAGGAATCTACAAAGCTTCTGGCTAGATCTGCTTGAAATGTCGCAATTTCTTGCGCATCAGAAATTCCCAGCATCTCAAACTTTTTTACTTGGTTTAAGACAGCTGTTTTGAGTCCAGAGAAGGAGAAATCCAAATCCCCTGAGTGCAACATCGGTTTGGGTAGATCAAATCGTCCAGGCTGCCCTGTTTCTGCTAATTTGGAGATTGCGGCGCCACCGGGGTAGTCCAAGCCGAGTAATTTAGCTGTTTTATCAAAAGCTTCGCCAGCGGCATCATCCAGGGTTTCGCCTAAAAGTTGGTATTTGCCGACCCCGCTCACTAGCATTAACTGAGTATGGCCGCCGGAAACCAGGAGAGCAATAAAGGGAAACTCCGGTACCGAGGTCCCCAGTAGCGGAGAAAGTAGATGCCCTTCTAGGTGATGCACTCCAATAGAGGGCAAATTGAGGCCTTGAGCAAGGGATTTGGCAAAGGCGCTCCCCACGAGTAAGGCGCCAGCTAGTCCAGGGCCCTGGGTATAGGCGACAGCATCAACATCCTTTAGCTGGAGTCTGGCCTCATGCAAAGCATCATCGAGGAGGGGTAAAACACGTCGTATATGGTCTCTAGACGCCAACTCAGGGACTACACCCCCGTAATCCCGATGCATGGCGATTTGGGAGTGAAGGGCCTGCCCCAAGATGCCTTGATGGGCTGGGGCGTGTTTTTCCCAGGGGCTTGTGTCATATAAAGCCACGCCGGTTTCGTCACAAGAAGTTTCTATGCCTAAAACAATCATTTTTTTGCTTGGTCGTGCTAGAATCGCATTTCAGTTAATTTATCGATATTTTTCGAGCATATACGAGTTAAACAAGTATGACTACAGTCCGCCTACGTGAGAACGAACCTTTTGAAGTGGCATTGCGCCGTTTCAAGCGCACCATTGAAAAAAATGGCCTATTGACCGACTTGCGTGCCCGCGAGTTTTACGAGAAGCCAACGGCTGAGCGTAAGCGCAAGAAGGCAGCTGCTGCTAAACGCCATTACAAGCGTATTCGCAGCCAGATGTTGCCTAAAAAGCTGTACTAATCGAATTTAAAAGCTCTCCTCACCGAGAGGCTTTGAAACCCGCTGACGGTGAAACGCAGCGGGTTTTTGCTTTTTAAGTAGTTCACAAAAAGCCAATACACTAAAGACTGAATTAGCATTAAACCTCTATTAGGAGTCAATTCCATGAGCCTTAAAGATCAAATCACTGAAGATATGAAAAACGCCATGCGCGCTAAAGCAGTAGCGCGCTTAGGAACGATTCGTCTTTTGCTAGCTGCAATTAAGCAGCGTGAGGTGGATGAGCGCATTGAAATGGATGACGCATCTGTGATTGCGACAGTTGAAAAAATGATCAAGCAACGCAAAGATTCTATTTCCCAGTTTGAGAAAGCCAATCGCGATGATTTGGTCGCAATTGAGGCCGCTGAAATGGTCATATTGCAAGATTACTTACCAGCCCAATTATCGGATGCTGAGGTGGTAGCAGCTGTTGCTGCAGCGGTAGCGTCCACTGGCGCTGCCGGTCCACAAGACATGGGTAAGGTGATTGGCGTGCTCAAGAGTCAGTTGGCTGGTAAGGCAGATATGGGCAAAGTTTCTGGTTTGGTCAAAGCTGCCCTTGCTCAGTAAGCTGCCAAATAAACACTTAAAACAATAAGCTCAGCTTGATCCATTACTAGTGGCTCTCATCCCCCAATCCTTCATTGCCGATTTATTAAATCGGGTTGACATCGTTGATGTGGTTGGACAGCATGTGAAGTTAAAAAAAGCGGGCGCGAACTTTCAAGGTTTGTGCCCCTTTCATTCAGAAAAATCCCCCTCATTTTCAGTTTCTCCGACTAAGCAGTTCTATCACTGCTTTGGTTGCGGCGCTCACGGCTCTGCAATTAGCTTTTTGATGGAGTACTCTGGCCTTGGTTATGTAGATGCGATTGAAGACTTAGCGCGTTCTGCAGGTTTAGATGTGCCGCGAGAAGAGCGTACTGCTAATGATGTGCTGCGCCAACAGCAAACAATGGCTTTAAGTGAAGTCATGAGTGCAGCAGCAGACTGGTATCGCCAGCAACTTAAAGTAGCCCCCCGTGCAGTCGAGTATCTCAAGGGGCGTGGCTTGACTGGTGAGATCGCTAAACGATATGCTTTGGGATATTCGCCCGATGGTTGGCAAGGTCTTGAAGCAGTCTTTGGCACCTACACTAATGATGAAGTTGCGAAAACTTTATTGGAGGGCGGCTTACTCATTCAAAGTGAGCAGACCGAAACTAACCAAACTGCAAGACGCTACGATCGCTTTCGTGATCGCATCATGTTTCCGATTCGTAATCCGAAAGGTCAGACTATCGGCTTTGGTGGCCGCATCCTGGATCAAGGTGAACCCAAGTATTTAAATTCTCCCGAAACTCCATTGTTTTCCAAAGGCAATACGCTCTACGGATTATTTGAGGCGAGACAAGCCATTCGCTCTCAAGAGTATGTGCTTGTCTGTGAAGGTTATATGGATGTGGTGGCACTCGCACAATTGGGATTCCCGAATGCAGTGGCGACCTTAGGTACTGCCTGTACTGCAAATCATGTGCGTATGTTGTTACGCCAAACCGATCGTATTGTGTTTTCATTTGATGGCGATGCTGCGGGCCAGCGGGCTGCGCAACGCGCATTAGAGGCTTGCCTACCCCTAATGTCAGATGACAAAGAAATTCGTTTCCTGTTCCTGCCCACCGAGCATGATCCCGACAGCTATGTGCGTGCTTATGGTGCGCCTGCTTTTGAAAAAGTGATTAAAGAGGCGATGTCGATCTCCAGCTTCTTCTTTAAGATCGCTAGCCAAGACCATGAGCTCACGACTCCTGAGGGTAGAGCGCAAACACATCATGCTGCTAAGCCTTTATTACTATCGATGCCGCCGATTGCTTTGCGTACACAAATTTTGCGTGAGCTGGCGATTCGCACAAACTCAACTCCAGCAGAGTTGGAATCTTTCTGCGGATTGACTATTGCCCCGACTCCAGTGCAGCAAGGTTCCTACTCCAGCACAAATCAGCGTGCACCCAATTTCAATCAAGGTAATAGCAGCAACAGAACGCAGGGCGCACCTTGGCAGGCATCTAAGGGCACAGCGAAGAGAGTGGCAACGCAAAATTTGGCACCGCCTCAAGCCCCAACGGATTTAGCAGAGCAGATGCTGCGCGTCTTAATTCAGTTTCCGCATTTAGGAAAAGCATTGGATGCTAACCAGAGAGCGCTTGCGCTGCAAGCTTCTGAGCTGCGATCTGCAAAAGCATTAGACCTAATGAAAGATTTATTAGCTCAGTGCGATTTAGTTGAACTAATTCCAGGTGAGAACGGTAAGCCACCAACAGTTGGCGCGGGGGCTTTTGCTTTGTTTCAAGAGCAACTGTCCCGCAGTGAGCTAGCCCCGCTGTATGAGGTGCTCAGAAAACGGGTGATGGGCTCCGATTTGGAGATCGAAGGGGCAATCGCAGATTTAGATGGTGCCTTCAAGAAGCTCGAGTTGACTCACCTGAAAACCGAGATGACAGAGATTGCTCAAAAGATCGCTGGCAGCACAGCAACCGAGCAAGATCGGGCCCGCTATCGTGAATTGGGCGAAAGACTGAAGTTCTCATAAGAATTTTCTGATTTCGCTCTAGAAAAACCCGAAATTTACCCCATCTTCTTAGTATAGGCGGGGGTAAAAAAGTCGCAATCGACTATAATCCTCTATTCCCAGAAAAAAACCGATTTAATTCAGCCACTTGCGCTTTATTTTGAAGAAATTTGGGGCAAGTGGACAACGAGGCTGCGCTTAAGCAGTCGAGATCAATCATCAGTAATGTGAGTAAGTGCTAAGACATGCCAAATACCAAGAAAAAACCAGCTAAACCAGCCGCTAAAGTGCCAACTAAAGCATCAGCCAAGGCACCAACGAAGGCGCCAGCTAAATCAGTCGCTAAGCCAGTCGCAAAAGCAAAGACTCCTGCCAAACTAGTTGTGAAAGCGAAGGCACCAGTTAAGCCAATTGCCAAGGCGCCTGTCAAAGCAGTGAAGGCAGCGGCTAAGCCAGTCGCAAAAGTGAAGGCTCCTGCCAAACCTGCTGCAAAAGCAAAAGCACCAGTTAAGCCAGCTGCCAAAGCGGTGAAAGCACCAGCTAAGCCAGTCGCAAAAGCGAAGGCAGCGGTGAAGCCGGTTGCGAAGGCACCTACAAAAGCGGTAAAGGCGCCAGTCAAGGTTGCTGCAAAGCCAGTTGCAAAGGCACCTGCTAAACCTGTTGCGAAGACTCCTATCAAGCCAGCTGCAAAACCAGTAGCCAAGTCAGTGGTGAAAGTTGAGGCCCCTAAGAAAGGTAAAGCTGCTGCTGCACCAAAGGTTGAAGTAGAGCAGGTTGCTAAGGAAGCTAAGGGTAAGAAAGCCAAGACTGTTGAAGTTGAGATAGAGGCCACTGAAGAAGTTAAAAAGGGCCGTAAGCCAAAAGCTGATGCTCCTGCTGAAGGCGCTGAACCAGTTTTAACGGATCGTCAAAAAGCCCGTGAGCGCAAAGCAAAAGAAAAAGCGCTTTTAAAAGAATTCGCAGCACAACAATTGGGATCTGAAGAGCAACAAGAATTGCGTCGTACCCGTCTGAAGACTTTGATCAAGATGGGTAAGTCCAAGGGTTACTTAACTCATGGCGAAATGAATGACGTGATGTCGGATGAATTGTCTGATGCTGATGCATTAGAAACGCTGATTAGCCTTCTAAATGACATCAACATTACTGTTTACGAGCAAGCTCCTGATGCTGAAACGCTCTTGCTCAATGAGAATGCTTCAGCAACCACTTCTGAAGAAGAAGCGGAAGAAGAGGCTGAAGCCGCTTTAGCTACTGTCGACTCTGAATTTGGGCGTACAACCGACCCAGTGCGTATGTATATGCGTGAGATGGGCACTGTGGATTTGCTGACACGCGAAGGCGAGATCGTCATTGCGAAGAAGATCGAAGCAGGCCTTAAAGATATGGTGATGGCATTGGCTGCTTGCCCCGTCACGATTGGCGAAATGCTTGCTAACGTCGATAAGATTACCAGCGGCGAGATGGAGATTGATCAATTCGTAGATGGATTAGTTGATCCAAATGCCGAAGATATTAAGCTTGGGCCAGAAGAGCCAGAAGTTGACCCAGATGCAGAAGTGGGTGATGAAGAAGGCGGCGAAGACGAAGGCGGCGGCGGTGGCGGTGCAGCTACAGCAAACGCTAAGCAATTAGAAGAGTTAAAGCAAATCTCCCTGGAGAAGTTTGCGATTGTGCGTACGCAGGCTGACAAGATGCGCCGTGCTTTTGATAAAGAGGGCTATAACTGCCCAGCCTATATCAAGGCGCAAGAAGCGATTCGTGGTGAGCTACTCGGTTTCCGTCTGACCGCAAAGAGTGTTGAGAAGTTGTGCGACACCATGCGATCACAAGTAGACCAAGTATGGAAACTCGAGCGCGGTATTGTGAGCTTGTTAGTGGATAAGGTCGGCGTGAATCGTGGTGAAGTATTAAAAGACTTCCCAAAGATGTCGATGAATCTAGAGTGGGTAAATAAGCTACTGAAAGAAAACAAGCCTTATAACGCACTCCTACAACGTAATGTTCCAGCGATTCAAGAACTTCAGCAGAAGTTGATTGATATTCAAACTCGCGTTGTATTACCGTTGCCAGAATTAAAAGAAGTAAATAAGCAAATGATTGCCGGCGAGAAGCGTGCACGTGAAGCAAAGCGTGAGATGACAGTAGCCAACTTACGTTTGGTTATTTCGATTGCGAAGAAATACACCAACCGTGGTTTGCAGTTCTTGGATTTAATTCAAGAAGGTAATATCGGTTTGATGAAGGCGGTTGATAAGTTTGAATACCGTCGTGGTTATAAGTTCTCTACTTATGCAACTTGGTGGATCCGTCAGGCAATTACCCGTTCCATTGCTGACCAAGCACGTACGATCCGTATCCCAGTGCATATGATTGAGACGATCAATAAGATGAATCGTATCAGCCGTCAAATCTTGCAAGAAACTGGTCATGAGCCAGATGCAGCAACCTTGGCTCTCAAGATGGAAATTCCTGAGGACAAGATTCGCAAGATCATGAAGATTGCTAAAGAGCCAATCTCCATGGAAACGCCGATTGGTGATGATGCAGACTCGAATTTGGGTGACTTCATTGAGGACAGCAATACTTTAGCTCCGGCTGAAGCAGCGTTGCATGACTCCATGCGCGATGTGGTCAAGGATGTATTGGATTCATTAACACCGCGTGAGGCAAAGGTATTACGTATGCGCTTTGGTGTTGAGATGAGTACAGACCATACCCTCGAAGAAGTAGGTAAGCAGTTTGATGTCACGCGTGAGCGTATTCGTCAGATTGAAGCCAAGGCTTTGAGAAAGATGCGTCATCCAAGTCGCAGCGACAAACTCAAGACCTTCCTCGAAGAGGATTGATCCAAAGACTAACGGGCCTATAGCTCAGTTGGTTAGAGCAGAGGACTCATAATCCTTTGGTCCCAGGTTCAAGTCCTGGTGGGCCCACCAGAAATGAAAATACCAACCTTCGGGTTGGTATTTTTTTACAATTTGCACATGAAAATATTTTGGTCATGGCAATCTGATACCGCTGGAAAAATTGGCAGACATTTCATTAACGGATGACTCAGCTAAAAGGATAGGGGTATCGCTTACGGGGGATTCGGCATTGACAGGCAAAGATGGCCCAACCAAACAAAGGACATTGACTGGACTGATAAAGGCGGTGTGGTTGGTGTTATTTGATATTTCATGTCGTTTTAAGTAACAGTGCAGGGGTAGGATAGGAAATTCTTAGGCCCTGGTTGATTGCCGGCCTCAATCCCTCGTGCTAACGTAGCTAGACTGTCCAATTTTCGGGGGTTGGTTCATTCGGTAGGCTTTTTCATTTTCTCTACTTTACTTAACCCAGTCGAGTTTTACTGCTTGCTTATGTATTTGACTGCACAGACATCGCATGTAGGTTTAATTAGGCTGAAGTATGCCTAAACTCACCGATACATACAGCATACAACAACATACCCAATTTTTTGTAGATGGACAATGGCAAAAAAGTACTGGATCTGAAATCATTGACGTAATTAATCCGTATTCTGAGCAAATCATTGCTAGGGTGACCTCATGTTCAGAAGAAGATATTTCTCGTGCGGTACAAGCTGCATATCAAGCCTATATAACCTGGTCACAGAGTTCTATAGAAACAAGAGTCTTATTACTTAGGAAGATTGCCAAAGCATTAAAAGAGCAGCAAGAAGAATTGGCAAACACAATCGCTAGTGAATTAGGAATGCCTTTAAAAGCGACTCAAAAAGAACAAGTAGATGCGCCAATTGCTACATTTGAATTAACCGCACAAGAGCTTGAAAAATTTACATGGGAAGAGCGGATTGGGAACTCCATAATAACTAGAGAGCCGACGGGTGTAGTTGTTGCCATCACACCCTGGAATTATCCATTACAACAAATTGCAGCAAAAGTTGCTCCAGCGATTGCTAGTGGTTGTACGGTAATATTAAAACCCTCGGAAGTCACGCCTTTAAACGCGATCTTATTAGCAAAGGTATTTGAAATAGTTAATGCTCCGGCAGGACTTTTCAATCTAGTATTTGGAAGAGGGCCATTAGTTGGAGAATACTTAATTACTGCTCCCAAGGTGGATTTAATTTCTTTTACTGGATCAACAAGAGCAGGAAAGTCCATCATGGCCCAGGCGGCTGGCCAAATTAAACGGGTAAAACTTGAACTTGGTGGGAAATCAGCGAGCATCATTCTGCCTGGCGCTGACTTGATAAAGGCTACAAAATCCTCTGTAAATTCATGCTTTTTAAATTCAGGGCAAACATGTTCAGCTTTGACAAGACTTTTAGTTCATGAGAATGATTACGAAGCGATTTGTGAGTTGGCTGTTAATCAAGCAAAGTCGTTTATATTAGGTGATCCAATGGTGGAGTCTACGAGACTAGGCCCCTTGGTTTCAAAGGTCCAGCAAGAGCGAGTCCGAAGCTATATCAAGCAAGGAATAGAGCAGGGGGCGAGCTTATTAGCGGGTGGTGCAACGATGCCTAAAGGGATAAACCAAGGATTTTTTGTGTCACCAACCATATTAGGTGATGTAAATCCTGAACACACCATTGCTCAAGAAGAAATTTTTGGTCCAGTTCTTGCTATCATAAAATATAAAGATGTGGATCATGCCATAGAGATTGCTAATTCAACTTTATATGGCTTGGCTGGAGCAGTTTGGGGTGCGAATCTTGATGAAGCACTCAATGTTGCCAAGAAGGTCCGCGCAGGCCAAGTCGATATTAATGGAGGCATCGTTAATATGTTGGCTCCATTTGGGGGTTTTAAGCAATCTGGTTTTGGACGTGAATTAGGAAAGTTTGGTATTGAAGAATTTTTAGAATTGAAGTCATACCAAATGCCCACATAACACACGTACCATATGTCTGTTAACAGACAGATAAATTTACTAAACATTTTTAGAGTCATTACTACCCCGCAATACTATTGGACAAAAGAGTTCTCATCAATTTTAGATAGAAAAAATTATGAAATATGCAATTCCAAAATTACCTTATGCCTTAGGTGCATTGGCTTCCTATACATCTAAGGAAACTCTTGTGAAATATATCCGCGCAATCAAGTTAAGTAGTTAAATCGATCTAGGAGACCTCATGAACAAGCCCCGCACTGGACAAGCTCCACCACCTCTGGGTCGAGATGAGTTTCATATGCAATTTCGGCGATCGTTTTCTGATCCTTCATTTGATCTAGTCAAGGAAGCGCTGGAACAAGTAGAGCAGGTCGCCTGGACAAACTATCATGAAGGTCGTAAAGCGCCAGTAACGGAAAAAGCAGGCTCAAATTTTGCAGATCCTAACTATGATCTTTCTGTTGAATGGAAGGTTAGTAGTCAACGTCTTGCGAGGTTAGAGGCACTTCAAAAAGAATCCCAGACCCCTTCTCGAGTCCTGCTGATTAATGGCTCGGCGCGAAATGATGGAAGTTGTGCTGGCGAAGTATCAAAAACTTGGCGACTCACAAGTATTGCGCAGGAAATATTACAGGCAGAGAAAATTGAAGTAGATCTACTTGATCTAAGCTTACTCAACTCTTCTTATGGCAAACATATTTACCCATGTAAAGCATGTGTATCTACTGCCATGCCCCTATGCCATTGGCCCTGTAGTTGCTACCCAAACCATGGTCAAGGCCAAGCTAACGATTGGATGGCAGAAATTTATGAGAAGTGGGTATCTGCTCATGCCATCATTATTCTTACCCCAGTCTATTGGTATCAAGCACCTGGCGTTCTAAAGCTTATGATCGATCGTCTAGTTTGTGCTGATGGCGGTAATCCCGACCCTACAACCACTCATGGAAAAAATGCCGAGAAAGCTAAAGCAATGGAAACTGCAGGATGGGACTATCCAAAACATTTAGCGGGTCGAGTCTATGGCTTGGTAGTCCATGGGGATGTAGCTGGCATTGAAGGTGTTCGTCGATCACTGTCTGATTGGCTTGACTGGATGGGTTTAGTAGATGCGGGAGCAGGTGCGCGGTTAGACCGTATGATTGGATACTATCAATCTTATGCGCAAAGTCATTCTGTACTTGACCAAGATCTTGATATTCAAGAAGAGGTTCGTAATGTTGCGAGAGCTGTAGCGGTCGCTGTTAATCAACTAAGGAATGGCACCCTAAGTCAACCCGATAAAAATTTGAATAGACCTCGAGTAAAATAATTTAGCAGACAGGGTATGTTACGTAACCCTCATCACATAATTTACAAATCTAGGCTTAATCTAAGATGATAAAAAGCTAGCCTTTTGCATAAAAGATGAGATTTAATCTTTTGCACCATTAGTTTAAGTAACGATCATTAATTACCTAAAGCTACTTTGGAGCAACGAAGTGCTAGATGGTTGTTCCAAAATTCTGTGGTTTTCGAAACCAAAGAGTGAGCTAGCACTTGTTTTAGTTCCCTGAATTTGCTTACACATTTGCTTGCATGTCGATACTGACCACCTGCAGACCACCTGTTTATATGGCACTATTAAGGGCTTCTGTTCTCATAATCCTTTGGTCCCAGGTTCAAGTCCTGGTGGGCTCACCAGAAAAGTAAGCCCCCATCAGAAATGGTGGGGGTTTTGTCTTTTGTGACTAACTTTATGTAACGCTCAAGACTAAGCTCTAGCGAGTAACGGATAATATACCCGCCTTACGGATGATGAAAATCAATCAGTCTTCTAATGTTTTCTGCGTTTCTTCCATGTATAAGTTTCACCATTTGGGAATTTGCCGCCAGTGATACCGTCTGCTCCAAACTTACCTGCAATTTCTAGATCGTTACATTTAATCGTAACAAATTCACCTAGCTGCTTAGCCCATTCCATAGCTTCATCAAGCGTCTTAAATTCATACGTTTTTGAATGATGTTCTATGGTTATCAATTTAAGTTCGGCTATGTTTGTGGCATTAAATTACTCAACAGCCCATAGCTTAGCCGGCTTTAGGAGATTTAAGCAATGGTCTCTACATTTGTAACCTAAATAGCTGCGGCATAGATTATTTAACTATGCAAAACACTACGCACCAACAAATAGACGCCATAGCATCTAGTAATCATGGTGGGCTCATCAATGAACACAAAGACTTAGAAGGAAATTCCTTGGTTTCCCTATTTTTTGCTGTGTGTAGGCAATTTCTACGCATCTACCGCATAAACCACAATAAATATGGAGCTCTTAGGGGGGGGCAGTGAGCTACTGATGGAATGTTGCTTATCAGTATTGGTCGGAAAGTGCTTCGCTGATATAGAATATTTACCAGTAAATTAGGGCTTAATTAATGCCCGGCCTATCAAATATCTCTGTGGAGTTGCTGTGCCTAATAAAACTAATGAACTCATTCTCTGGCTGCTAGTCGGTCTTTCCATTGCCCTTTCCGTAATTGGTGCAATGCCATCTGCAGCTAGCTTTGCAGGTGACATAGGCATTATCGGGACGCTTGCTCGATTACTGTTTGCATTGATACATGGATCCCAGCGATTCGGTTGGCGCAAGCTTGGTGTGATATTTGCTATTACCTGCGTTGTCAGTTGGTGCTACGAGTCAATGAGTATCGCAACTGGCTTTCCTTTTGGACATTATGTGTACACAGCAGAACTGGGTCCAAAATTAGGGACTGTTCCACTATTAATCATGCCCGCCTATTTTGGTGTGTGTTACCTCGCTTGGGTTTTATCTCATGTGCTTTTGGATAAGCTAGACCGACAAATTGATTCTTCTTCGCTGTTGGCTATTCCTGTGATTGCTGCTTTTATTATGGTGATGTGGGATATGACTATTGATCCAGCGTCATCTACAGTTGACCATCAATGGATTTGGCGTGACGGTGGTGGTTATTTTGGAGTTCCCTTCTCCAATTTCCTGGGCTGGTTTCTTTGCGTCTATACGATATTCCAACTCTGGGCGCTCTATTTAATTCGCGCAAAACAGGTGGAGCAAAGCTCCTTGGATGGCTATAAGTCGAGCTGGTATCTTCCTATATTTCTTTATGGGTCTATTTTTCTTCAGCCCATCATGGCTGCGGCTTTTGCTGTGAACGGTACCGTTACGGATGCTAGCTCTCAAGTTTGGCCCCTAAAAGCGCTGTATGAAACTTTGGGGCTTGTAGCCTTATTTACGATGCTATTTGTGGTCTGCTTGGCTTTTTTCAAAGTGCGCAGCAATACAAACTTACGTTAAGGAAACGACTGGCCGATTTCAATGATGAATGCGTATGGCTATAAATTACCTTGATTATCTATTTCGATGAATTCAATCATCGATCATTGATAATAAAATTGACTGCACATTGTCTTAAACCCCACTGCCGACCATCTGCTGATCGTTGGTTTATACGGGTCTACTATGGTCTCTGACCCAAGTCCGAGTGCTTCCACCAATTAAAATAGCGGCTTAGGAAGAAATTCCTAGGTCTTTTTTTATCTTTCTCGCTGATCATGTCTTGCAGCAGACATACAACCTATTTCTCTTTTGCTACCTTAGGGTTTGATGAACTTGGTTAAATTGAGGATAAAGAAAATGAAAAGATATATTGTTGGTTTGTATTTAGCGTTAATGCCATTGTTATCGATGGCCCAATTACCCCCACTACAAGTATCAAATGAAATTCGCTTTATTGAAGGTGGTGTGGGGCTGAGTGAGTCTAATGCGATCGAAATGGAAGCGAAGCATTGGCCTGTATTGCTAGAATTTTCCCAGACCAATGCCAATAAGTCTGAGTGGGTATCGAATATTGTATTGCTGCTTAAAGACGCCAACGGAGTCCAATTACTCTCTCGCCAAGTGGATGGGCCGCTAATCTTGCTAGACCTAAAGCCTGGTAAATATTCCTCTGAAGCCACATTTGGTAATCAAAAATTAGTGAATAGTTTTTATGTGAAAAATGGTGAGCATAAGAAAATTAATATCAATTGGAAATAAAGAATTTGAAATGATATGACGTGCTAGTTCTAGGTTATCAGTATGTTGGCTAGCGCACAGTTTTTCCTGGGCGATTCTTTAGGGTGGTGATTAAATTAAATTTTTTAATTTATCAAGATTAAGGAGTCGGTATTCATGGACAAGAGCAAAGAAAATAATTTATATGATGTAGTCAAAGATTTTGACGAAGCCATGCTGGTAACTTTTAGTACACATGGCATTCATGCGCGACCTATGGCGATTGCAAGCCTAGATGAGGATATGGGAGTGTATCTTTTGACTGATCTCAATTCAGTTAAGGTGGAGGAAATTCATGCCAATCCTCATGCCATGCTGACTTTTCAAAGTACTAGGAAGTTCGCTACGGTAAGTGGTGAGCTAGCCGTAGAGCATGATCTCTATTTAATTGAGCAATTGTGGAAAGAAGCATGGAAAGTATGGTTTCCGCTCGGCAAGACTGATCCCAATATTGCCTTGCTGAGATTTACTGCAAGCGAAGGGGAGTTTTGGGACAATGCCGGTATCCAGGGCTTAAAATATGTTTATGCAGCTGCCAAAGCCTACGTTGCTGGAGAAAGACCGCAACCAGATGCTCACCAGCATTCCAAAGTCAATATGAGCTAAGTCGCATTGTGCCTCCAATAAACTGACAATACGGTTCCTGGCAGATTCTCATCGATCATCTTTGTAATCAAAATAGGTGCCGAACATGAACCCCCACTAGAAATAGTGGGGGTTTGTCTTTTAAGGGGCCGCCTAAATTTTTCTTAACTCTCTTTAGAGATCAAGCCTATTTTAAAAAATTGTCTTATGATCAATTCTTCAATCCCAATAAGGAAATAAATGAATACGTTTGACGCAATTCGTGAGCGCAGAGCTGTTAAGCACTTTGACCCTGCCCATCAATTTACTGAGCAAGAAACCGACCAATTGCTTGAACTTGCCATGCAAGCACCATCATCTTTTAATATTCAGCATTGGCGTTTAGTTAATGTTACCGACAAGGCCTTGAGGGCTCAGTTGCGTGAAGCGGCTCATGATCAAGCCCAGGTTACTGATGGCTCCTTGCTATTTGTATTGACTGTAGATACCAAGGCCTGGAATAAGGATCCTGCTAGATATTGGGTTAATGCCCCCAAAGAAGCTCAAGATATTTTGGTTCCTTGGATTCATCCTTTTTACTCTGGTAATGAGCAGCTACAAAGAGATGAGGCAATGCGTTCAGCTGGCATCCTGCTTCAAACCATGATGTTGTCTGCCAAGGCGATGGGCTATGACTCATGCCCAATGGTAGGCTTTGATTTTGATAAGGTGGCCGAATTGATTCATTTGCCAAAAGACTATGCTATTGCAGCGATGCTGGTGATTGGTAAAGGAGTTAAACCAGCATGGCCTAAACCTGGCTTCATTCCAAAGTCAGAAATGATGATTGAAAATCATTTTTAAATTATTACGGCCTGTTCAAGCTAGCTAGACTAGCAAGAGGTAGTGACAGAAAAGGCGCCTAGGCGCCTTTTCTACATTCCAGAGCCACCGGCAATCAAGAAAAAATAGACTATTTACTGGACTATTTTTCTTTGCGGGCCAAGATTAATATGATTAATCTTCTAAAAGGCTTCTGAGCATCCAAGCCGTTTTCTCATGAATATCTTGTCGTTGAGTCAGTAGATCAGCAGTTGGTTGGTCATTTGCTTTTTCTACTAAGGGAAAAAGCTTACGAGCGGTTCTCGATGCAGCCTCTTGGGCTTTTACAAGATGCTTAACCATATCAATCGCCTTTGGTACTCCATCAACTTCTTTGATGGTGCTGAGCTTTGAGAACTCTTTATAGGTTCCGGGTGCTGGCTCTCCAAGCGCTCGAATTCTTTCGGCTATTAAATCCAGTGCGGCCCATTGCTCGGTATATTGAGCCATGAACATCGTGTGAAGCGTATTAAACATCGGACCCTTCACATTCCAATGAAAGTTGTGGGTCATTAAATAGAGGGAATAGCTATCAGCTAAAAGTTCTGATAATCCTTTTGCAATGGCTTTACGATCTTTTTCATTAATACCAATATCAATTTTTATACTCATTTTATATACCTGTTTCTTGTAATAACTTCGTTAACAATTCGCTATAGCATCATGCGCTATTCTTTGGCTAATAGATACGATGATGTGATAAGTATTGACTAGTAGCAATTGCTAGTCCAGCAAGGTTTACCGTGAGGCCGATGACTAAACGTATCGGCCCAAGGTTTCTTAAGGTGTTAGTCATCATGATTGATCTCGTTTGCCAGAGAATTTACCAAAGAATGTGGCTAAATCTTGCTCAAACTGGTGATTGAGGAAATACAGTTCCTCGGATAAGTTATGGCGATTTTTCATTTCTCACTCCTTTTTTGTTTTAGTGCTGTGAAGTGATTCTGTATGAATTTGAATTATCAGTCCAATGAATTATATTGAACTTAATAATCTAATAATTAGATAACTAGGAATGTCATCCATTTCTTTGATCAACACTGGCGAGGGGGGCTTTGCAAAATTAACCCTCCTCTCTGCGCTGACCCCACAAACTTGGGCTGCATCTTATGGATTGTTTCAAATCCCATGGGGCTCTCCTGCAGTACGTATACCAATCTTAATTAGTGGGGCTAGCTTGTATCAAGAGGGGTCTGTTAAGTGGGTACTTACCCTAAGATTATGTTTTATTCCCCCTTTACAGTCGCCTAGAGGCACTTTCTTTGACGTGGGCTATCTAGACTTGAGCGCACTTTTGTTTTTTTGTGTACATTACGAGTTGGAATTACCACATAGGAGAAATCATGAATTTCAAATCCGTTTCGTCAAAAGCGAAAATCGCTCTAGGCACTTGTTTGGCATTAGGTCTTACTAGCACCCCAGTATTAGCATCTGCTGTTTTGGAGCCAAATGACTTTGTTGGAATCTCCTTCTGGTTGATTTCAATGGCATTAGTTGCTTCCACTGCATTCTTCTTTTTAGAAAGAGACCGTGTCTCTCCTAAGTGGAAGACGTCGTTAACTGTTTCAGGCCTTGTAACTTTAATTGCTGCAGTTCATTACTTCTACATGCGTGATGTGTGGGTGGCAACAGGTTCAACACCAACGGTTTATCGCTATATCGATTGGTTGATCACAGTACCACTGCTAATGATTGAGTTCTACTTGATCCTTTCAGCAATCGCAAAAGTTCCAGGTGGTGTTTTCTGGCGCTTGATGATTGGTACCTTGGTAATGTTGGTTGGTGGTTATGTTGGCGAAGCCGGCTACTTAGCTGTATGGCCTGCGTTCATCATCGGTATGATCGGTTGGGCATACATTTTGTATGAAATCTTTGCAGGCGAAGCCAGCAAAATTAATGCAAATAGCGCGCCAAAATCAGTTCAATCAGCATTCAATACAATGCGTTGGATTGTGACAATTGGTTGGGCAATTTATCCAATCGGTTACTTCTTCGGTTACCTTACAGGTAGCAATCCTGCAGACAGCGCTGCTGCTCTGAATATCATCTATAACCTTGCTGACGTCTTGAATAAGATTGCATTTGGTTTGATTATTTGGAATGTTGCAGTAACTGAATCTGAAGCAAAGCACTAATCGTTTTCTTCTGTATCTAAAAATCTCCGGTTAATCCCGGAGATTTTTTTTCCTAGGCTGAAACAAAGTGACTCAAAACGTTCAACTAGAAATTTGTAATACTTTTTCAGCTGAAGAAGATCCAAGCTATTTAAATAGCGAACCAGATGCTCTATTGGAAAAAGTGGAAGACTGCATGCTCAATGCCTTAGTTGGTGGCTTTGAGAGGAATGTAGAGGGATCTGCTGTTTTGAATGAAGCAATTGAGTATCACCTACGCTCCGGAGGGCAGAGACTCAGAGCGCGTATTGCTTTAAGTGCGGGAAAGGCTATTGGCCTTGATGATCATGACGTTATTTGTATTGCAGCTGCCGTTGAGTTGTTGCATAACGCCTCGCTAATTCATGATGACCTTCAGGATGGGGATCAATTCCGCCGTGGTCACGAGTCAGTGTGGAGTAAGTTTGGCAAAAATACCGCAATCTGCTGCGGTGATTTCTATTTATCCGCTGCCTATGCTGTCCTTGCTGAAGTCAGCAAATCTGACGTGCTACCCCAAATGCTCAAGATCATGCATCAGAGAGTGGCTCAGGCAAGTTATGGGCAATCTGCTGATTTATCGATTACGCGCGACCAATTGACTTTAGAGGCCTATCTTGAGGTTGTTATGGCTAAGTCAGGGGCTTTATTAAGCCTGCCATTAGAGTTTGTCCTCTTACTTGGTGGGCATGACAAAAGTATGCAGACTGCTTACCAGGCCTGTAAGGATTTTGCGGTTGGATTTCAGATCTTTGATGACTTGAGAGATGCTTCAACAGACTCTCTACAGGGTGTGAATGGCGGTGAGCGCCTCAACATTATTTCTGTATTTGAGCAATTGAATCATGGATTAGATATTTCGTTTGATCCTGTTGAAGCAGCTAAGGAAATTGCAGTAAAGCATCTCAAAAGATCTGAGCTCTCTTTAGTTCAGTTGCCATCACAATCAGGCCAACTGCTAGAGGAATGTACTAAAAACATCAGCGGTCTAGTAAAGGCGCTTCATTGATAGAGAGAATGATATGCACGCCATAGTCATCGGCGCAGGATTTGGAGGAATAGCCAGCGCTTTGCGTCTGAAAGCAAAGGGTTACAAAGTGACCTTAATTGATCGGACCGATCAATTGGGGGGTAGGGCGCAATCCTTTGAACGTAATGGCTTTCGTCATGATGCTGGTCCTACCGTCATTACGGCACCTTTCTTATTTGACGAGCTCTTTGAGCTTTTCGATGAAAAGCTTGCTGATTACATTAATTTAGTTCCATTAAAGCCTTGGTACCGGTTTGAATATGCCGATGGTGAGCATTTTGACTATGGCGGCACTTTAGAAGAAACCTTAGCAGAAATTAAGAGAATTGAGCCTGCTGACTGCGATGGCTATTTGCGCCTACTGGAGCATTCGAAGCGTATCTTTGCTGTGGGCTTCACGGAACTATCGGCCCAGTCCTTTGATAGCTTCTGGATTATGTTAAAGCAGATCCCAAGACTGGTTCGACTGCAGAGTTATAAAACGGTTTGGCAACTAGTCACTCATTACCTCAAGAATGACAAATTACGCCAAGCTTTTTCTATTCAGCCTCTGTTGGTTGGCGGAAATCCATTTGATACAACCAGTATTTATGGCTTAATTCATTATCTAGAGCGGGCTTATGGCGTTCACTTTGCTATGGGTGGTACGAATGCGATCGTCGTTGCCCTTGAAAATTTAATGATGCGTCAAGGCATTGATATTCAGTTGGGTAAGACTGTGAAATCCCTAGTGATTGAAGATAGCTGTATTAAAGGAGTAACACTAGAAAGCGGTCAAACATTGAAAGCCGATATCGTGGTGTCTAATGCCGATCCCGCCCATCTTTATCGTCGTATGGTTGAGCCTAAAAAACAATCCTGGATGACGCGTTTTAAGGCGAATAAACCGAAATTTTCTATGGGTTTATTTGTTCTGTACTTCGGGACAACTAAAACCTATCCCGATGTAGCTCACCATACTATTTGGCTCGGAAAGCGTTACCAGGGCCTACTGAAAGATATTTTTGATCATAAGATCTTGTCGGATGACTTTTCTCTTTACTTACATCGTCCTACGGCAACAGATCCCAGTTTCGCACCTGCTGGCTGCGATAGCTTTTACGTTCTTTGCCCAGTGCCAAACTTATTGGGTCAGCAAGATTGGGCAATTGAGGGTCCAAAATTACGTGATCGAATAGTTGATGCCCTTGGTAAAACGATCTTGCCAAATCTGACTCAAACGATTACCGAAGATTTTTATATGACACCAAAAGATTTTGAAAAAAATTATTTGAGTGAGCACGGCGCAGGATTTTCAATTGCCCCCTTATTTAGCCAGTCAGCCTGGTTTCGCTTTCATAACCGGGCAGAGGGATTGAAAAATCTCTATGTGGTCGGCGCTGGCACTCATCCGGGAGCTGGTTTGCCTGGGGTGATTTCCTCGGCCAAAGTGATTGACTCTTTAATACCAAGTATTGAATAAAGTGGGCACTCAAACCAATTTTTCAAGTGCTGAAAGTGTCCTTGCCAACAAGGGAAGGAGCTTTCATTGGGCTCGCCGTTTATTGGGAAAAATTCATTCAGAGCGCGCTACTCGCCTTTATCGTTTATGTCGTTATATTGATGACTTAGGGGATGAAGAGAATTCCGTTGTCGTATCTAGGCAAAAGTTACTAGAAGCAAGAAATGCATTTAATTTGGAGCATTCAGATAACGAAGTTCTAAATGATGGCTTGAGCTTGTTGAATGAATGTCAGATTGATAAATCGATCGTATTGGATTTAATTGCGGGCGTAGATTCTGATACGCAATTGGTCAGAATAGAAGATCAAGATGCCTTGTTAAGGTATTGCTATCAGGTTGCAGGAACGGTTGGGCTGATGATGAGTAAGGCACTAGATACGCATGATGAGGCTGCTTACCCGTTCGCGATTGATCTTGGTATTGCAATGCAGATCACCAATATTTGCCGTGATGTAAAAGTAGATGCCTTAGCTAATCGACGTTACATTCCTGCCAACCTAGTTCAGGATTTCGAGCCAATTGCACTCATAGACCCCAATGAGCAGCAAAAAAAATTGATCCAGAGTGCTGTGGCGAACTTACTCGATTGCGCAGAAAAATATTATGCAAGTGGTGAAAAGGGGCTCCCTTATCTGCCGCTGGAGGCAAGGTTATCCATACTAGTGGCAGCTCGTGTTTATAGAGAAATTGGCAGAGAGCTGAAAAACCAAAATTATGAGTACTGGCATCGCCGTATTGTGGTCTCTACGCCAAGAAAAATCGTGATTACTGTTCAAGCTTTAGCATCCTCATTGCTGAGCCCCAACTTCTGGCGGCGACCCAAGCAGCACGATGCACATCTTCATCGGGCTTTATTAAGCCAAAGTTCTTCATAATTTAGCTCATTTCAATTAATGCAAACTGATCTAGATCTGCTGATCATTGGAGCTGGATGTGCTGGCCTCAGTCTAGGGGTGCAGCTAGCCAAGATGAAGGAGCGGGCTCCAAAAGTGCTTTTACTGGAGCAGAGAACGGTTTATGAGAATGATCGAACTTGGTGTTTTTGGGGGCAGCAAGAGAATGCCTATTCTGATTTGGTCAATCATGAATGGAGCAAATTAACCATTCAGTCAAAAAAAGAAGCAATTTCTTTGGACTGCTCCTTTGCCCCTTATCAAATCTTATCTTCGGATCGGTTTTATGAGAAAGCCCTTCAATCGATTGCATTGAACCCATTGCTTGATCTGAGGATGGGTTCGTCATTATTAAAAGAACCTAAATGGCAGCAGGGTTGGTGGTATTTTGAAACTACTTTTGGTCAACTGCGTACTAAATCGGTAGTGGATACTCGACCTAAAGCATTGCATGATTTAAAGCGCACCAAGCTGTGGCAATCATTCCTGGGGTATGAGATTGAATGCGATCAAGCTAGATTTGATCCCAATACGGCAGTCCTGATGGATTTTTACAAGGCAAACTCGGAGTTCGTCGGTTTTAACTATGTATTACCGCAATCAGAGAAGAGGGCTTTAATTGAATTTACGGTGTTTGCAGAGCAGCCTTATCTTGAGGATGATTTAGTGGATAAGCTTGAAGAGTCAGTGGCCCAGTACATTGGTAGTCAAGGTTACAGAATACTCAGGAAAGAGTCGGGAATGATTCCGATGGGACTTGCTATTGACGATATCTCCTCAAGCACTCCTGATGCCCATCCATCTTATATTCGTGCAGGATTAACGGCCGGCGCTGCAAGACCTGCAACGGGATATGCCTTCCAGAGAATTCAGCATTGGGCTGTGCAGTGTGCAAATTCCTTATCTCAATCTGGTGTGCCAACTACCCATGCCAAAGACTTTTTCTTATTGCGAAAAATGGATGACATCTTTCTTAATGTGATTCGGAATAATCCAGAATTAGGGCCATCGCTATTCATGGCCTTATTTTCCAGGGTGGATTGCAAGAGAGTAGTTCGATTTTTATCTGATCAAGGAAGTTTGCTGGATTATCTTTCGGTGGTTAAGGCTTTGCCAGCCACCCCTTTCCTCAAAGAGATTTTGAAAATCTCCCGCCACTAATGAATAAGATTCAAATGCAGGGTTTATTTTTTAGTTTGCTTGCGATTGTCGTAGCTCTGACTTCGATGTTGCTTGTGCCAGCTAATCCCACTATTTCCCTAGTTATCCTTGCTGCTCTCATCTTCTTTTTTGGTGTTCCGCATGGCGCACTAGATCCTGTTTTCGCCCAAAAACTACTGCTGTTAAAAAGTTGGCAAGACTGGACAAAATTTGTCATTGTTTACTTAGCCTTATCCATGCTTGTCGTTTTTATTTGGTGGCAGTTGCCGCTGTTTTTTATGGGTAGCTTTTTGCTGCTCTCAGTCATGCACTTTTCTAGGGACTTAAATGACCAGGTACCTAGAGTGACCCGGGTTTTATATGGTGGATCCATGATTTTTCTGCCAACGATTTTTCACTTTGAAGAGATGCAAAATTTATTCTCTTTGATTCTGGATGCAGATGCTGGATTGCAGATTGCATCATTCTTACATGTCTTAGCTTGGCCCTGGCTAGTGGGAATTCTCATCGGCATCTATTTTCAGTTCAATAGAGGATGGCTCGTTGGATTGGAAATACTCGCGGTAGCGCTTCTATCTACCTTAGCCTCTCCACTAGTCTCATTTACGCTGTATTTCTGCGGCATGCATAGCTCGAGACATATGATGCGCACTGGAGCCTACTCTGGTTTGAATTTCATGAAACTAGGTCTAGTGTCTCTGGGGCCGATGTTGGGCGTGATTTTCATTGCCTTATTGGCTTGGTTTTATTTGCCCGAACTACCTAACTATGAACGCCTATTGAGACTGGTATTTGTAGGTTTAGCAGCATTAACAGTACCTCACATGTTGCTGATCGATCGGGTTCGCTACCAGCAATAACTTTTTTAGATTTTGGTAGTCTTAAGATGATGCGCCTCTAACCATAAGACCTTTAACTAGTCACACCCCGATTTGCAATCTTCCTAGCAATCAATTGCACAATGACCTGAGTAATGATGGCTACCACTATCGATGTTAGGCATGCCAACCAAATAGATGTTGTTGTTAGTAGAAGGGTAAATGTTAAAAAGAATGCTGCAAATGAATAGAGGCCTTTGACCATTCCCCGATAAACCTGTGTGACATGAGCGGGCCCTAAAGTCTGATGGGTAAATACAGCGAGCACTAATCCAATGACTGGAAAAACTGCCAAGATCCCGCTCCAAACCTCACCTAAGGTAGCGGCTAAAGTAGTTACCGAGAAAGTTAATAAAGCACCAACCAACATACGCCAAGGAAGGTCATGTAATTTGGTTTTGGGCGGGGCAGTTGGTTGAATACGGGGCAGTAAAAATGGTGTGATAACTAAAGAGATTGCGGCAATGACTAAGGACATGCCCAGATTTGGAGAGGTCATGGCTAAAGCGAGAGCAAACATGAACCACGCTATTAAGGCAGCAATGAGGGCTAATGGCCAACTTAGACGAATGCATGCCCAAGAATAGACCAGGCCAAATATCAGTAGGTCAGCTGTAGCCGAGATTGCAGATATGGAGGTTAGCGCTGCAAATTGAGTACCTTGTTCCAGTGCAATGAAGGTGATGATAGGCCCCGCTACCACTGGAAAAGCACCCATGAGACCCGCAACGCCAGAACCCCACTTACGACCCGCTAAGGTAATTAAGCCAATAAAGAGGGGAACGATGGTGATTTTAAGAATGAGCATTACGGCTTAATTATAGGTAAATACCCTTTTAAAACCCTCAAGACTGTATTTGAGTGACCGCCCTCATATTTCCTCAAACCTTGTATTTGGGCCATCGGGTTTTTGCCAATGAGTAATCTGATTCGATTAATATATTTATTAATATTAAATATCTAAGTCCCGAGCAGGTTTTTTTATGAAAAAATTTCTTTCTACTTTAGCCTTGGCTTCGCTGATGAGCCTCAATTATTCAGTGGTTTATGCCGATCCACCAATGCCGCCTTTTTACGCCTCCGTCATGAAAATGGCTCCCGAGGGTAAATTGGGGCAAGTCATTAAGAAAGAAAAAATAGAAACCACCCTTAAAGGTGCGCGAGCATGGAGGATTGCTTACATTTCTTCCGATGTTGTGGGGCGTAAAACCATCTCCACTGGAACAATCATTGTTCCTATTGGTACGACACCAAAAGAGGGCAGACCTATTTTGGCTTGGGCGCACGGCACAACCGGTTCGGCACAAAATTGTGGCCCATCCCAAATCATTGATCCCACTCGTTCACTCAATCAGCACTTTTTGACGGATGGTGACTCGTGGACCGATTTTGGAATTCCGAATGGTCAACAGTTTATAGATCAAGGTTATGTAGTTGTGGCTACCGACTATCAGGGTTTGGGCGGCGGTGGTAAGCATCAATATGCGGTTGCACAAACCAATGGCAGAGATGTAATTAACTCTGCAAGAGCGGCTAGCTCTATGAAAGAGGCGGGTGCCGGTAAAAAAACGATAGTGTATGGTTGGTCACAAGGCGGTGGAGCCGCTATTGCTGCTGCAAGCGTGCCTGACTATTTAGATCTTCAAGGCACTGCCGCAGATAATCTGCAATACCTTGGCTTTGTTGCATTGGCTCCAGAGGATTTGGCAGTCATGCTGCCGAATGTACCCACAGATGAGGCGGCTGCAAAAAAACTCATGAATGGCTTTACACAGGCCAACGTCCCCAATGTATTTTTATTTGCGCACTATGTGATGGGTCTTTGGGGTACTCAGGCTGCATTCCCTAGTCTGCAGCTGACGGATATGCTTACGGATGAAGGCGTTACAGTTGTGGATAAGCTATCACGAAATAAATGCGTCCATGTGATGGCTGATACATTGAACTATGCCTACGGAGATAACTATAAATCGCTGTTAAAGCCTGAGACTAGTAATTCTTTGGCATGGATAAAAGCATTTGTGGATGGTAGTGTGAAACCGGTGAAACCAGTAGCGCCTGTGGTGATTTACTGGGGTACGAAAGACACTGCGGTCCCTCCAATCATGCATGAGCTTTATCAAAAGCAGATGTGCGCAATGGGTGCACACGTTGCCAGAAATCAACTCCCCGGACAGCAAACCCACTTTACAACTCCCGCTGTTTCAGCGCCCATGTATCTTGAGTGGGTGAAGGATCGTATTGCTGGAAAGCCATTAGCAAATGGATGCCCAAAGAGCTAGATCTATCGTAAAACCAATATTTGCGAGGCTAGATTTAATATCATTGAGGGCTTCGATGAGTTAACTTCGTAGCCCTCAAAAGTTGAGTCTGACAAAGTGATATCTATCGAGTGTTTTCCGGAGCGATCAAATAACTTTGGTAATGCATCTCTTAAAGGAAGTTCGCTCACAGTTTTACTGAGCGTAGATCACGGCGAAATAGTCTTTTGGATCCGTCCAGATCTGAGTTGATGCAAAGCCCGCATCTTTCAGTAATTGTTGGATAGACTGAATAGTGTATTTGTGTGAATTCTCAGTGTGAATTAATTCACCTTTTTTAAATACCCTGGAATTTCCTGGCCACGTGACTGTTAGGTCTTCTAGTGCCTCTAGGTAGAGCTCAACCCTTTTTTCTGCATGATTTACTTTGACTATATGGCGGAACTGATCAACTCGAAAATTAGAACCTAAATATGAATTAATCGATCTCAAAATATTAAGATTAAAAGCAGCTGTAACCTTGAGAGGATCATCGTATGCCGCGATCAGCACAGAGTCTTCCTTCATCAAGTCAACGCCAATTAATAATCCGCCATTGTTAGCTTGTTTCTGAATTTGGCTCAGTAGCTGGAGTGCCTCAGTACTCAGGAAGTTACCAATGCTCGAGCCAGGATAAAAAAAGATTCTTTTAGTCGCAGCAATGGAGTCGGGAATGATGAGTTGCTTGGAAAAATCCATGCCAATGCATTGCATCAGTATTTGAGGATACTTTCCCGCTAGCTTTTTTAATGCATCTTGCAGGTATTCAACTGAAAAATCAATTGCAAGATAGCTGGAGGGTTTAAGGGAGCTAAAAAAAGATTCTGCTTTTTGGCAATTTCCAGCGCCCAAATCGATCAAGGTGCCCCCGATGCCGGTCGCACTAGCTATTTCATCTCGGTATTGAGTAAAAATATTTTTTTCGGTACTAGTAGGATAGTACTCAGGTAGCAAGGTAATCGCGGTGAAAAGGTGTGAGCCCAAAGGATCATATAAAAACTTCGGTGAAATCGAGGCAAAAGGGGCCAGCAAACCCTTTTCAATCTCAGGTACGAAGTGATTGGGGGTAATTGCTATATCTCTAGGAGTGATGGGTATTTGCATGAATTTCTATAACGGTATTGACTTTAAGTTCCTTAGTCTTTATACAACATAAAGCGATGAATTAGTTAATGTTGAGTATCGACAAGAAAGTGCTCTATAGCTGCGACATGTGACGGACTTTAAACCTACTTTATGCTGGAGCTTCTAAATTGACGATATTCAATGGGATATCGATCTCCCTTGGTGTAGGCTCAGTTTATTATGTGAACAATACTTCAGGTAGTCGAGCTGGACGGGGTGCTTGAGCCTCTAGAACTTTTGCCATTCTCAAGCAATTATTAAAACCTTAAGGACTTGAATATGAAATTGTCACCAAAATTACTCACCTTCTTATTGATGGCGCAATGCGCAACTACTTTTGCCAAAGGCAATGCTGACACAATATTTTTCGGCGGCCCTATTGTTACTGTCAATCAGAAGAATGAAGAAGTTCAAGCGCTTGCGGTACAGAACGGGAAGATCGTAGCAGTGGGCACTAAAGATGCTGTGACTAAGGAGTGGCAGGCAGGAAATACCAAGATCGTCGATCTCAATGGTCAAACTTTAATGCCTGGATTCATCGAGCCACATGTCCATATTATGGTGACTTCCGTATTTGAAGGTCTTGGGCTTAATTTAAGTAACTTTACTTTGCCTTATGACACGCTCGACACTTTGAGCCAAAAGATGAAGGCCGCCCTAAAGAATGTTCCACCTGGCGGTTGGTTATTTGGCTTTGGCGTTGACCCATCTCGCACTACCCCATTTATGGCGGAATTTACTGCCGATGATTTAGACAAAGTCTCCAAAGATGTACCTATTTTTATTGTTAACCAGTCGGGTCATATTGCTTATGTGAATAACAAGGCCCTGGAGCTGGCTGGCGTGACCAATAAAACACCGAATCCTGCTGGTGGTGGAGTTTATGTGAAAGATGCCAAAGGCAAGCTCACTGGGAAGCTAGTAGAGCCCCCTTCCTATTTACCATTTTTGGCAAAAATGCCTGCTCCAACTGAGGCTCAATTACTTGGCGCGATCCAAGGTACTTTAAAGAAGATAGCGTCTACAGGTGTCACAACTGCATCTGAAATGAGTGTTGGCGGTAATTTTGGCGTTGACAAAGAGGTGGCAATTTATAAATCCATTTTTGCAAAAAATGCATCGCCTATTCGGGTCCGTGGCTATTTATTTAGTGAGGCCATGCCGACCGGGAAAACCTCTATCAAACCAAATGAGGGTGATGACCAATTACGTTTTATTGGTATTAAATACATCTCTGATGGTTCTACGCAGGGCTTAACTGCAGCGCTGAATGCACCATATAGCTATCCTAAAAATTCAAAATGGAGTGGGGCCCTCAATTTCAAGGATGCTGATATTCATGCTTCCATGAAATCCTATTTTGATCAAGGCTGGCAAATCTCAACACATGCCAATGGTGATAAGGCGATCGACCAGACCCTAAATAACTACTCTAAAGTGTTAGCCGGCAACCCAAAACCTCAAGAACGCCGTCTACGGATTGAGCATTTCACGGTGAATAATGAATCTCAAGTGAAAAAAGCGGTGAAGTTGGGCGTTGTACCGAGCTTTACTATTGGTCACGTAGATTATTGGGGCGCGGCATTTAATGATCATATTATTGGGCCAGAGCGCGCCAAGCGAATTGATCCTGCTGGAGACTTTAAACGCGCGGGTGGTAAATTTACTTTACATAGCGATACGCCGGTCTCTAATGTAGGGCCTTTGAACTACGTCAGCGAGGAAGTGACGCGTTTGTGGCAGTTACCCCCACAAAAGGTATTGGGCCCTGATCAAGCGGTGTCTGTCGATGATGCTATTCGCGCAATTACCATCGATGCCGCTTATCAAATCTTTGCTGATAATATTGTCGGAAGCTTAGAAGTTGGTAAGCAGGCTGATTTTGTGGTTCTTGAAAAAAATCCCCGTACAACTCCTCCATCTGAGATCCGTAATATCAAAGTTCAGGGAACTTGGATTGACGGTAAGCGGGTAGGCATATAAATCATCCTATGAGCGTATGCTCTCAGTAATCAGATTTAATCGTGTTTGTTTTTAGTATTTCGTTTTTTTAATTAGAAAGAAGAATATGTCATTTAATCACTCAGTTATTTGGATTGACCATCAAGAAGCCCATGTTATTTATTTCAATCCCACTGCCAGTGAGAGTGAAGTGATTAAGACAAGATCTACCCACAAAAATACCCACCACAAAAGTGGTTCAGTAAGTGGTTCCCATGCTGGCCCAGATGAACACTACTTACATGAAGTCATTCAGGCCGTTAAAGAATCTAAAGAGATTTTGATTGTTGGGCCAGGCTCCGCAAAATTAGAGCTCATGAAGCACGCTACTAAGCATGATCATTTAACTGCTGATAAGGTTGTTGGGATTGAGACCGTTGACCATCCTACAGATGGACAGCTGTTAGCTTTTGCTAAGAAATATTTTGTGAAAGCAGATGCATTAAAAGGTGACACTATCATTACCGGTTGATAATCTATCCCCCTGAAAATGGGGGATAATTTATTCATGCTGCTCATCACTGCATTCATCATTAACGGAGCATTGGCTCTGACAGCAATTTTGTTGCATTATGAGGCCCTGTCTCAGTTGGATAAAAATCTACTGAAGTTAGCGCATATCCCACCTCGATTTAGGGTTTTGATAGGTGTTGGCGCTATTTTTATGGCACATGTCATTGAGATTTGGCTTTTTGCTTTGGGCTATTTCTTTACCTTGCAATTTCAGGGTATGGGAGGTCTTGTGGGCGAGCTCTCGGGTCATGGTGTGTTGCTAGACTGCGCTTATTTGTCATTTGTTACATTCACAACATTGGGTTACGGGGAGATTGTTGCTCAAGGTTATTTGAGATATCTCACTGGTGTTGAGGCGCTTACCGGTTTTATATTAATTACTTGGTCTGCTTCATTTTTGTTCATTGAGATGCAAAAGTATTGGACTACGCACAAGTCTATTGAGGTCAAGTAGTCAAAGTCAGCAGTAATTAAGCCTTTCGGCTCCATCTATCTTCCCTGGGTTCTCATGTTCTCTCTTTCAAAATGCTTCATTCTTCTCTGTGCCTGTACTCTCATGGGCTGTCAATCAATGGGAAGCGATGGAAAGCCCTTAACGGAGCAGGAGATTCTCCAAAAACGACAGGCCACCTTAGCAATGTCCAAGGTGGGCTTGGCGGATTTAATTAAACAAAATCCTGCGATCCAAAAAGAATTCAATGCTGCTCCTGGATACGCAGTCTTCAGTACCACGAACGTCAATGTTGTTTTGTTAGTTTTGGCAAGAGGTGAAGGTGTGCTGTTTGATCGACGTCGTTCTGAACCTGTTTTTATGAAGGCGATGAAAACAGGTGAGGGCATTGGTGCAGGCTATCAAGACCAATATCAAATCATCCTCTTTAAAAATACAGACGCCATTGATCAGTTTCTAGTGACCTCAATTGATGGACAACGCGGTGGCATGGATTTGGATGCTAATTTTTCTGCTGGCTCAGGTGGAACCATTCGTTCTTTTAATCCCTATATTACGATCTATACAGTGGGTTTATCTGGCTATGACTTGCAAGCAAACTATGGCGGAACTTTGTATTTAGTGGATCAACAATTGAATGATGCTAAGACCTTAAGTACTCTGCCGACCAAGAAAAAGTAATTTATCGATAACGTTGCTGGTATTGCAGTGCGGTTTGAATAGTTTGGAAGTGAACATCTACTGTAGTCTGAATTTCTTTTCCATATCCTCCTGCCATGCTAAATGCGATGGGTATGTGACGATCTAAGCCGAACTGGAATACGCATTCGTCCCGTTGGCGCATCCCATCCTTGCTGATATTGAGTTTTCCTAAGCGATCTCCTTCGTGAGGATCGGCGCCAGCCAGGTAAATCATGATATCGGGCTTGAACCTTTTCTCCAGCATTTCTAGGCCTTGGTGTAGTGCAGTTAAATAAGATTGATCTGCGGTTTCATCTGGTAGGCCAATATCCAGATCACTCACTTCTTTTGTAAACGGGAAATTATTTTCACCATGGATAGAGAGGGTAAAAATAGAGGCATCATTCTCTAAAATTGAGGCCGTGCCATTGCCTTGATGTACATCTAGATCAATCACGGCAACTTTTAATTTGGGATTCACTTCTCGTTGCAGTGCTCGTGCCGCAATGGCCGAATCATTAAAAACGCAGAATCCACTCCCTTTATTGCGGTAGGCGTGGTGTGTACCCCCGGCTAAATTTCCAGCTATTCCTTCTTTTAGTGCGATATTGGCCGCCGCTAAAGTCGCTCCAGCTGACCTGCGAGAGCGTTCCACCATTTGGGTGCTCCAAGGAAATCCAATCTCTTTTTGTTCTTGCGGGCTCAGTGTCCCCTGTAATACTTTAATGAGATAGCTAGCATCATGCGCATAGAGTATTTGCGAATCCGTAACTGTAGGCGCATTCTCGAGTTGAACGCCTTCTAATTGCGAGACTAAGTCGCGCAATTTCTTGTACTTTTCCATCGGAAAGCGATGCCCGTCAGGAAGTGGTAAAACATAGTGGTCGGCGTAGAACGCTTTCAATGGCTATCTCGCAGTAGATTCATGATGATGAGTCTATTCGTTTTTTAATAGGTCAGTATGCGTAAGTCAGAAAAATCCGGATTCAAGGGGAATAAGTCCCATTTGCCTAGCAAGTTATGTGTCGCTTGCGGTAGGGAAATGACTTGGCGTAAATCTTGGGAGAAGAATTGGGAGTCCGTGAAGTATTGTTCAAATGCTTGCCGTCTTAAGAAGTCTTCACCAACAGCAACTGGGTAGAAATAGATGACCGTGCTAATTTACTGGTTCAGAAATGATTTAAGGCTAAACGATAATCCCGCACTAATGGAGGCCTGTCTACAAGCTGACTATTTAGTCCCCGTTTATATTCATCCCCCGCAAGCACAGCTTACTCATGCTCCCGGTTTTCCAAGAGAGAGTCGTCACCGCCAAACCTTTCTACGAGAGTCTTTGGACGACTTAAAAGGCCAACTACGTGGCCTGGGATCTGATTTATTAGAGTATGCCGGCGAGCCTGCTGATGTATTGGTGCAATTAACTCAAATCACAGGCGCTGATGCAATTTATTGTGAGCAGATTGAGGCGCCTGAAGAAATACACCAGTGCCAGCAAATTCAAGATCTTGGAATTGAACTCAAAGAGTTCTGGCAGTCCAGTATGTTGGGGCTAGAGAACCTGCCTTTTCCGGTTCAAGATATGCCTGATATGTTTACCCAGTTTCGTAAAGAGATCGAGCGCGCGGGCTTAAAGTTTGCTGCCCCACTGCTTGCGCCATTGCAAATTCCTCCTTTGCCGGAGTTCTCAGAGGTTTTGCCGAGAGTGATAGATGGGGAAGTCGCTCCTTCAGCCGCTATTTTTGCGGGTGGGGAGATGAGTGCCTTGGCCCACTTAAAGCAATATTTAGAGAGGCGCTTACCAGATAGCTATAAAGAAACACGCAATCAATTAATTGGCAAAGACTACTCAAGCAAGTTTTCTCCGGGGCTAGCTTTAGGTTGCATATCCGCAAGGACCATAGCCGCTGAGTTGGCTGAATATGAGGCATGCTATGGTGCAAATGATGGCACTTATTGGCTTTGGTTTGAATTGCTGTGGCGTGATTATTTTCGCTTCCTACACTTCAAATACGGCAATCAACTGTACCGTGCCAGAGGCTTAAGCAAAGCGCCGATTGAGTACAGTGATCCCCAGCAATTTGAGCGTTGGCGTACTGGAAATACCGGTGAGCGACTAATAGATGCAGGAATGCGAGAGCTTCTCAATACGGGTTATTTATCTAATCGAATGCGTCAGATCGTAGCGAGTTACTGGATCTATGATTTGCGGGGCGATTGGCGTTTAGGCGCTGCTTGGTTCGAATCTCAGTTGATTGACTACGATGTTTATAGCAATCAAGGTAATTGGTTGTACATTGCTGGTCGTGGCACAGATCCTAGAGGGGGTAGACCCTTTAATGTTGCCAAACAAACTCAGGATCATGATGCTCAAGGCGCCTATCGAAAACTTTGGCTTGTTACCAACTAGGCTTATATTTCCGCTACTTCCGCATACTGTTGTAGAACTTCTAGGGAGACTTTTTCTAATGCTTTGCTGTGGGTGCTCTCAAGCTTAATCATGGGTGCACAGTTGGCCTCTAGTGCCTCGATCCAACGGTTTAAGCAAAGACACCATTGATCTCCTGCAATTAAGCCCGGAAATTGATACTCCGGTCTTGGGGTAATCAGGTCATTGCCGCGTTTAAGGCTAAATTGCAGAAAGTCATTGCTGACTATGGCGCAGACCAAATGACTCCCAAGATCTTGTTCATTGGTTTTGCAGCAGCCATCTCGAAAGAAACCCGTTAAGGGATCAAAAGAGCAGGGTACTAGAGGCTGGCCTAATACATTTAAGGTGATCTTATCTTGCATGCAAACTTTCTATAGTTACCAGGGAAGCCTATCGCCAGAGTAGCTAATAAACGTTCCTGAGTCTTCTTTATTTAATGAGAGTAAGACATTGAGCATGTCTTGTGCAGCATCTAATGGGGGGCGACCAATTTGCTGCCCTTTAAAGGGTTGTGACAGTCGAGAATTTACCGTGCCAGGATGCAAAGCAATTAAAGCGGTATTAGGTTTGGTGCGCCCAAACTCAATGGCAGCAGTCTTGATAAGCATATTAAGTGCTGCCTTAGAGGCGCGGTAGCTGTACCAACCCCCGAGCCGATTATCTTCAATGCTACCTACTTTGGCAGACAGCGTTGCCATCACAGAGCCTGCCGGATCGAGTAGCTTCGAAAACTGCTGAATAGTGAGACTCGGACCGATTGCGTTGATCTGCAGGAGAGTTTGTAGCGGCACTGGATTAAGGTCATCCAATTTTTTCTCTGGCATCCATTCAGCGGAGTGCAGCACCCCAATGGTATTGATAATCAGCTGAAAGGGGGCCTCTCCCATAAGTGCCTTAGCAGCGATTTCGATGGTGCCGAGATCTTGATAGTCTATTGGATTCTCAGAATTCCGATGGATACCGACGACCGCTGAACACATTGGGTTGTTCTGCAGGAGCTCAACAAAAGCTGAGCCAATCGTTCCAGAGGAGCCAATGATCAGTGCGCGGAAGGGGTCTGGGATTAATGGCATAAATTAATTAAGTAAGTTCTCAACCAGTTTATTGAATAAGTCTTAAACTTGCTTGATGACGACGCGCCTGCCCCAAACGCTATCAGAAGCTGATCTCTCTAGGTTGATTGAGATGGCCTGGGAAGATCGCACTCCATTTGATGCCATTGAAGCTACTTTTGGGTATTCCGAGCCCCAGGTAATTGCTTTAATGAGAAAACAGCTTAAACGCAATTCTTTTGAGCTTTGGCGCAAGCGAGTGACGGGTAGGGCAACCAAGCATTTGGCCCTCCGCAGTAAGTTGGTTACTCGTGCGTACTGTGCAACTCAGTACAAGCAAAAATAGGCCCCATGAAAAAGCTGACGATGTTTTATGACGGCCAATGTCCTTTATGCCAGGCAGAGATCCAGTTTCTCTCTGGGCGCAACCAGGCAGGGCTACTCAGCTTTGTTGATATCAATTCAGATCAATATTCTCCTGAACGTGTGGGCGTCTCTTGCGATCAAGCTTTGGCTTCGATGTGCGCTCAATATGAGGGTGGCGAACTCATCCAGGGTGTTGAGGTGTTTTCAGCTGCCTATAGTCGTGCCAATCTGCCTAAGCTTGCATGGGTTTTTTCTAGGCCGGCACTCCAGCCTGTTTGGAACGTGGGCTATCGATTTTTTGCAAAACATCGTCATGCGATTTCTGCATTATTGGGGCCGCTTGCTCTCAGACTAGTTAATAAGAAAGTGAGCTAGAAAGTATGAAGCGTGTTTATGTATTAGTACTGGCTTTAGGCATGAGTGTGGCAACGAGCTCTGGATTTGCAAAAGAGCCGCCCCACATTAAAAGTATGATGGGACAAGTCCAATTACAAGGCCTAGGCAGGCTGAATTTCTGGGGATTTCATGTCTACGATGCCAATCTATATCGTGGTGCTGCGAAAGACTCTCAAGAGTTCGCCCTCGAGCTCAAATACCAGAAATCCTTCTCAGGAGAGGCGATCGCCAATCGTACAGCTGATGAAATGAAAAACATGGGCGTTGCTGATGCGCAAGCAGCATCCTGGGGTAAAGAACTGGCGGGCATATTTCCTAATGTGGAGCCTGGCCAGACTATTACCGCTGTCTATATTCCGAAGCAGGGCACCAGTTTCTTTTATGAAGGCAAAAAGATATCTCAAATTCAGGGTGCTGATTTCGCAAAAGCTTTTTTTGGGATTTGGCTGGACTCAAAAACGAGCGCACCAAGGCTTAGAACAGATTTATTAGGTCAGGGCTGTCCTCCACCACTTATTTCGGGAGCATGTTAAATGTGTAGAGCTTATGTTGCAGCAAAATTACTAGTTGCAGGTCTAGTCATGACAGGCTTATTTGCCTGCTCTTCACCGACGGTAATGCAATATGCTAAGGAGAAGCCGACTCTGGATCTCAGCGAGTATTTCAACGGCACGATTGATGCCTATGGAATCTTTACCGACCGCAGTGGCGAGGTAAAAAAACGATTCACTGTGCTGTTGGTCGCGCAGTGGAAGGTAGTTGACGGTAAAAAAGTCGGCACTCTCGACGAGAGTTTTGAGTACTCTGATGGTACTAAGCAAAAGCGTATTTGGACTTTGACTGAAACTGCTCCTGGCAAGTTCATTGGTAGGGCAGACGATGTAGTAGGGGATGCAATAGGAGAATCAGCGGGCAATGCGCTCAACTGGGCTTATACCCTGGCCTTACCAGTAGATGGCACGATTTATCACGTGCAATTTAATGATTGGATGTACCTAGTTACCCCTAAGGTCATGATTAATAAAGCCAAGATGAGTAAGTTTGGAATTGACTTGGGTGAAGTGACTCTCAGTTTTTATAAGCGCTAATTTATGTTGAGTCAGACTTTCGGATTTACCTGTCATATAGGAATACCAGTTTGAAAAAACTTTTACTCATCCTGGGCGATCAGCTTGATCTCGATAGTGCCGCTTTAAAAGATATTCGCCCGAAGGTGGATGAAGTCCTCATGGTCGAGTCAGCCCATGAGGCGCAGCATGTTTGGTCACATAAAGCGCGCATTACTTTGTTTTTATCGGCGATGCGTCACTTTGCTGGGCATCTAAAAGATCTGGGTTTTACTCTCACCTATATCCAACATTCGCCCAAAACGATCGTTGAAGAGCTCAGTAACCACATCAGCAGTGGGAAATTTACACACCTTGTTTGTGTGGAGCCTGGGGAGTGGCGTCTCAAACAGTCGATTGAGGCTTTAGCGTCAGAACTCAATATTGTTTTAGAAATGCGGCAGGATAATCATTTCTATTGCACTCATCAAGAATTCAAGGGCTGGGTTGCTAATAAGAAAGAGTTGCGACTGGAGTACTTCTACAGGCTGATGCGTAAGACTCATGGCATCTTGGTGGATTCAGATGGAAACCCCGAGGGCGGTCAATGGAACTTCGATCGAGATAACCGCAAGCCTTTTCCAAAGAAGGGGCCTGGTTTAATCCCGTCCCCAGAATTATTTGAGCCGGATGACATTACCAAAACGGTATTAGCTGAGGTTGAGGAAAGGTATGCAGATCACCCCGGGTCCTTGGCTCACTTTCAGTGGCCAGTGACTCGCGCCCAAGCGCTTCAAGCTTTACAGGGATTTGTTGAGCACCGCTTGTCGACATTTGGTATTTACGAAGATGCGATGTGGACTGATACGCCTTTTGGTTGGCACTCACTACTCTCCAGCTCTCTTAACCTCAAATTGCTCAATCCAAGAGAAGTGATAGATGCAGTCTTGCTTGCCTGGAAAAAACAGGATTTAGAGCTGGCGACGGTAGAGGGATTCATTCGTCAGATCCTCGGTTGGCGTGAATTTGTGCGGGGAATGTATTACCTCGATATGCCTCAAATGGCGCTCGATAATTTTTATGGTCACCAGAACCCATTACCCGATTGGTACTGGACTGGTAAAACCAATATGAAGTGTATGCAGCAGGCAATTGGTCAAACGCTCGAGTATGGGTATGCCCATCATATTCAGCGCTTAATGGTGACAGGTAACTTTGCCTTGCTCGCAGAAATCCTGCCAAAAGATGTCTGTGATTGGTATCTTGCAGTTTATGTCGATGCCATTGAATGGGTGGAACTTCCCAACACCGCTGGAATGGCTTTATTTGCGAGCGGCGGTCGCTTTACTAGTAAGCCTTACATTGCCAGTGGCGCCTACATCAAGAGAATGAGCAATTATTGCGGCTCCTGCCAATACAAGCCAGATATCCGCTTTGGAGAGAATGCCTGCCCAATAACTAACCTCTATTGGAATTTTCTGATTCAGCATCGTACTCAATTTGAGGCTAGTCCGCGTACTCGACTGATGACTGCCAATTTATCCCGCATTAGCGACACGGATCAACAAGCGATTCAGGTTCATGCAAAAGGGCTTTTAGGGAACTTGAACGCCCTTTAATAGTTTTAACCCGTCTATAGCTAAAGGCAACGCGTTTTATGAATTTGTGTCACACTTTCACTATATAAATCAGTAGGTTAAAAAACCATGAGAATTGAAGATACCGATCCAGCACGGCATGCCGGCATTGAATATCCTATGGAAGTGGGTGCTCCTGTATTTGCACCGATCAAAGTCCTGGAAGAAAAAGATAAGGCAGTTAATGTCGCACGCCAAAATGCCAAGCTCGAATACGATCGCATCATGGAGCAAGCCGAAGTATTAATGAAGCAGGCGCGCTCGCTTCAAGCAAGACTAGATGCCACAGAAATGGTGCACAGTGCCAAATTTAGTTTTAACCCTCTGCACGGCAAAACATACCATTTGTATTTTGATAGCCGCATTGGTGCAAACGTATTGATTCAGAATGGCCCTGATCAGTGGAGCTGCGGCATCCCTGGCTCCTGGACATATTCCATGGCAGTCAAAAAGCTAGGTGACAGCACCTGGGCAATTGTTGAGGATGAAGAGATTGCCTCTTCCGCGATTGCAGTAAGATAATTTTTTACATAAAAATAATAAGGTGACTTGTGACAACTGCTCGAATGGTTAGTCTTTCAGAACTCGGCAATGCCGATGTGATTCAGTTAATTGATAAAGAGCTTCCGGCTCCAGGAAAAGGCGAAGTACAGCTTCGTCAAACTGCAATTGGCTTTAACTTTATTGACGTGTACCAGCGCTCGGGTGTTTACCCTTTAGAGCTGCCCACGGGTCTTGGTCATGAGGCGGTTGGTGTAGTGGAGGCATTGGGCGAGGGCGTTACTCGATTTAAGGTGGGCGATCGCGTGATGTATATGAATGCCGGTATCGGTGCTTATGCCAGTGCGCGCAATGTGGCTGTTGATAAGCTGGTAGCAGTTCCGGATACTGTTTCTGATGAAGTCGCTGCTGCGGTGTTCTTTAAGGCAATGACTGCGCAATACTTGGTTCAAAAAACTTATCAAGTGAAATCTGGGGACGTCGTGTTAGTCCATGCTGCCGCTGGTGGTGTGGGTCAAATTCTGGCTGGTTGGGCAAAGTCCTTGGGTGCTTTTGTAGTCGGTACTGTGGGCTCCGCATCTAAGTTTGCCGCGGCAAAAGATGCTGGATGTGATGCCGTAGTGGATTACTCTCAGGCTAACTGGGTTGAGGAAGTTCTCAAGGCTACAGGTGGTCGTAAGGCTAATGTGGTTTACGACTCAGTTGCGAAGACTACCTTCCTGGGATCGTTGGAATGTGCCGCCCCCTTTGGTACGGTAGCTCTATTTGGTGCAGCTTCTGGCCCGGCTCCAGAAATTCAACCAGAAATTCTGAATAAGAAGGGTTGCCTCTTCTTAACTAGGCCTTCTGTATTCCCACATAATGCGACCCCGGAGTTGCTTCAAGAAAATGCTCGTGCGGTATTTGACGCTATTGCTCAGGGCCGTGTAAAGGTGCAGATCGGCGCCAAATTTACTCTTGAGCAAGCCGCCCAGGCGCACAAAGCAGCTGAAGGAAGAACGGTGTCTGGAGCAATTGTGATAACGCCTTAAGCAAAATACTGTCAGATGAGAACCCCGCCTTGGCGGGGTTTTTTTATAAGTATTGCATTGCCACACAAACCAGCCCACCTTTTCTCCGCTATAGTTTGACAAGACTACGGATTAATTGGAGATCACTATGCGCACTCATCTTTTTTCGGGCTCTTTGGTGGCCGGGATTCTCTCTGCATTGCTACTAAGTCCTGCGACTTTTGCACAAACTCCCGCAACGAATAAAGCGAGCACTCAAAGTGGCACTGAACTCTTGTGGCTGGGTCAGGCTGGATTTCGGATCAAGAGCCCAAATGGCAAGATCATCTTGATTGATCCTTGGATTACTGGCGGACCAAAAGCACCACCGATGTATAAAAATGATTTGGCTGCTATTGGACCCGTTGGTGTTGTTAGTAACCCATGCTCACATGGACCATCTTGGCGATGCGCCGGCGCTTGCCAAGATGAATAACACTAAGCTGTATGGTCCAGCCGATATGGTGACGCCACTCATTACCTTAGGCATATTACCTGCTGATCTTGGGCATCGATTTAATAAGACTGGCCGAGTTACACCTTTGCCTGGTATTAAGGTGACTGCTGTGCAGGCAGAGCATTCTTCATTGTTGGTTTGGAAAAATCCAGCTACTGAAAAAATGGAATCCCATCCGGCGGGTGAGCCGGTTGGTTACATCATTGAATTAGAGAATGGTTTCAAAATCTGGCATATGGGTGACACAGGACTCTTCAGTGATATGAAGTTTATTGCCGAGCACTACAAACCTGACCTCGTATTAATTCCGATTGGTGGTAATTTCACGATGGCTCCGGACGACGCGGCTTTTGCATTGCGTACCTGGATAAAGCCAAAAATGGTGGTCCCAATGCACTACAACTCTAATCCACTGACAAAAGGTACTCTGGCTGAGTTTCAAGAAGCTATGAAGGGTAGCTCGATCAAAATCATCCCGATGACTGAAGGTCAGACTGTTCAGTTTTAAAAATTCATTGTGTGTATAGGGACTCTTTGTGATTGTTGTTTCATCTAAAGTAAAAGAGCAGCTTGCCCCTAATGGCGTTCTAGTTGCCTCAGTGTATTTAGGTAATTTCCTGTTGGTTACTGGTCAATCATCTTCAGGAGAGCCCACTGGAATTGCGCCGGATATTTGCCGCGCGATTGCTGAGCGCTTGGGAGTGGAGCTTCAATTGAAGGGTTATAAAACTCAGGAAGAGGTTATAGATTCAGCGGCCTCAGGGCGAAGCGGAATTGCACTGGTAGGCTCTGATCCGACTCGCGCTAAAAGGGTGACATTTACACCTGCCTATGTGGAGCTTGAGGCAACTTATTTAGTTCCAGCTAATTCAGCCATTGTGGATGTTGCTCAGGTTGATCAACCTGGGATTCGTATTGCTTCTTTTTTTAAGAGTGCATACGATCTCTGGTTACAGCGTAATCTCAAGCATGCCACCCTAGTTCATGCTGATAGTGTGGTGGCGAGTAATGCCTTATTTGTGCGAGAGAAGTTAGATGCATTGGCGGGCTTAAAAACTGGGCTAGTAGCTGCCTCTCAGAATATTCCTGGATCGAGAGTTCTGGATGGACAGTTCACGGGCATTCAGCAAGCCATCGCCACTAAAAATTCCAATCAGGAATCAATCCAATTTCTGAGTACATGCGTTAACGAATTGATCACCACAGGTTTGGTAACAGCATTAATACGGAAGTATCAGGTGCAAGGGTTATCGGCTGCGCCGGCATCAATCAATACTTAAGGGTCAATACTCAAGAAATTGAATGGGAAGAGTAAGCATGCCCTCTGCGGTTCAAAATAGCGGTAGTTGAGAGAGCAAAGTGCATCACCATGACGCCTCAGGCCATTGGTGCCTCCCAGAGAGGGCATCTGAATCGGGCTGTAGACAAGACAAAGCTTTTACTCATAACTCGGCTTATAATTAGCTAAGCGATTGAATTAAAAGAAATTTATTCTTTAAACACTGTTTTGGGTGGTTTGACAGTCCTTCGGGGCTCTTAGACAATGCCTGGGGTGGTTTGATTCAAGCCATTTCTCCTGATGACAGCCATAAACTCCTCTTCCCCTCAATCTACTGCGCCAGTACTGGAAGCTCGAGAGATCACTTGTGTACGAGGTGAGCGAGAGTTGTTTTCCAGGCTGAATATGCAGGTGTCTCCTGGAGAATGCCTGCATATTCGGGGTGAAAACGGCGTTGGAAAGACCAGTCTTTTACGCTTATTAACGGGCTTGGCCTCTCCCGAGTCCGGTGACATCCTTTGGGGTGGCCGATCTATAAAAAACGATGCGCAGGACTATCACCGCAAACTGCTGTTTTTAGGTCATCGTGACGCGCTCAAGGAAGATTTAACTGCCCTTGAAAATCTGCGCATGTTTGCGGCCATTGATGGCATTGCCATTTCCGATGTAGATGCTATCTCTTCCCTGTGGAGATTTGGACTAAAAGGGCGCGAGGATCTACCCGTCAACTGTTTATCTGCTGGCCAGAAAAAACGGGTCTTGATGGCCCGCATGCTAACGCGCCGTGCGCAAGTCTGGATTTTGGATGAGCCTTTTAATGCGCTTGATACCCAAGCAGTGGGTGAGTTGCAAGGATTGATAGCAGAGCATCTAGAAAACGACGGTCTGGTAGTTTTGACTAGCCATCAGCCATTGGCTATGCCGCAATTGAAGGTGCTCGACTTATGAACGCCTTCTTGACGATTGTTAAGCGCGATTTATTGCTAGTGATGCGTCGCAAGAGCGAGGTCTTAACGGCATTATTTTTCTTTGTGATTGTGACCAGCTTATTCCCATTAGGAATTGGCGCCGATGCTGCCTTACTCAGAAAGATTGCCCCGGGGGTCATTTGGGTGGCTGCATTGCTTTCCACTTTACTGGGTTTGCAGCGGATATTCGCAGCAGATTATGCGGATGGCACTCTAGAGCAGCTGGTGCTATCTCCAAATTCTTTTACTGCGCTGGTCTTTGGCAAGATCGTGGCCCATTGGTTGGTGTGCGGTCTCCCCCTGGTTTTACTGGCACCAGTGATCGGCATTCAGTTTGATTTGGACACTTCCTCTCTCACCGTCTTGATGGCAGCGCTACTGCTAGGAACACCTGTTTTATCATTGCTGGGCTCGATTGGAGCAGCCCTGACTTTGGGGGTGAGGGGTGGCAGTGTCTTGTTGAGCTTGCTGATTCTGCCGCTATATATTCCTGTATTAATTTTTGGCGCTGGCGCTGTTTACGCTAGCAGTGTTGGGTTAGATATCAGGGGCCATTTTTCGCTGCTGGGCGCTATATTCATTTTGGCATTAGCATTTGTGCCTTGGGTTAGCGCTACCGCTGTCAAGATTGCCATCGAATGAGTAATACACATAATTTATCCTCCAGCCGCATCATGAATTGGTTCAGATTCTCGAGCCCGAGTACCTTTTACCCTTTGGCCGGAAAAATGATTCCATGGTTCTGGGCGCTCACGATTATTTTCGGGGTGGCAGGCTTGTGGGTGAGTTTTTTCGTGGCGCCAGTAGATGCCGTGCAGGGCCAGGGTTATCGAATTATTTTTGTTCACGTCCCCGTCTCTTGGATGTCCATGTTTATCTATTTGGTGATGGCTGCTTGGGCAGGATTAGGTTTGATATTCAATACCCGCTTATCCGCAATGATGGCGCAGGCGCTGGCACCAATCGGCGCTTGGATGGCTTTCCTTTCCCTGTGGACTGGAGCCTTTTGGGGTAAGCCCATGTGGGGTGCTTGGTGGGTTTGGGATGCGCGTTTAACGTCTGAGTTAATTCTCTTATTTTTATACCTTGGCTTTATTGCCTTGCAGGCATCGATTGATAATGCCCGGCGTGCAGATAAAGCGGGGGCGATTTTGGCCTTAGTAGGAGTGATCAATGTCCCGATTATTTATTTTTCGGTGAAATGGTGGAACACCTTACATCAAGGGGCCTCCGTTTCTTTAACTAAGGCTCCCGCCATGGCCCAGACGATGCTGTGGGGGATGTTGTTAATGGCCCTCAGTTTGTGGATGTACTCAATCGCAGTAGGGTTAATGCGTGTGCGAGCCATCATTTTGGAGCGTGAGGCCCATACTGATTGGGTTAAGCAATTAAATGAGGTGAAGCACTGATGTGGAATAGTCCAGCAGAATTCTTTGCAATGGGTGGTTATGCGCTGTATGTGTGGTCCAGCTTTGGGGTATGTGCCTTAGTGTTTCTGTTGGAGCCCTTGGCAGTTCGGGTACGCCATCAGGCGATTGTGCGCAGACTTCGGCGCGAAGTGATGGCGGAGCAGTTTGATCAAAAGGGTGGAAAGTGAAACCAAGACATAAGCGGGCGGCTGTGATTGTTGGCGCTCTTATTGCGATTAGTGTAGCTGCGGTATTAATTTTGAATGCCCTAAACAGTAATATTGCTCTGTATGTCACCCCGAGCGAGGTGGCTGCCGGTAAGTCGCCGGCTGGTCAAGTCTTTCGCATTGGTGGCATGGTTAAGGATGGTTCAGTGAAGCGAGATGGTTTAACAGTCCACTTTGTGATTACCGATATGGCGAAAGATATTCCAGTCGCCTATACCGGCATCCTTCCGGATTTATTTAAAGAAGGTAAGGGCGCTGTGATTCAAGGTCGCCTGAATCCAGATGGGCAATTTGTTGCTAGTGAGGTACTAGCTAAACACGATGAAAACTATATGCCACCAGAGGCTAAACATGCTTTAGAGCAGGCTCAAAAAAATGGAAGTAAATAATGATTCCTGAGTTAGGGCACTACGCATTAATTCTGGCTTTATGTGTGGCTATCGTTCAAGGTATCCTGCCATTGGTCGGCGCGCATCAAGGCAGACGTGAGTGGATTTTGTTAGCTAGACCAACTGCGCAAACAGTGTTCTTGTTGCTAGCAATCGCATTCTTCATCTTGGCATGGAGCTTCTATACCAATGATTTCTCAGTACTGTATGTGGCAGATCATTCAAACTCTCAAATGCCCATGATTTACCGCTTAGGTGCTGTATGGGGCGGTCATGAGGGATCCTTATTACTTTGGGTTTTCTTGTTATCCACCTGGACATTTTTGGTTGCACAGCTCTCCAAGGCCTTGGATGAATTCATGGTGGCGCGTGTCATCGGTGTGCTGGGCCTGGTAATTACAGGTCTTCTGCTGTTTGTACTGTTGACTTCAAATCCTTTCGAAAGGATGTTGCCAGCTGCGCAAGATGGCCGATCTTTAAATCCCTTATTACAAGATCCGGGTTTGGTATTTCATCCGCCAATGTTGTACATGGGTTATGTGGGTTTCTCGGTAGCATTTGCCTTTGCGATTGCTTCTTTATTGTCTGGGCGATTAGATGCGGCTTGGGCACGCTGGTCACGTCCTTGGACAACGGCAGCCTGGGTATTTCTGACCTTAGGTATTGCACTCGGCTCTTGGTGGGCTTATTACGAATTAGGTTGGGGTGGCTGGTGGTTTTGGGATCCTGTTGAGAATGCCTCTTTTATTCCTTGGCTGGTTGGCACTGCATTGCTGCACTCTTTGGCGGTTACCGAGAAACGTGGCGGCTTTAAGAGTTGGACGGTGCTGCTAGCCATTACCGCTTTCTCGCTGTCACTATTGGGAACATTCTTAGTACGCTCTGGAGTATTAACCTCAGTCCATGCATTTGCGACAGATCCGAAGCGCGGTATTTTTATTTTGATTTTCTTGGTCTTGGTAGTGGGTTCATCCTTAACGCTCTATGCTTGGCGTGCTCCTAAAAGTACCTTAGGGGGTAAGTTCAGCTTCACCTCCAGAGAAACCTTTATTCTGCTCGGCAATGTTTTCTTAGTGGTATCGGCGGCATCTGTGCTTTTAGGCACGCTCTATCCTTTGCTAATTGATGCTTTGCATCTCGGCAAGATCTCGGTTGGCCCGCCGTACTTTAATGCGGTCTTTGTGCCGATCATGATTCCACTATTGGTCTTGATGGGTATTGGACCTTGGACTAGCTGGAAAAACTCGAATCTCTTAGCAGTCATTAAGCGCTTGTGGACCGCGGCTGTGGTTGCAGTAATAGCCGCTGGATTAATCCCATGGGTAATGGGTGAATTTACTTGGCTTAGTAGCCTTGGTTTTTTACTAGCCTTCTGGGTGATCTCTTCAGGAGTGCTGCAAATCATTCGTCAAGCAAAAGCAGGCAAGCCTACACGTTCTTTTATTGGCATGCAGGTGGCGCATCTCGGTATAGCCGTGTTTGTGATTGGCGTCACCATGGTCGGCGCTTATCAAGAAGAAAAAGATGTGCGCATGCTTGCTGGTGAGAGTGTGAGTGTTGGCGGCTATCAAATTCAGATGCAAGGTGTGAGTGCTGTACCTGGACCAAACTACAATGCGATGCAAGGCACATTTCTGCTGACTCGTAATGGAAATTTAGAGGCCACTATGTATCCTGAAAAGCGCAGCTACTTCTCTTCTACGATGCCGATGACCGAGGCCGCAATTGATGTTGGCATTACCCGGGATATTTATGTTTCCTTGGGTGAAGAGTTGGATGACAAATCCTGGGCAGTTCGCGTGTATTACAAGCCTTTTGTCGACTGGATTTGGGGTGGCTGTTTGCTGATGGCCTTGGGTGGCGTTTTAGCCATTTCAGATAAACGCTATCGCATGAAGCTGCGGAAGTCCACAGTATGAAGGCCAAGTTTTTAATTCCACTAGTGTTGTTTGTGATTTTGGTTGGATTTTTGGCAGTAGGTCTCAGTCGTGATCCACAAGAGTTGCCATCCCCTTTAATCGGCAAACAGGCTCCGGCTTTTAAATTACCTCAATTAAACGACCCCACAAAAACTTTTTCTCCTGAGAGTATGAAAGGCAAGCCCTGGATTTTGAATGTATGGGCCTCTTGGTGTGTTGCTTGCCGCGAAGAGCATCCTGTTCTGGTTGAGCTTGGTAAGTTACAGGTAGCACCTATTATTGGGTTAGATTACAAAGACAAGCGCGAGGATGCGCTAGCAATGCTTGAGCGCCAGGGCAATCCATATCTTTTATCAGCTGTTGATGCCAATGGTCGAGTAGGTATTGATTATGGCGTGTATGGCGTTCCAGAAACCTACGTGATTGATAAGGCTGGTGTGATTCGCCTCAAGCACATTGGTCCGATTACCATGGAATTGCTAAATAAGAAGATTATTCCTTTGCTGGGTCAGCTCCAATAATGTTGCGAAAAGTGCTCTTATCGACATCGCTTATTTTTGCGCTAGTAGGCTCGATCAATCTATCCGCAGCTAAAGATGCAGTGCCCTTGGCTGATGATCCCGTTACTGAGCAACGTCTCATTGTGATATCAGAAGAAATGCGTTGCCTCGTTTGTCAGAATGAATCCCTTGCAGGCTCCCGCTCCGATTTAGCGAATGACTTACGTCAGGAAATTCGTATTCTGATTAAAGCAGGTAAGACTGACGAGCAAATTCGGAGTTTTATGGTTGAGCGTTACGGAGATTTTGTTTTATATCGCCCACCAGTCAAGCCGATTACATGGCTCCTTTGGATTGGGCCCTTTGTGATTTTGCTCGCCGGAATTATTGGTTTATTGGTTTACTTGCGCCGCAGAAATCTGAGCGCGCCTAGTACGGTGTTATCTAAAGAGGATAATGCGCGTATTGATGCGCTACTCAAGGATGCAAAAGCCAATTCAACAGAAAATATCTCATGACTAGCTTTTTAATACCGGCGCTTCTCTTGTTAATTTTGGTCTTGGTCCTGCTACTACGTCCATTCTTATTTCCCGCTAAAGAGTTAGCGACCTCGCGTCGTCAGATGAATGCGGCTATTTATCAAGAAGAGCTAGAGAAGCTTGAGGCAGATCGCCAATCAGGTGCAGTTGATAGTGCAAACTATGAACAGACTCACGCAGAAATGCGTCAGCGTCTGTTTCAGGATACGGATGAGGCAGATGATCTTGCGACCTTAGGTTCTCCCAAGAAAACCATCATTGGAATTTGTATCTTCGTAGTACTGCTTTCAGCAGGACTGTACTTTTTCTTGGGTGATGCTACTCGGATTGCGGAGAACAAGGCCGATAAGCCAGCAACTCAGGAATCCGTAGAGAAGATGGTTGCGGAGTTTGCTGCCAAGATGGAAAACGAGCCCGATAACCTGAAGGGTTGGGCAATGTTGGCACGATCCTATCGGATCTTAGGACGTAATGTGGATGCTGAGAAAGCGTATGCCCGTGCAGGATCTTTTGTAGACTCTGATCCACAATTATTAGCAGACTACGCTGATGTATTGGCAACAAATGCAAATGGTAGCTTTGCTGGTAAACCGCTACAACTGATTAATAAAGCATTAGCACTTGATCCCAATAATCTGCTGGCCTTATGGCTTTCTGGAACGGCAGCTTTTAATGCCCAGAACTATAAGTTAGCCGTCCAGTCTTGGGAAAAGTTAGCTAAACAATTACCCCCCGATTCAGATGAGTTCCGTGAGATTTCTGCTTCTATTGCAGAGGCACGCAGCAAGGGTGGACTTTCTCCAGCGAGCCCACCAGCAGTGAGTAGTCCTGGTGTCAGTGGTCAAATCAATATTGCCCCTGATCTGAAATCTCAAATCAAGCCGGGTGATGTGTTGATGGTAATTGCTCGCAAACCAGGTGAGCGCATGCCAGTAGCCGTTCTTAAAACTGCAGTGACTGCATTCCCAATCAATTTTGTCTTGAATGATGCTTTGGCAATGAGCCCCAGTGCATTGATTTCTCAGTTAACTGAAGTGTCAGTTGAGGTGCGTATCTCCAAAACAGGAATGGCTATGCCAGAATCTGGTGACTTGATATCGACACCCCAAACAATCAAAGTCGGTACAACGAATACTCGCCTCAAGATTGATCAAGTCAGGCCTTAACTAGCCTCGTCCAACAAACGGCATATTACTAGCCATGATGGTCATGGAGAGGATATTGCTCTCTGGAGGCAGCTGGGCCATGTTCAGTACTGCCTGTCCAACATGATCCACGTCCATGAGTGGCTCGACCTTCTTTGAGCCGTCTGCCTGCATAATTCCGGCGGCCATAGGGACGGTCATTTCAGTTCCTGCATTGCCAATATCGATTTGACCGCAAGTAATATGAAAAGCACGCCCATCTAAAGCAATGGATTTAGTGAGGCCCGTAATGGCATGTTTAGTGGCCGTATAAGGCGCAGACATCGGGCGAGGGGCATGCGCAGAGATCGAGCCATTGTTGATGATTCTGCCACCTTGAGGCGATTGCGCTTTCATCATGCGAATAGCCGCCTGTGAACATAAAAAAGCACCGCAGAGATTGGCATTAACGACATTCATCCATTGCTCGTAAGTGAGCTCCTCCATAGGGATTGCTGGAGCCCCCATGCCGGCATTATTAAAGAGCACATCAATGCGGCCAAACTGTTTTTGTATTTCTGTAAACAAGCGTTGTACTTCTTCTGGCTTACCCACATCACAAGCGAAAGCTAGACAGTTTTGATTGTTTCCACCAATAGCCTGGATAGCGAGAGTTAGTTTCTCTAAATTTCTACCGGTAAGGACAACTCGAAAGCCACCATTCAGCAGGGCTTTAGCTGCAGCCTTACCAATGCCGGTTCCTGCCCCAGTGACTAGAGCTACTTTATTGAGAGTTGTACTCATGAATATCCTAATGGCTCGCTAAAACCCCCATCTTATCTCGAAATATTCGCGGGGGAATTCATTCTGCTGCTGTTTCGTGGGCTCGGGGCATAATGGCAAAAAACGAGAAGAATTTTTATGCACTTCATACGCAAAAATATCTATAACCCCTTAGCGGTAGGCGTTGCCTTTGCAGTTCTAGCGGCCATTATCTTTGCCACGCTATGGATTTTGATTCCTCCACCTCCTCGGTCTATCGAACTGGCAACCGGCTTCCCCACTGGTTTATATCAGCAGTTTGGGGAAAAACTGCAAAGTAGTCTGTCTCAGGAGGGAGTGTCACTCAAGTTAAGAACTACGGGTGGCACTAGTGATAACTTAGCATTAATCAATGACCCTAATTCTGGGGTTGATTTTGCAATGGTGCAGGGCGGTGTCGCTGATGTATCAAAACATTCGAATTTGGTATCGATTGCCGGCGTTTTTTATGAGCCGGTGTGGGTTTGGTACAGGGAGTCTGCCTTCAAAAGCGAGGGCGGACGTCTAAACTTGCTGAGTCAATTAAAGGGTAAGCGCGTTTCGATTGGTAGTGAAGGTAGTGGCACCCTCACTCTCGCTTCTCAATTGCTCGAGGCAAGCGGGTTGAGTATGCGTGATCTTGATGTAGAAAAACTAAAGCCACTAGAGGCATTAGAGAAGTTCAAAAAAGGTCAGCTGGATGCTGTATTTTTAGTGAGTGCTGCCGAAGCGCCGCTCGTAAAAAGTTTTTATCAAACAGCCGATATTCGCTTAATGAATTTTGAGCAGGCGGATGCCTATGTGCGTCTTTTTCCATTCCTCTCAAAGGTAACAGTGCCTCGGGGTGTGGTGAGTATTGCCTATGATCTTCCTAAGCAAGATATACAAGTATTAGCAGCCACAGCTACTTTAGTGGGCAAAGAGGATGTCAGTCCCGCGTTGGTGACCTTATTGCTTGGGGAAACCTATGATATTTTGAAGACGTACTCTTACTTACAGAAGCCGGGAGAGTTTCCGTCTGGGACTGGCTTGGATTTCCCCATTCATGCTGATGCAGAGATTTACTTAAAAGATGGCCCATCATTTCTTCATCGTCATCTCCCTTTCTGGACGGCAGTGTGGATTGGGCGATTCGCTAAGGTTGTGATCCCCTTGCTGGTGATTTTGATCCCACTGTTTACGTATATCCCAGCTGCAAAGAACTTGTTATTACGATTGAAGCTGTCTCAGGTCTATGAGGAGCTCAAAGTAATAGAAAAAAATGCGTTCAATCCCGAATTACGGGAAAAGAATTACCAGGATCTAGAAGATATTGAGCGCAGGGTAGGTAATATCAAGGTCTCGATGCTCGATGCCAAAGAGCTCTATGACCTGAAGGGGCATGTAGGGGAAGTGCGTGGCCGCTTAAATTTGGCTGCTTGAATCTTTTTGCCGCCGATCCCCTAAAATGAAGCAATGACCTCTCCAACTCTACTGCCGCCACTCACCCCTATTCAGGATTTGACTCAATCCTTGCGAGGTGATGGTTTTGCTATTCTTTCTGCGCAGGACGTAGCCCAAATAGCGGGAGTTGATCTTGATCGCTTGCTCAGCCTTAATCAGTTTTGGGATGATTTGCCAAGAGATCCTTATCTGAAGGATGGAGGGCGTTACCGCTTTCGTCGTCATGCGAGCTATGAGATCAAGCAGGGTGGACTTGGAATGGTTCCGCATCGAGCACATTGGCAATCAGTGAATTACAACGCCTTACATGGTGGTATTGAGAGATGGTTTGAGCCCTCACAGATTGAATTGACGGGTAACTCTGCGTGGCAATCTCTTTTATTGGGCTTGGCTCAAGTGCTCAATAGCGTGAAGCCAGTTGCTGCTTGGTTTGTTGAGGCGCATCAATTTCGGATTGATACAACCGATGGGATTGGTCGCCCCACTCCTGAGGGTGCTCATCGTGATGGTGTTGATTTTGTAGCCGTCTTTTTAGTGAATCGAGTCGGTATTAAAGGTGGTGAAACTCGTATTTTTGAGGCGGGTGGGTCTACTGGTTTGAGATTTACCCTAACCGAGCCCTGGTCTTTGTTGCTCATGAATGATGAAAGAATGATTCATGAATCGACCCCCATACAACCAACAGGGTCTCACGGCTTTAGGGACACCTTGGTGCTCACCTTCCGATCAAATAGTTTTCAAGATTCGCCAGCTCACAGCCAGCAGTAATGCTTGTTAGGATGAATGGACGGGTTGATATGGCCAATCTTTTAGTAAGCTCTTATGCGTTTTAAATCGACTAATTACACTCCCCTGATGCTTATGGCGCAGACCTGTGCATTACTGGGCTTCGCGTGCTATGCCGTTGTATTAACAACTCTGCAAGACGAGTGGCATCTCAGTAACTTGCAATCGGGTTTAATCGCCAGTGCTTTTTTCTTTGGTTATATGCTGATGGTTCCGTTGGCAACTGCATTGACCGATCGAGTAGATGCAAAAAAGATCTACCTGATTGGTGGACTCTTAGCTACTGTTGGTTTGCTGGGCATGGGACTCTTAGCTGATAATTTTTGGACTGCCCTAATATTTATGGCGCTCAATGGTGCGGGATTAGCGGGTACCTACATGCCGGGTTTAAAGATCTTGTCAGATCGTATTAAAACCGGTGAGCTCACAAGACATATTGCTTTCTATACCGCTTTTTTCGGAATTGGCACAGGCTTTTCGTATTTGTGCTCAGGATGGATATTGGATGCACTAGGTTGGCGCTATGTTTTTGGCTTGATCGCCTTAGGCCCATTTACCGCCTTCTTAATTGTGCTCTTGTTGATTCCTGCGCTGACTCATGAGAAATGGCACGGCCCAATTCACATTCGATTGCGAGATATTTTTCCAGTTGATAAATGGCGTTTGGTATTACAAGATAAAACTGCTTCCGGATTCATTTTTGGTTATACCGCTCACTCGATTGAGTTATTTGCATCCCGCAGTTGGATTGTGGCTTTTTTTGGATTTTGTGCGATTGCTTCGGGTGAACCATTTTTATTGACCGCGACCACCCTTGCAGGCGTGATTAACTTTTTTGGTGTTCCCTCATCCATTCTTGGAAACGAAATTGCTTTAAAGATCGGCCGTCAAAAATGGATTTGTTTTGTCATGCTCACCAGCGCCATCTTTGGGGTTGCATTGGCTTTATCGACGGGCCAGTCTTGGTGGCTGATTGTTTCTTTAGCAATAGGGCATGCCATGTTCATCATGGCGGACTCTGCCACCTTAACTGCTGGCTTGGTGGTGAGCGCCAAAGAGGGAGTGAAGGGTGCTGCGATGGGCCTACACTCTTTAATGGGCTTTGGTGGTGGTTTGTTGGGCCCTGCAATTTTTGGTTTTGTGCTGGATTTAACGGGCTCACGCACATCTCAAATTTCTTGGGTCTGGGCTTACGCAGCCGTAGTAGTGTGGGGTATCTTGTTTGTAATCTATGAACGCCGGAGTGGTTGGGTGAGCAAGCCTCTTAAGGGGCAAATTAATAACCATAGATAAATGCGCGCGCCGGACTGCGAATTATTAAATGGTTTCCGCCTAAAGCTGATGTGAGTCCTGAAGCTTTGGACGAAAGAAATTCTTTCCCAAAAAGTTATGAAGCTATCCGACTACCAACCCAATAGGCAGCGGTGGCCGATAGCGCAGTCACTGAGGATCCCCAGGCGATATCAACGAATGCCAGTCGAACTGGAAAGTCGCGAATCACGGCTAAATTGGTCAGGTCGTAAGTCATATAACAAAAGAATCCAAATAGAGCGCCGTATTGCAGCGCATAAATCCAAGACTGTTTCGAAATAGCAGGAAGAATCACGAAAATCACTGCACCAAGTGCGTATAAAAGATAAAAGGCTAGCCCAGCCAGCAACTTAGGCTCGCTTGCCATCAGTGAGCCCATATCGTCACGGTAGAGATTTTTGGCTATACCAAGAAGCCAAATTAAGTCGATGATGACCAATGACAGTAGGAACGAAAAATAGACCGCTAAGTAATTGAGCAATTGAGTTTTCCTTTTATGCTTTTACATGTGACTAATAAGGATTATGATGGAATGAAGATCTTTGCAGTTTAATTTAACAGGAGTCGATATGTTTAAGCACTTATTAGTACCAGTGGATGGTTCAGACGTAAGTAAAAAGTCACTAAAGAAGGTGGCTTTGCTTGCTAAGGCGGACAAGGCTGTTGTGACATTAGTCTACGTATCCGATCCCATGCCCCCGATGGTCTATTCTGATAGCACCATGGGTTACGGGATCTCTCAAAAGGACCATAAAAAGGTTTGCGAAGCTTTTGCTGCTGACGTCTTCAAAAAGGCCATTGTCGCCTTAGGCGTTGGCGTGAAGACCAACACCTTGCATATGCCAAATGGTAATTTATCCGAAGGGATTTTGGATGGTGCTAAGAAAGCCAAGGCAGATGTGATTGTGATGGCCTCACACAAGCGTAGTGGGATCAAAGGTTTTTTATTGGGTAGCGAAACACACGAGGTCATTGTGCATTCGAAATTGCCAGTGCTGGTTCTTGGGTAATAGCTACAGTATTAAAAATGAAGGGGTCCATCGGACCCCTTTTTTATTCTTTACTTAGGCTGTTAAGTAGTCCATCTAATTTTTATCCGGTAGCTCGGAGTTGGTGATGGGCGTACCTAACAGTAGAACCTCTCTGGTGAGGAGTCCGCTATCGCTATCACGCATATTCCATAAATCTAATTGTGTTTTTTGACTATAGGGATCAACGTAGACACCATCTTTTCTGAGTTCAAAATGCAGGTGGGGCCCAGTAGAGCGTCCAGTCGACCCAACGTAACCTATTTCTAGTCCACGTCGAACTTCATTACCCACTTCAAGTTCGACGTTGTAGCTACTCAAGTGTGCGTAGTAGGTGCGGTAATTTCCCGGGTGCTCAAGAATAATCAGGTTTCCAAAGGCACCGCTATAGCCTAAATGGACTACTTTGCCGGTGGCTACACTAAAGATCGGCGTGCCAGTAGGAGCTGCGTAGTCAATACCCATATGCGCGCGGTAGCGTTGTTTAGGCGCAGCAGCAGGTGCAACGCCATTTTTTGCGGGAGCCACTTTTTTACTCGAAGCTCGCACGCTACCAACACCCCTCGAGATGCGTCGATAGCTCAGTGGATTGGTCCAGAAGGTGCGCTCAATAGATTCCCCAGTGCCGGTATAGAAGGCGCCCGGAATATCGTTACGCTCGACCCAAAATGCACTAGCAAATACCTCTTGTGTGGCGGGATCAATAATCTCTACCGCCCAAATTTGCGCCCAGCGCTCTTTGTCGCCAAAATCAACGATGAGGCGAACAATACTATTGGTATTTTCTAGAGCGTTACTTTCATCGGGATAAATTTGCTTGATGACTGAATTCAGCTCCCAGATTAGCTCTACCGGTAATTTATCTCCGACCCTTTTGGGGTCATATAGCACGTCACTAAGTTTTAGCTGAACTTCAGTAAAGCGCTTGGATTCTTCTTTTAAGTAGTCTTGCTGAATCAAGAAGCTGCCCGCCGCTGAGGGTGTAAATGTCCAAACCTCGGTCTTGGCATCCTGTATTGGGCCGTTCATGATGCTGAGTGACTCAAAGCGATTACGATTTCCAAGGGCTAGCGCGTAAGGAATGCAATTGCCGCGCATGCGATCAAAAAACCCTTTGGTCTGGGCTCTAAAAAAATCACTGAAATTACGATCTTGCAGGCCTAGGTTGGCGGGAAGACTCTCCTCGTTAAAGGTGCGACGTAGGCAACCGCGTTGCACGCGATAGTCTAGATTTGCTCCGCTTGCATTAGTGTGATCGCCATCAATTCTTTTAAACAGTTCGGGATCCAAACTCAGACTCTTTGAAGGCTTATCGATTGCACTTTCTTTGACTTTGATACCAGACTGTTTGCTAGTAGAGGCCGCAGACTTTTGCTTGATCTGTGGAGTCTTATTCGCTGTCTTATTCGTTGTATTAGGCTGGCTTGCTGGTTGCGCTTGTGCACTAGAGATAATCCCTAGCGTCAGCAATACCATCAGCATGATTAGGGAGGGCCCAATCATTTGGCTTACATTATTCAGCCAGTTAGGCAGATGACTTGCGCTGTTCTTCACTGCCCAATTATCCAATATTGTGGCCGAACTCTCTAATATTTATGTTGTAGTGCAACAATTTTCTATTGAAGTGGGTCAAGGAAAGTGACAAAAGTTATCGATACAATTATTTTTTGAATTAGGAGTTCACATGCCCATTATTGAGTCAGTATCAGTTGCAGCGGTTGTGGTCCCTTTGGATAAGGTCACTTCCTTTTCCACTCGTACGGTTTCAGAGCGGCACTATTGCTTAGTAAAGGTACGCGGCAAGGATGGCAATGAGGGCATTGGTTTTTGCTACGTTGGTAGCGCTGGTGGCGATATTGCCAAGATTGCTGTCGAGCAGTTACTAGCCCCAAAGTTGATTGGTCAAAACAGTCACCGCAGCGAAGGTCTGTGGATGGAAATGTATAACGAATCTATTCTGCAGGGCCGTTCTGGCGCAGTCATGCGAGGCATTTCGATCCTAGATACGGCGCTGTGGGATTTAAATGCCCGCGCTGCTAAATTACCTCTCCATCATTACTTGGGATCGGTGGTAGATGACCGCGTGCCTGCCTACGCTAGTGGTGGCTATTACTTGGATGGAAAAACCCCTGCCAAGCTGGGCAAGGAGATGGAGTCCTATGTGAAACAGGGCTTTAAAGCTGTCAAAATGAAAGTAGGTCGCCTTTCTCCAAGGGAGGAGGAGGCGCGCGTGAAGGCTGCTCGTAAGGCCGTAGGTGAGGATGTTTTGCTGACCTTAGATGCAAACAATGCTTGGCGTGATTTACCAACGGCGCTGGAATACATTCGTCGCTTTGAAGCCTACAACCCATATTGGATTGAAGAGCCCTTCTCGCCAGACGCAATTGATTTACATGCCGCCTTGGCACGCCAAACCACAATTAATGTCGCCACCGGTGAGATGGAGTCTGGACGCTGGCGTTTTAGGGAGTTGATCGATTTTGGTGGCGCTGCCATTTTGCAGTCTGATGCCGCAGTGTGTGGTGGCATTACAGAGTGGCGCCGTATCTCAGCTTATGCAGATTTAAAAGGAGTGATTGTGTGTCCGCACTGGATGCATGATTTGCATGCTCCTCTGGTAGCTGCAACACCCAATGCCCGCTTTGTAGAGTTTTTCTTAGATGATCAGGTCTTGAATTTCCGCCGGTTGATCAATAAGCAGCTCACCTTTAAGAATGGCGATTTGATCTTGCATAAAACCCCAGGCTTAGGTTTCGAGTTTGATGAGGCCGCAGTCAAAAAGTATGCTGGTAAGTTAGCTTGGACAAAAATTGTCTAAATGACTTGCTGTAATGCTTGGTAGTTGACAGGCAAAAATAATCCCGCACTGAGCGGGATTATTTTTGCTGCAGTTCGTTGAGCTTAACTTAGGCTGCCTTAGACTTCATCTTAGAGTAGGCCATGAACTGAGTAATGAGTACCAAGCCAAAACCAGCGAAGCCGATTAAGTCTGCTTCCATTGATGGGTAGGCTAGTGCTACGCCAGAGATCACCATAATCACTCGCTCAAATACTTTGGTTTTTTCAATAAACCAACCCTGTAAGCCGCCGGCCAAACAAATGATGCCAACTACAGCAGTAAATGAAATCCAGGCAATCTGCATCCAGTCCGCTTGCTCTAAGGCCGATGTCGAGCCCATGAGCAATAAGCTCACACCAGACTCATCGAGTACAAACATGAATGGCACCAAAATAGCAGGGGCAACGTACTTCCATGTTTGCAAGGTGGTCTTGTAAGGATTGCCCTTACAAATCGCTGCAGCTGCAAAGGGTGAAAGAGCAGTTGGAGGAGATACCTCGGAGAGGACTGCGTAGTAGAAGATAAACATATGTGCAGCAAATGCAGGCACACCTAAGTTAATCAGGGCTGGTGCAGCGATCACAGCACAAATAATGTAAGAGGCGGTTACCGGTACTGCAAGGCCGACGATCCACACAATCAATGCTGTAAAGATGGCTGTTAGTAGTAAGGAGCCGCCGGCGTACTGAATCACAATCGAGCTAAATTTGAGACCAAGTCCGGTAAGGGTCACTGTTCCAACAATCAGGCCTGCACCCGCACACGTTACTGCAATCGCTAATACACCCGTAGAGCCAGATGAGAGCGCTTTGACTAAGTTAGATCGATAAAGGCCAGAAAGAATAGGTTCTTTACCTCTAAACCAGGCCCATGGAATGATTGCCGTATCTTCACGCAACATGCTTGAAAAAGCGGAAACAACGGTCGCCCAAAAGACTGACATCACGGGCGAGAAACCAAACATCATGAACACCACGATGGAGATCAAGGAGAAAAAATGAAACCAGTATTTTTTGGTTAACTGCCAGGCGCTTTCTGCGGATGCAAATTGAATACCTTTCATACCGTACTTACGTACATCGATTTCGACCATGACAAACAATCCAAGGTAGAACAGAATCGTGGGAATGGTTGCCATAAGCAACACATCTAAGTAGGAAATTTTGAGGAAGTCAGCAATCAGGAAAGCAGCAGCACCCAATACCGGGGGTGAGATGATGGCGCCAAGTCCGCCTGCAGCTAAAAGGCCACCTGCAGCATTTTTTTCGTAACCGACTTTTTCAAGCATAGGCGCAGCAACAGAGCCAACCGTAACGGTGGTCGCCACACCCGAACCTGATGGGCCGCCCATCAGGAATGACGATAGAACAATCGTTCTACCTACCCCAGATGATTTGCCGCCCATTGCGGCAAAAGAGAAGTCAATGAAGAATTTTCCTGCGCCAGTGAACTGCAAAAAGGCGCCAAAGATAGTGAATAAAATAATCAAGGTTGCAGAGACGTCGACGGCAGTTCCATAGATACCTTCTAGACTCATGTACATATAACCCACCAGCCTATCTAAGCCATAACCTTTGTGGGTCCATGGGGCGGGAAGGTAATTGCCAAAGAAAGCATATAGCAAGAAAAGCACCGTAACAGTAACCAGTACCATGCCATTTGTTCTTCTGACGGCCTCAAGAATAATAAGGATGAGGGCAATACCAACCATAACGTCAGTAGAGTCTGGCGAGGTATTTCTGTCCATCAGATCATCGCCACCGGCCAGAATGTAATAAGCGATAGCAATTGAGCCTACGGCAAGTAAGACATCCCAAAACATCAACTTGTTTTTAAAACGAGCCGAAATAGGAAAGCTTAAAAATACTAAAAATAGGACTAGAGCAACGTGAATGACTCTGAGTTGGTGGGTTGGAACGATCGAGTAGGCTGCATACAAATGAAATAAAGACATGCCTACTGCTACTAGCGTGATGAATATAGCTAGTAGACCTTTGTAGTCATTAGAGTCGCCCTCTTCTTGCTTGATGAAGGCGTCTAGCTTATCTTGGGTTTCGTTATCAATTGCGTTTTGATTCATGTCTTAATTCGTCTATTTTTATATTGATGTATTGCATTAAAGCAGAAGGGGTGAGATTAACTCACCCCGATATGGCTTAGTTTACTTTGATGCCTTTTTCTTTAAAGTACTTCAACGCGCCTGGATGATATGCAATCGGCGAGGCATTCGCTTTTTGATTCTCTAGCTTAATGTTTCTGTATTCAGCATGTGAGCGTACCAGTTCAAGCTGATTATCAAAAACAGCTTTAACGATTTTGTATGCTTCTGCATCAGACATAGAAGCATTCACAACTAACAGATTTGCAACCGCTGCCACATTGTTATCTTTTTCCATGCCGCTATAAGTTTGCTTTGTAATCAGGGCTGGGAAGTAAAGATTGCCATATTTTTTATTCATAGCAGGAACTTCGGCAGCGCTGTCTACCATGACAATTTTCATGCCTGGGCTATTGGCAAGATCTGTTACAGCTGCTGTTGGTAAACCACCAACCCAGAAGAAAGCGTCGATTTTGCGATCTTTAACAGCATTGACTGACTCTGCAACACTCAAACGCTCACGCTTAACATCTTTGTCTTTGTCAAGGCCAGCAGCCTCGAGCAAACGAAATGCCATGACTTCAGTTGCGCTACCAGGTGAGCCGGTACTTACGCGCTTACCTTTTAAATCTTTCATGGTTTTAATGCCGGTGGATTCTACGGTAACAACGTGCATTTGGTTTGGATACAGAATGAGTAAGTTCCGCAAATCTATTGGCTTGCCCTTAAATTTGTCTTCACCATCTTTTGCATCTTTGGCGGCATCTGCCATTGAGAAACCAACGTAAGGTTTGCCACTACCAACGAGTTTTAAATTATCAACTGAGCCGCCTGTAACTTCAGCGGTTGCTGACATTCCTGGTACATGCTTGGATAAGACTGAGGCAAGTCCACCACCCATTGGGTAGTAAACGCCACCAGTACCACCGGTTGCGATAGAGATATTTTGTGCTTGTGCGGCACTAAACATCATCGTGAGTGATACAGCAATAACTTTGATTAGTTTCATTATTTTGTCTCCTGTTTTGCGTTTGTTGAATTAAAGACCTGACATACTAAAATTAATTTTTTGTAACTCTCCCAATAACTTCGCTTGCTGGTCTGCGCTGAGCTGCATAAGTGGTGGGCGTACGCGTAACCACTCAGAATCCTTGCTGTAATGTGCAACAGCAGTTTTCATACCGGCAATCATCTGATATTGAGCAAAAATAGATCGTACTTGATCTAGAGCGCCTTGGAGTTGATCTGCATCAGATTCTTTCCAATGCGCCGCCAATTCTGCGATGGCCTTAGGGTTTACGTTAGCTGTAGCGGAAATACAGCCAACTCCACCCGCTCGGAGGGTGCGCATTAAGAACACTTCGCTACCAGCGTAAACCCGGAAACCGGATGGCGCCAATAGCTTGATTACGGACTCGGTGTAAGCCCAGTCTCCGGAGCTATCTTTCATACCAACAACCGTTTTTGGGTACTCCTTAGTCAGGCGCTCTAATAACGAGAGACTAAGATTGATTTTGGTGACTGGCGGAATGTTGTAGATATACATCTGCAATCCTGCATCACCCACCTTTTGAATGACTTCTGAGAAATAGGCGAAGAGGCCATCATCAGTAACGTCTTTATAGTAGAACGGTGGCAGCATCAATACGCCAGCGCACTGGTGTTTTACCGCATGTCGCGTCATATTTACGGTGGCATCAATTGAGGTGGCACCTGTTCCAGGCATCATGTGCGCTGGGTTTAGGCCGCCTTCAATGAGGGTTGTTAGGGTACCCATCTTTTGAGGTGCCGACATCGAGTTTGCCTCAGAGTTGGTGCCAAAAATCGCTTGACCAACTCCATTTGCTTCGAGCCATTGGCATTGTTTCAATAACTTTTGTGCATTTGGGCTGCCATCTGCATTAAAAGGAGTCAATACGGGTGATAGCACCGCAGGTAGGGTAGAAGGGTGAAGGGACATGGTCATACGTGCTCCGATTTAATTTTTAACTTCGGTCAGAAGTGGCTGTTGATTATAAAAAGCTTCTAAATTGTCTATTGCTAAATTAGTCATTAATTGTCGCGTTTCGGCAGTTGCGCTACCAATATGCGGTGTTAGTAAGACATTATCAAGACTTAGGAACTGAGGGTTGGGATTGGGTTCATTTTCAAATACGTCGAGTGCTGCACCTGCGATCTTTTTTTGCTGCAGTGCAACTAAAAGAGCACCTTCATCTACGACACTCCCTCGCGCAATATTAATGAGGTAGCCTTGGGCTCCCAGGGATGCCAATATTTCCGCATTAATCATCTTGTCTGTTTCTGGGCTAGCAGGGCACGCGAGGATCAGCACATCTGACGCCTGTGCCAAACCCTTGATGTCAGAGTAGTAGTTGTAGGGCAGTTCTTTCTTGGAGGGTCCGGTATAGGCAATCTGGACTTTGAAGGGCTCTAGACGTTTTGCGAAATCCTGTCCGATGCGTCCCATCCCTGCAATGCCAACACATTTACCGGCGAGTGTTGTAGTGATTTTGAATGGCGACTGAGCCCATGCGGCGGTCTTCACGAAGGCCTGTGCCTCGGGAATGCGCCGTAAGAGGCTAAACAACATACCGATAGCCAATTCGCACACTGCATCATTCAGAACCCCTGGGGTATTACTAGCTTTAACCCCATTTGCTTTTAGGTAACCCAGGGGGAGGTTGTCGTAGCCAACTCCGCAAGTCGCGACCATGCGGATAGTCGGTATTTGCTCGAGTAACCCCTGTGGGAGTTGGGTATTTGAGCGGGTCAGAATGGCGGTGAAACTTCCCTCTGGAGGTTTGCTCTGAGGGTCTAGCAGTTTGATAGTGCTCAGTCGCTTATCAATCTCCATCTGCATTATTTCTGGAAATTGGCCGACCTGCAGTACCGAATTGACTGGGATCATGTCTCGCTTACTTTTTTATTGGAATAATGAAAGTATTGTAAGAGGATTTGTAATCCTTATATCGCCACCGAAGGAGAAATTGAGATGTTGTTTACCCCAGCTGAAACTAAAGTGGTCATTGTTGGTGGTGGCACCATGGGTGCCGATGTGGCTGCCGTATGTGCCCGGGGCGGCTGTGCAGTTCAGGTAGTAGAGCCCACTACAGAACGTCGCGCACTCTTGCCAGATTATTTTGCAAATACCATGATCGATCTAGGGTATGAGCATCGCCTACATTTACTCGCCACCGCGGGTTCTTTGGAAGAAGTAGATTGGTCGGAAGTTGATTTAGTAATCGAGTGCGTACCTGAGCGTTTGGATATCAAGCAAGAGTTATTTGCGAAGTTGGAGCAATACGCAAAACCCGAGGCGGTATTAGCAAGTAATAGCACCAGCTTTCCAATTAGCGATATTGCGAAAGGTTTAAGGACGCCAGCACGCATGATTGGATTGCATTTCTTTATGCCAGCGCATTTAGTGCCTTGTGTAGAGGTGGTTTATGGAGAGAAGACCTCCACGATGGTTGGTGAAAGCCTGTCCAGATTAATGACGGCCTGCGGCATGGTGCCGGTCACTGTGAAAAAAGATTTGCCAGGTTTCTTGGCCAACCGCCTGCAACATGCTTTATCGCGTGAAGCTTTTGCCATGGTTGATGCTGGGATTGCTAGCTTAGAAGATATTGATAAGGCAGTTCGCTTCGGTTTTGGCTTTCGCTACATTGCGGCAGGACCGGCAATGCAGAGAGATCATGCGGGACTTGATGTGCATGGTGCTGGTGGAGCAACAATTTATCCGACCCTGAACAACTCACCCGAGATTGCGAAATGCTTGAGTGATCGCATCGCTAGCGGCAAGCTTGGTATGAAAACTGGTGAGGGTTTTTATTCTTGGACTGCAGAGACAATGAAGGCAGAGCGTGAGCGCTATCAGGAGGCCTTACGCGAGGGTTTGAAGATTATTCAAAAGGATCTGCCGGAGATTCAATAAAGCAGTGGTAAGTCTCTGTATTGATTTATTCTGCAGAGATGAAAAAAACTATTCGCGTCTGGGATTTGCCAGTCCGCCTATTTCATTGGCTTCTTGTCATCTGTATTGCCATGAGTTTTATTACCGTCAAGATTGGTGGTAATGCGATGGATTTTCATGCGCGTGCGGGTTATTGCGTTCTAGCTTTAATCATTTTTAGAATCTGCTGGGGCTTTATTGGCTCTCACCATGCACGCTTCATCAATTTTGTTCCTAGTCCAAAGACATTGATCTCTTTCGTATCCGGAAAAACCCCAGCGGGACTTGGCCATAGTCCATTAGGCGCCTTATCGGTCTTAGCCTTAATTGCTTCGGTTGGCGTGCAGGCGATCACTGGTTTATTTGCAAATGACGATATTGCCTTTGAGGGCCCATTGGCAAAGTATGTTTCGAGTAGTACGGTTGAGCTCTTCACTTCGGTTCATCGCCTTAATGAAACAGTACTCATTGCATTGATTGCATTGCATTTATGCGCGATCTTGTATTACCAAAAATACAAAGGTGAAAATTTAATTAAGCCGATGCTGCTAGGCGATAAAGAAATTGACCCAAGCGAGGAGATTAAATATCTATCTGCTGACTTGGGTCACGCCTCTAAAGATGGCGGTTTGCAACGCGGGCTTGCATTATTTCTGCTGAGCTTGATTGCGCTGATTCTGGGCTATGTCATTAGCGCCTAATTACTTTTTCTTAAAGTCGTCATGACAGCCTTTGCAAGTTGCCCCTGCGGCAGCAAAAGCTTTCTTAATCGCTTCTTGATCGCCTGATTGTGCGGCGGTATTAAGATTCACCACGGCGAGTTGCATTTTTTCTGAAGCTGCTTTGAATTTCGCATTATCTGACCACACTGCTGGCAGTGCGTTGCCACCTTCGGTGCCTGGGCCAAAGGCCTGCCATGGCAATGTAGAGAGTGTTGCAACAACTGCTGCATTCTTGGCAACATCGTCTTTATTAAATGGGGCTTCCCCCTTAACAACGGCGCTAATTTTTCCGAAGGAATTGGCCATCACGGTATACACACTTTGACGATATTTAATGGCGTCTTCCGGTTTTTTAAATTGAGCAAATGCAACCCCTGCGCTAACTAGTAATGTGGGTGCGAGGACAGCCAAAACAATGTGCTTGAGTTTCATCAGGGGCTCCAGTAGTTTCAATCGATTACAGGGTGGGGTGAGTACATTGCACAATTAGCATACTCTCGAATAATGACTTTTGCGAATGGCACTGCTTTTAAAAAATCATCTGTAGGGGCAGCGTGACGAAATAAACTACCCCCTTAAAGAATGTCATTAAGGGCTCCATCCAGAGATTCCCGATAATCCCAGTAAAGACGAGTGCCAGAACGATAAAGAATCCCCAGGGCTCTAGCTTTCCAAGTGCGATGGACTGACGGGCTGGTAATAAGCCCGCCAGTATGCGACCACCATCTAGCGGAGGAAGTGGGAAGAGATTAAATACCAAGAGCCCAAGGTTCCAGGTAATACCCGCTTGAGACATGGCGATCAGAAAGCGTTCCTCAATCCCAAATCCCATGAGGCCGATCAGGAGTATTGCCCAAATCAGCGCTTGAATGAAATTCGATCCTGGGCCGGCTAGAGCAACCCAAATGGAGTCAATCCGGGGATGTCGAAGGCGTCCAAAGTTAACGGGCACCGGTTTGGCGTAACCCACCAGAAAGGGTGATCCCGTCAAAATCAGCATCGCAGGAATGAGGATTGTTCCGACCGGATCTATATGTTTCAATGGATTCAGACTCACTCTGCCCAACATATAGGCAGTGTTATCGCCAAGCTTGCGAGCAGCAAAACCATGGGCTGCTTCATGGATCGTAATGGCGAAAATCAAAGGAATCGCATTAATGGCGATAGCTTGGATAGAATAGTCAGTAAACATGGCAATATGATATCTATAGGAGCAAAAAGTGACTGACGAAAAGAAACCTGAAGCAAAGACCCCAGCTAAGCCAGTAGTGGCCAAGCCTGCAGCCCGTCCCCCAGCCCCCAAAGGCCCATCCGGCCCTGGTGGAAGGCCTCAAGCTGGCTTTGGCGGTGGAAAAGCCATGATGCGCAAGGCTGGTCGCGGCCGATAGTGGATAATTGCGCTACTAATTAATGTGTTTAACAAGGATTTGGCATGAACGAATGGCATAAAGAGACGAAAGACGAAATCAACAAAAAGATCATTACCTTGATCGTGATGTTGGCAGCCGCTACTAGCTTGGCTATTTTGTTTGCATTGGTTGCAGCTCACACTGGTTACGTATTCGGTTAATTTGCTTGAATGACTAGCCATCGCCAACCTGCAATATTTGCTGGCCATGGTAGTCCGATGTACGCTATCGAGCCCAATCGCTATACAGCCGCTTGGGCCAATCTTGGTAAATCACTAAAGCGCCCCGATGCTATTTTGGTTATCTCGGCGCATTGGGTAACCCGAGGTATATGGGTTACTGCAATGCCAAAGCCTAAAACAATTCATGACTTTGGCGGATTTCCGCAAGCCTTGTTTGAGATTCAGTACCCAGCGCCGGGAAGCCCCGCCCTTGCGGATCGAGTAAAAGAACTGTTGGATGTTCCTGTCGTATTAGAAGAGAACGAATGGGGTATTGATCATGGCGCTTGGTCTGTTCTGAAATACCTCTACCCTAACGCGGACGTACCAGTAGTACAGCTTAGCTTGGATGGCTCCTTATCTGCGAGTGAGCATTACGAGCTGGCTAAGAAATTACGCCCTTTGCGTGATGAAAATATTCTCATTCTGGCAAGCGGGAACGTGGTGCATAACTTGCGCACGATTCATTGGGAAGAGGGCGCCACTCCTTATCCTTGGGCGCGGGAGTTCAATGATTTTTTTGTATCCGAGATGAATGCAAATCACCATGAGAATTTGATCCATTGGGAGCAATATGGTGATGCCGCTCATTTGTCCATTCCGACCCCTGAGCATTATTGGCCGGCCATATATACGCTTGCTCTTCAGGAGCAAGGTGAGAGTTCCAAGACATTGACTAATGGCTTGGAGATGGGCTCTATCAGTATGTTGACGTTCTCAATTCAATAAGTAGTCAATATGTGGCTATCCATCCTCGCTATTTTCTGTGGTGCCGGTCTGGGCGCACTTCTGAGGGCAGGATTTAATCTGGCGACAGTGAATGTTGCAGCGGCACTTCCACTAGGAACGTTTATTTCCAATATGGTTGGTGGCTATTTGATTGGTATTGCCGTCGCTTTTTTTGGCAACAACCCAAACCTGTCTCCCGAGTGGAAGTTATTTGTCATTACCGGTTTCTTAGGCGGTCTCACTACGTTCTCTAGCTTTTCTGCTGAAGTCGTAGGCTTGATGCAGCGTGGAGAAGTCACATGGGCATTGGGAACCGCGCTCTTGCATTTAGTGGGGTCACTAGCCCTCACTTTCCTAGGTATTTTGACTTATCAAGCGCTGAAGTAATGTAACTAAGTAAGTTTGCACAGTTTTAAATGAGCTATTTAAAACGGGCAAATATTTCATATAAGCCCCAATGCTCCCAGAGCGGCGCCCAATCCAATTAAATACAAAGGATGCCAGCGAGTAAAAACAGCGATTCCAATAGTCAACAGCGTCAGTGTATAGGCTGCATAGCTATGATTAATTTGTAGCGCAATCTGCCATGCCGAAGAAAGCACTAGGCCAACAGCAAGAGCGGCAGCAGCATATTGAATAGTCTTTTTCTGATGCTCATCATGCATACCTAAGATCAAGCGCTGTAGGTGGTACACCAAAATAGAGGAGGGCCAAGCAATGGCAATGGTTGCAATCAGGGCTCCCAGCACACCATCAACATGCCAGCCAATGAGCGTGACTGTCATGAAATTGGGGCCCGGAGCCGCCTGTGCAATAGCGAAGTAATCTGCAAAAGTTTGCAAGTCGATCCACCGCTCTTGATTCACCGACAGCTCTAAGAGGCTGGGAAGTAGTGCATTGATTCCACCGAAGGCAACCAGAGAAAAGGCTGAAAGCTTTAGAAATAGGCTGAGCAAGACACTCATACTTTACGCGCCTTTTTTTGCGCCAATAGCCAAGCAAACGGCGATGCAATAAGTAAAACCCAGCCAAGGCCAAGCTGGTAATAGCAGGCAGCAATAACTGTGATGGCTACCACCAATAACATCGCCGGAAACCGCAACTCATCGCGCAGCATTTTGATTCCGGTGGAGGCAATCAAACCAACTCCAACAGCAGAAATACCTCTCAGAATGCCTTGGACAGCTTCCAAGTAGCTGTAATGTGTATAGATTAGGGCTAGCAGCATCACAATGCAGATAGGGCCAAGCGTTAAGCCAAGTACTGCTGCTAAGGCACCTTTGATGCCAGCAAAGCGGGAGCCGATACACACTGCCAGATTCACAATATTGGGGCCTGGAACGATTTGGCAGATACCCAGAATCGCGCTAAATTCTTCTGAGCTAAGTACTTTGTCTTGCTCCACCAAGGTGCGCCGTGCCCAGGGGAGTACGCCCCCGAAACCAGACATGCCAATTTTGCTAAAGCTGATGAATAGCTGGGTCGGCGTCAGTGATTTCAAGGTGATTAAGGCTCAAATGGATATGGAATCGGTCGTTGATCTATCCAGGCCTCGAGCGTTTCAGTAATGCCCTTGGAGAATATTTCAAAAATCGGTTCTGCGATAAATCCAAGGTGTGGAGTTGCTAATAAATTGGGGATGTTGCGTAATGAATCGTTGACTGGCAATGGTTCAATATCAAATACATCCACTGCAGCTTGACCTGGGCAACCTTTTTTGAGGGCGGTACATAAATCAGGCATATTAATTAATGCTGATCGTGAGGTATTGACCAGAATGGAATCTGGGCGCATTAAAGCAAGCTGATCGGCACTGATGAGGCCTTTAGTTCCTGGACCCGCCACTAAGTGCATCGTCACTATTTTGGATGTACTGAGTAATTCATCCAGACTGACGGAAGTTGCATTTTCAGCGGCAGCACGTTCTGGCGTCATACGGGGACTCCAGGTTACTAGCTCCATGCCGAATGCCTTGCCAACGCGTGCAACCGAGCTGCCGATAGCACCCAGGCCGATAATGCCTAGGCGCTCGCCGGAGAGCATAGGGAGAACAGAGAGTTTGTCGCGCCAGCCGCCAGAGGTGATTAGATTATTTTGGCGAACCAATTGTTTTGAAGCTCCCAGAATTAATGCCCAGGTGAGCTCGGTAGTGGTTTCTTTTGAAGGGCCTCCCGGTGTGCAGGCAATCGGAATGTTGCGGGAAAGTAGGGCGGCACTATCAAGCGTGCCATTGCGCTTGCCTGTGAACATCAACATTTTCAGCTTTGGCAGTCTTGCAATCAAGGCTTCATTAAATGGAGAGCGGTCACGAACGATGGCAATGACATCAGCATCCTTTACTGCCTCATACAGTGCTTCATCGCGCAAAGGCTCGTGATGAATTGTGAGGTTTGAATTTTGCTCAATTCGATCCCATTTAGAAAAGCGACGTAGGGCGCGTTCGTAATCTCCTAGGATGACAATATTTGGTGAATTGGCCATATCTCTCTTTGCTGTTTTGTTATTTTGAACGAGTTTACTCCTGATCCATCTGCCATTTTGCATGGGGTAATACCGTGATTGCCAAGGTCAAGGGATGGCTTGAGTTCTATATGAAACTACTCTTTATAAAGCGCATAGCTTTAATAGGTAGATCAGGCAATTTACCTTAGCCTACTGCCCCTGTAATTTTTTGCGGATAGAGCGCTCCACTGGAATGGAGTTAAGGGTAGGCTCTAATGCCTCCCGCTCATCAAATACAAAGCAGTCGCCGGTGTAGTGTGCTGAGCCAACCTCCTCAAAATATTTGAGGATGCCACCTTCCAGCTGGTAGGTATGCTGCATGCCAATTTCACGCATATAAAGCCCCGATTTTTCGCAGCGGATACCACCAGTGCAAAAACTGACTAGCGTTTTATCCGCTAACTCATCTTTGTGGGCAGTAATTGCCTCAGGAAGCTCGGTAAATTTTTCGATATTGAAATGCAGTGCGTTCTCGAAAGTCCCATAACCAACCTCGAATGCATTGCGTGTATCTAGCATGACTACGGGACGCCCCAGATCATCGGTTCCACGATCAAGCCATTCTTGTAATTTTTTTGGTGTGATGAAATTTGCACGACCTTCTTCAGGCCGAATCATCGGGTGATTCATGCGAATAATTTCATTTTTGATTTTGACCAACATCTTCTTGAATGGCTGCGTTTCAGACCAGCTATCTTTAGTCTGTAGTGATTTGAAGCGACCATCCAATCGAAGCCAATCTAAAAAACCAAGCAACTCTAATTCTTGCCCAGCGAGAAACAAATTGATGCCCTCACCTGTGAGCAAGATGGTGCCCTTCAGACTGCGAGAGTCACACTCATTCAATATTTTGGCGCGCAGTTCCACTAAGTTGTCCAGACTGACAAATAAATAGGCGGCAACGTTCAAAATGGGCTTCATTTTTAATCTCTTTGGGCTACGCCCCACATTATCAAACAAGCGGCTGCGAGGGGTGGTAATCTTGCATTCTTAATCGGAGGAGACCCTTGTATGCGAATTTTATTAAAAATGGCCAAAAAAGCCTTGCTATTGAGCCTCTTGCTGACGAGTGCTAGTTCGATTGTTAGCGCTCAAACAGCTGGGGTGGGAACTTGGCCTACCCAAAAACCTATTCGTCTGATTGCCGTGTTTCCACCCGGTGGATCTGTAGATCAAGTGGCGCGTACCTTGGCTCCTGCTTTGCAGGCAGAATTAAAGCAAAGTGTGATTGTTGAGAATATCGGGGGTGCATCGGGCGTTATTGGTACTGCGGCTATGGCTCGGTCAGAACCTGATGGTTACACCTTTGCGGTGGTATTTGATACTCATGGAGTAAATCCTGTTCTAAAGGATAAGCTCCCGTACGACACCATTAAGGATATTGCACCGGTCACGCTTATTGGTACTTCGCCAATGGTGCTCGTTGCTAGTAAGAACTCTGGGATCACTAGCTTTAAGCAGCTGGTAGATCAATCTAAGGCCGGTAAGCAGTTCAGTTACGGTTCTATCGGGATTGGCAGTCTTGGGCATTTGGCTATGGCACGCTTGGCAAAGCAAGCTGGCTTTGATTGGAATCATATTCCCTATCGTGGCGGCGGCCCCTTGATGCAGGATGTTCTTGGCGGTCAAGTGCAGTTAGCTGTTGGCTCAGAGTTTTTAGTTAAGCCACATATTGATAGTGGCGGTGTTATTCCTTTGGTAATCACTACTGCCAAAAGATCGCCTGAGTTGCCGAATGTTCCCACTATCTCTGAAAGCGGATTCCCTGGATTTAATGCGCCTGCATGGTGGGCAGTCTTGGCGCCAGGCAAAACTCCTCCTGCCATTGTGAATGCGATGAATGCGGCAGTAACTAAAGCGCTAAAGTCACCAGCTGTTTCAGAAAAATTAAAGACACAGGGAATTGAAATTGTTGCCGGTAATCCAGAGGCTTTGCGTGATTTCATCGGCAAGCAAATTGGTATCTGGGGCAAATTTGTGATCGAGAATAATATTAAAGAAACGCAATAAAGGTAAACATGACTGAACGTTTAATTCCCTATCAGCCTTTGGATTTGGCTGAGCCCGCTGAGCTAGTGGCAGCCATTCGCAAGAGACGCGGTGGTCAATTCATTAATTTGGATCGCATGCTTTTGCATAGCACCCCAATTGCAGAGGGCTGGAATCATTTCATTGGGGAGATACGTAATAACCTCTCACTAGATCCAAAGCTACGCGAGCTCGCCATGTGTGGAGTGGCCGTTCTTAATGGTGCGGAATATGAATTCTTTCATCATGCACCTCCATTTATTAAGGCAGGCGGCAGTGAAGCGCAGGTTGAAGCATTGCGTTTGATAGGTCAAACAGACTTTCCCAAAGCACTTTTCTCTGCGCTGGAAAATGATGCGGTAGAGCTCACTTTCCAAATGACGCGCAACATTCAAGTCGACGGTGCTTTAATGAAACGCCTACAGCTTGCTCTTGGCAATACTGATGCGGTGGAGTTGGTCACGGTGATCGCTGCATACAATATGGTCTCCCGATTTTTAATTGCACTAGACGTCAATCCTGAGGAGCATCCTCCTGCTTAAGTCATGACCCAAAATACCTCCATTCATTGGAATGAGAATGGTGAAGCGTGTACAGCGCTTTGGCATTCTGAAAATGGCATTGCGCCGCATAAAAAAGTAGTAACTGGGGATGACACCTTGACGGCAGATGATGCTTATCATTTGGCCTGTGAAGGTACTGCTATTTTATGGAAGGGCGATTTCCAGAATGCCCGTCAGTTGTTGCAAGCGTTGGTACGGAGGATAGACAAGCCCTCAAAAAAATCCAAACGTACAGGCAAGCGGGTGGACAAAGCAGATGATGTTGCGGTTAAAAAAACAGCAAAAGATATCTTTCATCAACACCGACTTATCCAGTCACAGCGAGCGCGAATACTGGGTAACTTGCTGATCCAATGTAACTGCGATCACACCATTGCATTGCGTCGTACACCTGACGTCACTCAAGCTTGTCTAGAAGCCTATGGCAAAGTGAGTGAGTCCTATGTTATTTCATTACGTGAGTTGTTGGGTGTGATTAGCGCCCATGAATGGCGTAAGAATGGATTGCCTATTCTTGCTGATGGCGATGGAGAGCCTATTTTTGTTCGTCCGCATTACGGCGTTTTCTCGCCTGTTCGTGGTGAATACATTGAGCTGCTTTGTAATACACCATTACCAAAGCGGCTGAATGAAGATTCTATCGCCTTTGATATCGGTGTTGGCACTGGGGTGCTGTCTATTATTCTAGCGATGCGGGATGTGCAAAAAATCATTGCTACTGATCAGGACGATAGGGCGCTGACTTGCGCCAAAGAAAATATTGCATTGTTAAACCTGAATTCACAAGTAGAGATTGTGAAAGCCAATTTATTCCCACCCGGGAAGGCTTCATTAATCGTATGCAACCCACCTTGGATTCCTGCAAGGCCTAGCTCAACTTTAGAACATGCAATATACGACCCAGACAATCAAATGCTAAAAGGTTTTTTATCCGGACTAAAGGATCACCTCCTGCCTCAAGGCGAGGGGTGGCTCATTCTTTCTGATCTGGCAGAGCATCTTGAACTCAGGACCCGTCAAGAATTACTTGCTTGGATTGAAATAGCTGACTTGAAAGTATTAGGCAGAGTAGACACCAAGCCGAAACATGCCAAAGCTTTTGATGACTCTGATTTGCTTCACTTTGCAAGAGTCGCTGAGATTACCTCTCTGTGGCGTCTAAGCTTAAGAGATTGAGCTTCCACTCTATTTAAGCAGCTCAAATACCCCTAGCCCAAACACCCCCTTATGCCGAGGGGTTGTTTAAACAAGTTGCCTTCCATAAAATGAATGAGAATGATTTTCATTTGTAATATTTGTGAGTAGCAGTTGGGGAGATGGATTTGCTGAGAAGTGCAAGAATGAAATTAAATAGGAATGCTGTAGTTATTCTTTTAGTGATCTCGATGCATCTGGTGTTGTTTCATGCGGTGAGTCTCTATCCTCGAGCCAATCCAGTTTTATTGTCCAAAGATATTATTACGCTTAATCTCTTCGTGGATTCAAGCGACCGGCGCATCCCCTCTATACCTATAAAAACGCTAGGCTTTAATCTCAGTCCTAAAGATTCAAAGCTAACAACCTCTTCAATTTCGGTTGTAAGTGATTCTGAGTCAAAGTCACCCTCATCATCATTAGCGAGTAAAGGCATCCAAGCGCGCGAAAAGTTTGTCAATCCAAGACCACCATACCCTTTGGCGAGTAGGCGAATGGGGGAGCAGGGCGCCGTTGATCTTCAAGTTTGCCTAAGTCACCGGGGTAATGTTGAAAGTGTTGTTGTTATGAAGAGCTCGGGCCATCAAAGATTAGATCAATCCGCCTTAGAAACCATCAAAACCTGGAAATTCTCAGCGCTAGAGATAGTTAAAGCGCCTTCATCAGATTGCTATCGCCTACCTATTCATTTTAGATTGGAGGCCTAGAGTGAATTTTGATTTCAAAGGGCCGCTCCAGGAATCCCATTGTCTGACAAAGAGCTGGGGAAAGGTCATTTCCAGCACTACTTTGTTGGGTCAAGATAAATCGATTGTCATTCTGCACGATGGCCAAAGATACACATTGAGTATCACTAAGTTAAGGAAATTAATCTTGACCAAATAATCTTTCACTAATTCATTAGCCAGCAAAAGTATCTTGAGATGCAAATAGCCAGCGATTTTTAATTTATATCTCTGGAGATTGCATATGAAGCAGCAAAAAGTAGCTTGGGCCTCAAGTATTGCATTGGTATGTGGATGGTCGTTTGCTATAGATATTCATGCTCAGGAAACTGATTTACCAAGGATGGATATTGTGGGTCGCGGAGTCAATGCGCGATCCAAAATTCCAGGGACTGTCGATGTGATTAATCAGAAACAGTTAGAAATACTGCAACCTTTATCACTCCAAGATGCCCTAAAGACTATTCCTGGGGTAAACATTCGCGGTGATGAAGGTGGCCTTGGCTCTATCCCAAATATTGGAATTCGGGGTCTCAATCCGAGTCGCAGTCAAAAAGTATTGCTGCTGGAGGATGGTGCGCCGATTCATCCTAGTTTGTTTATTTCGAATGCATCCTATTACAGTCCGCCTGTTGATCGCATGAGTGGGATAGAAGTATTAAAGGGTGCCTCAGGCCTGCAATATGGTCCATCCAATATTGGCGGTGTAGTGAATTACTTGACCAAAACTCCGGAGCAGGGTTTGAAGCTCTCTGCTAAAGCTGGTAACTATGGCTATCAATTGGCTCAAATTGAGGCTGGTGCTAAGTCAGATTTAAACGGGGCTATCGCCGGCATCAACATCATCAAATCAGAGTCGAATGGTTATCAGGACAATGGCTACAAAATGTATGACATCTTATTCAAGGGTGGTATTAGCATTAATCAAGATCAATGGTTGAGTTTGAAGTACACCCACTATGACAATAATATAAATACTTCATATGTGGGATTAAGGCCCAATCAGTACATTAATAAAATATCGTCAAATCCAGCACCAAATGATTACTTTGTGACACAAAGAAACGCCGTTGATATTAATCATGCATGGGAAATAGATGCAGATACCAAGCTGAATACCTTGCTGTATTGGAGTAAGTTGGGGCGAGATTATTGGCGACAAAGTATCAGTGCTCGCAATGCGGATCAGACAGTTTTTAATGCTTGCAATGGGACCGCTAACTGTATGTTTGGCCGTAATCGCGAATTTCAGATGCTCGGTGTTGATTCCCGCATTTCCCATGAATATAGTGCAATGGGAATCAAGAATGCGCTTGAGTTTGGAGTGCGTCTGCATACTGAGTCGCAAACCAATCAAATGGTGGCATCTACTAGTTTTGCAAAATCAGGCAGGGTTACTGGTCATGAGGAGAATAAAGCCAATTCGTCAGCAATCTTTGCCCAAAATCGATTTTTACTCACTAAAGACTTTGCTTTGATTCCAGGATTACGTATTGAAAGCTACAACCAAACTCGCAATAACATCCTTACTGAAAAAAATGGCAGCGCAAAAAATGTAGAAACGATTCCACAGCTTGGTGCGACATGGCAGGTAATACCAGAGCTACAGCTGTATTCCAGCGTCTATAAAGGATTTGCACCCGCACAATTGGCTACTGCAATTAATGAAAAGGGGGTTGATCAGCAATTAGATCCGGAGCGCTCTACCAATATTGAATTCGGCTTGAGGGGTGCGAATTCTGGGTTTACTTACGATGCTGCAATTTTTAGTATGAACTTTAGCAATCAAATCGTGAATCAAAGTCTTGCAGCTGGAATCACTAAGGCCAATGGTGGCAAAAGCTTGCATCAAGGCATGGAATTGGCTTTAGGATATGTCTTGGGTGCTGGTTGGAGCGTTAATGGAAATCTGACCTACATCCCGGTGGCTAAATTTGTGGGAAGCTCCTCAATTGGTGCTGATGGTAATCGGATTCCTTACACCCCTGACCTGACATCGAATCTCGGGGTGAACTATCAAAAAAATGGATTTAACTCTTTGGTGAGCCTGAATTACCTTTCGCAACAATTTCCGGATTCAGCCAATACAGTTAAGTCAAACTCCATTGGTACCTTGGGTGAAATACCCTCGGTCACTACAGTCAATTGGAGTACAAATTACTCGATTAATAAAAGCTTAAAGGTCTTTGGCGTGGTGAATAATATCTTCAACAAGCGATACATCTCCAGCAGAAGCCCTGACGGGATCTTCGCTGGAGCGCCCTTAAATTTTCAAGCGGGAATGAGTTACCAATACTTTTAATTTCTTGATGTCAGATCCAAGCCAATTATTTTGCAAAGAGTTGGCTTGGATCTTCAAATGCCTTGAACTCTAGAGCATTCCCGGCGGGATCTAAGAAGAACATGGTGGCTTGCTCACCCACTTTTCCCTTAAATCGAATCTGCGGCTCTATGATGAATTTCATGCCGCTTTTGCTTAGACGCTCAGCTAAGACGTGCCAATCTGGCATTGTCAGAACAACCCCAAAATGTTTTACAGGAACTTGATGTCCGTCAACCTCATTTGAGGCTGCGTGACCGCATTCTTGAGGGGCAAGGTGGGCAACTAGCTGGTGCCCAAAGAAATCAAAGTCAATCCATTCATCTGAGCTTCGTCCCTCGGCGCAGCCTAAGGTGCTGCCGTAAAAAGTGCGAGCTGCCTCTAGGTTGTCTACAGGAAAAGCAAGATGAAAGGGTTGAATGGTTGACATGGCGATCCTTAGTAACGATGTAGTTTGAGCTTAGCACGCTCAAGTTGGTGAATTAGTAAAGTTTAGTATATTAAGAGTATAAAAATAAAGCTGTTCAATGGAGGCAAAAATGATCAATTTTCAATTAGGTAGCTACTATTACGCTATGGCTCGGCGTTCTTGCGTCGGTAGATATACCTATGCCTATCGTTGATCGTTTGAATAGCTCCATTGCTCAAGCCTGAAGTGAAGCGCTGGGAAAAAGTGATCAAAGAGGCTAATTTTTAAATTAAAGAATTTCCATGACAAGTAAAGACAAAAAACAAACTACTGAAACCGGCTTACGCAAGGGGTTAACAAGTTACGGCGACAAGGGCTTTTCCTTGTTCTTGCGTAAAGCATTTATTAAGGGCGCTGGCTATACCAATAGCGCTCTAGATCGCCCAGTGATTGGCATTATCAATACCGGTAGTGCATATAACCCTTGTCATGGAAACATGCCGCAGCTGATTGAGGCTGTTAAGCGCGGCGTGATGTTGGCTGGTGGCTTGCCGATGGATTTTCCAACGATCTCCATTCATGAAAGTTTTGCTGCTCCAACGAGTATGTATTTACGTAATCTGATGTCGATGGACACTGAAGAGATGCTCCGCGCTCAACCGATGGATGCGGTAGTTATGATTGGTGGTTGCGACAAAACAGTTCCAGCGCAAATGATGGGTGCGGCTTCAGCAGGTCTTCCAGCTATTCAGCTGATTACTGGATCAATGTTGACTGGATCGCATCGAAGCGAGCGTGTTGGCGCATGTACTGACTGTCGTCGCTATTGGGGGAAATTCCGTGCTGGTGAAATCGACGAAGCTGAAAAAGATGAAGTCAATGACCAACTAGTTGCGAGCGTAGGTACCTGCTCAGTGATGGGTACAGCTAGCACGATGGCCTGTATTTCTGAGGCATTGGGTATGACGGTTACTGGTGGCGCCACTCCACCAGCAGTAACGGCTGATCGTATTCGAGTCGCGGAAGAGTCGGGCGCTCGTGCCGTGCAGATGGCAAAAGATGGCTTAACAATAGACAAGATATTGACAGCGGATGCTTTTGAAAATGCGATGCGTGTCTTGTTGGCTATTGGCGGATCGACAAACGCGATCGTACATTTAGCTGCGATCGCTGGCCGTATGGGCCTAGAGATTGACTTAGATGCTCTAGATAAGATGGGTGATGAGACTCCCGTACTCGTGGATCTCAAGCCCTCGGGTGATCACTACATGGAGAACTTCCATGACGCCGGCGGTATGACAACCCTACTGCGCGAACTGAAGCCTTTGTTAAAGCTGGATGCGATGACAGTAACTGGTCGCACTTTGGGCGAAGAGATTGACGCTGCACCGCCTAGCTTTAAGCAAGATGTAGTGCGTAAGTTTGATAACCCAATCTATCCACGCGGCAGTATTGCTGTGCTACATGGCAACTTAGCTCCTGGTGGCGCCATCATCAAACAGTCCGCTGCCAATGAAAAACTTATGGAGCATGAAGGTCGCGCGGTTGTTTTTGAAAACTCTGAAGATCTTGCCAATCGTATTGATAGCCCCGATTTAGATGTCACGGTAGATGATATTTTGGTGCTCAAGAATATTGGTCCTAAGGGTGCGCCTGGCATGCCAGAGGCGGGATATATTCCGATTCCGATGAAGCTGGCACGCGCAGGTGTAAAAGATATTGTGCGGATTTCTGATGGACGTATGAGTGGTACGGCGTTTGGAACCATTGTGTTGCATGTGACCCCAGAAGCGGCAGTAGGTGGGCCACTAGCGCATGTAAAAAATGGTGACCGCATTCGTCTTAGTGTAAAAAATCGTGAGATCAGCTTACTGATTACAGATGAAGAATTGGCTAAGCGAGCACAAGAAAATCCAGTGATTGAGCCGACTGCAGAGCGTGGCTATCTCAAGCTTTTCTTAGACACAGTGACCCAAGCTGATAAGGGTGTAGACTTTGATTTCTTGAGGGCAGCAAAGATAGTTGGGAAAACACCAAAGCGTTGATTCAAGCAATTTAAATCTGATCAAAGAAAAGACAAACGCCACCTGATGAGGTGGCGTTTGTCTATTGAGCGGATCAATTTACTTCAAAATGGTGGGTCGGCGGAGATCGAACTAAATCCCATTTTCTAGATCAAAAACAATAGGTTACGTAATACCAAAAAGGTACGAATTTCAAAGAGTACCCCCAAAAATACCCCCAGATTTCATTCGTACAATTTGATTAAATTGTCTTCATATTCTGGAGGGGTTGGCGATAGAAAAAGAATCATGCATAGACCCCTTACGCCGTATACGGCAGAAGTTCCAGCATCCACGGGCCCTATGTTATTGGAGCTCTGCTGCCCATCTCCAAAAACTGTTTAATAGGAGTTGTGTAAGGCTTTCTGAAATCATGCCGGTAAGCCACTATTTTCGGATCCGCTCTGATATGCTGGACCTTAGACTTCAAGGTATTTTGGGTGAGAACATTTTTTGAGAAATTTCTACCTCTAATTGCATGAATATGTATGCCTAAATCAAATATTTCTTCCAGTCAGCTACTTAAAGAGGTCGCGTTATTGCCGATTAGGGAAAGGCGTCGCTTTATCGTAAAGCAAAATTACAAAGTTTTTCTTTATAAATATTACTCATGCAACGCCCCGGAGTATCTGAGTTCAATAATATGCGACTCAAATTTATGGTTAAGTTCCCCGCAATCATTTAACGACCCATTTGATATGAAGTGGGTTTATACGGTTGACAGAAATCCAGCAAAGCGACGGGAAAGACTAAAAGGTATTCTTCAAAATAACCCTGATATAGCTCAAAAAACATGGAAACTAAGACAGCGTCAAATTGACCAATTAATGCTCGATCCTGAGGGTTTAGAAGCAAGGGTCATGGAGTCCAGTGTAAAACACGCCGGCACGGCTGGTGTATGTTGCTTATCCCAAGATCCCAGGGAAATTTTAATGTGGAGTCATTACGCTGATCAGCATAAGGGTTTGGTTTTGCAATTTGATGTCAGCATAAACCCAGAAGTTTTTTTACAAGCTATTTCAGTTGAATATTCGGCTGATTATCCTGTTGTCGAGTGGACTGACCCGCAGGAGAATGCATTAAAAGTCGGCTTGTTAAGAAAATTTAAAAGTTGGGGGTATGAGCAAGAGCGAAGAATTATTAGGCCTGGGCTTGCCAATAGCTTTTTGCCATTTAAGCCTAGCGCCTTAACTGGGATTATTTTGGGTTGTAGATTTCCAGAAGAGCAAATGCCTCTGATAGAAAAGATTTTAAAAGACAGGGAATTAAAAGGCTTCTCTATGCCCATTATTTATTCTGCAAGGCAGGATAGGTCCTCATATGGGTTGAAAATTTTCAAGAGAGTGAATTAGATGCCAAAATTACTTTTACTGGGCGCTGGTTTTAGCCGCAATTGGGGTGGATGGTTGGCTACAGAAGTTTTTGAATATTTACTGGGTACCAAAGCAGTTATTGGAAGTGACAAATTACGACAATTACTATGGAAGCACCAGTTGTCAGGTGGTTTTGAGGCTGCCTTGGCAGAGTTGCAGATGCTGGCTAAAAACAACCCAGCTGAGTGGCAATTTGATTTGGCCGAATTTGAATCTGCGGTTTTAGTCATGTTTGGCGATATGAACTCTGGTTTTCTTGATCTTAATGATTGGGATTTGCAAACCTCTCCTAAGGAGTCTTCGAAAACTATTGCTTCCTTTTTAAACAAATTCGACGCAATTTTTACACTCAATCAAGATCTTTTGCTTGAAGAGCATTACTTATCTAGGGTCGATTTATCTTTAATTTCCCCTAGAAGATGGGATGGAGCATCACTTCCTGGGTTAGATTTTCGGCCATCATTGGAGCCATTTCATCATTTATCTAAGGCGCGGGGAAGATGGATTCCGCAATCTAATTTAAATGTAGATTTATCAGCAAGAATGCAGCCTATATATAAATTACATGGGTCCTCTAATTGGCAGAAAGAAGATGGATCACCTCTTTTGATTATGGGCGGTAATAAAACTCAAGAAATTTCTACTACCCCTATATTGCAGATGTATCAAAACAAATTTGCCGAATACTTAAGTGAGCCCAATGCTAGGTTGATGGTTATAGGGTATGGATTTGGCGATGAGCATATTAACGAGGCGTTAACCCAAGCCGTGGAATTGGGATTAAAGATCTTTTTAATTGATCCCATGGGGGCGGAACTTGCTTTAAGGCTAAATAAGACCAGGTCTTCGGGTCAAATTACCTGCGGAACTTCGTTGGAGAGCGTATTCAAAAAATCGTTGATCGGCGGATCGCGTCGTAGCCTCAAAGAGATTTTTGATGGAAGCCCAATAGAGTACAAGAAAGTAATGAATTTCTTCATTTAAAAATTCGCAGTTAGTAGGGTTCGGTGTTCAGATAATATTTGTAGTGATTCGACTCACAGCCATATACAACCGCAGAGCCCATATTCACGAGACCCTTTTTTGGGTTCTCTATCCACCACCAAAATAGCGTCTTAATACTCCACTAGCTAATCACCAACCCTTGATGCTAGGTGCTTGATTCACCTGTGGGGGTGTTCCAATTGTTGTATTTGGTGGGGTGGTAATCGGCGCTTGGATATTTCCTTGATATTGACCCTGAGGCCCATAGAAATTTGTTTGGTTACCTTGTACTTGAGCTGATCCCTGGAATGCCCCAGTAGCACTGTAAGAGTTAGACACTCCATTGGGAGAGGTTTGTATATAACCTTTGTATTCACCGTTAGGGCCATAAATGGCCTGACTATGTGCAAACCCCGAAATGAGCAGTGCGACCAAACAAAATTGATATTTCATTAACTTTCCCCTGTTGCGTCAGCTTAAGTGTATGCCTATAAAGGCTCAGATAGTGAGCCTGGTATGCAAACCCTAAAAATGCCATTAAATGACTGATTTCCTTATATTATTAAGGGATATATATAACTTTTGGCATTATTGAATGAGCAAGAAATCCCTTAGCGAACGAGATATTTGTACGAAATTCATTACGCCAGCCATTCTTGGCGCAGGTTGGGATTTGCACACTCAAATTCGCGAGGAATTAAGTTTTACTAAAGGCCGCATTATTGTTCGCGGCAAATTACATACCCGCGGACAGCAAAAGCGCGCAGATTACATTCTGTATTACAAATCTAATATTCCCATCGCCGTAATCGAGGCCAAAGAAAACAACCTCAGTGTTGGCGCAGGAATGCAGCAAGCACTTGATTACGCGGAAACGCTGGATGTGCCTTTTGTATTTAGTTCAAACGGCGACGCATTCTTAATGCATGACCGAACCGGCCTGGCGGACAAAGTGGAGCAAGAGCTTTCATTGGACTCATTCCCGTCACCAGAAGAGCTATGGGCGCGTTATTGCAAATGGAAAGGTGTTGATACCCCTGAGGCAAAAAATACCGTAGAAATGCCTTATTACGACGATGGTACTGGGCGCGCTCCAAGGTATTACCAGGTCAATGCAGTAAACAGAACAATCGAAGCTGTGGCCAATGGTGCCAATCGTATTCTGCTGGTAATGGCTACCGGTACAGGGAAGACGTATACAGCTTTTCAGATCATCTGGCGCTTATGGAAGTCTGGCACAAAGAAGCGTATTTTATTTTTAGCTGACCGCAACATCCTAGTCGATCAAACCAAGAATAATGACTTCAAGCCGTTTGGCGCTGCAATGACTAAGATCAGCAAGCGTCAGATTGATAAGAGCTACGAAATTTACTTGTCCCTTTACCAAGCCGTTACTGGTAACGATGAAGAAAAGAATATTTACAAGCAGTTCTCTCCAGACTTCTTTGATTTGATCGTGATTGATGAGTGTCATCGCGGCAGCGCCTCTGAAGATTCAGCTTGGCGTGAGATCTTGGATTACTTTTCCTCTGCCACACACATTGGCTTAACAGCTACACCAAAAGAAACCAAAGAAATATCAAGCATTACTTACTTTGGCGATCCTGTTTACAGCTACTCACTAAAGCAAGGAATTGAAGATGGTTTCCTTGCCCCGTATAAAGTCATTCGTATTGATATCGATAGAGATCTCCAGGGCTGGAGACCTAGCGCTGGACAGGTAGATAAACGTGGCCAATTAATCGAGGATCGCATCTACAACCAGAACGATATGGATCGAACCCTGGTCTTGGAAAAGCGTACAGAGCTGGTGGCAAAGAAAATCACTGATTTCTTAACTGCTACCGATCCATTTGCTAAGACCATCGTGTTTTGCGATGACATTGATCACGCAGAGCGTATGCGTCAAGCCTTGGTTAATCTAAATCCAGAGCGAGTCAAAGAAAATCGCAAGTACGTCATGCGTATTACCGGTGATGAGCAAGAAGGTAAAGCTGAGCTTGATAACTTCATTAACCCAGAAGAACGTTACCCAGTAATTGCTACAACCTCTAAGCTAATGACTACTGGCGTAGATGCTCAGACCTGTAAATTAGTAGTGCTTGATCAACATATCAAGTCTATGACCGAATTCAAGCAGATGATTGGGCGTGGTACCCGCATTAACGAAGATTACGACAAGTACTGGTTCACCATCATGGACTTTAAAAAGGCTACTGAGCTTTTTGCTGATGAGGCATTTGATGGCCCGCCAATTGTTATCTATGAGCCTGGGGTTGATGACCCCCCGGTTCCTCCGGTGGAGCCGCCAACGCCTCCCGGAGTTGAGCCGCCCGTTCCTCCAGAGCCCCCTGGCTTCCCTCCTGGACCAGAGGGTGTGAGAGCTAAATACTTTGTGGGTGACGTAGAGGTTCAGGTTGTTGCCGAGCGGGTTCAGTATTACGGACCCGAAGGTAAGTTGATTACAGAGTCCTTAAAGGACTACACCCGTAAAGCAGTGCGAAAAGACTATTCAACGCTGGATCAATTTCTGAAGAGATGGACTTCCGCTGAGCGTAAGGCTGCTGTAATTAAGGAGCTAGAAGAGCATGGTCTTTTACTGGAGGCATTGGCGATCGAAGTTAATAAAGATTGCGATGCTTTTGATTTAATTTGCCATGTAGCATTTGATCAGCCCGCACTCACTCGTAGGGAGCGTGCAGATCAAGTCAAAAAGCGTAACTACTTCACCAAGTATGGCGAACAGGCTCGCAAGGTTCTTGAGGCCTTACTAGAAAAATACGCAGACACTGGCATCGAGAATATTGACGATATCAAGATTCTGACCCTAGACCCATTTAGTAAAATGGGCACAGCCAGCGAACTTGTATCAGCCTTTGGCGGTAAGCCAGGCTATATAGCTGCATTGCATGAGCTAGAAAACCAGCTCTACGCCTAAAATTCATAGCAACACCCCAATAGATAGGCATTACCACTTATGAGTATTAGTTCAACTATTAAATCAATCCAAGACATCATGCGCAAAGACGTGGGTGTTGATGGTGATGCCCAGCGTTTAAGTCAATTGGTGTGGATGCTATTCCTCAAGATCTTTGATGATCGTGAGAGCGAGTGGGAATTACTGCAAGATAAATACAAATCTCCACTACCGGAAAAATACCGCTGGAGAAATTGGGCGGCTAATGCTGAGGGCATGACCGGCGATGAGCTAAAGCAGTTCTTAGATAACGATCTATTTCCAGCACTTCAAAACCTAGAGGCCAAAGGCGGCGATCAACGTGCCTATGTTATTCGCTCCGTATTCGAGGATGCCTATAACTATATGAAGTCTGGCCAGCTAATTCGTCAGGTGATTAATAAGATTCAAGAGGGCGTAGATTTCAACAAAGCCCAAGAGCGCCATCTCTTTGGCGATATGTATGAGCAGCTTCTGAGAGACCTACAAGCAGCAGGTAATGCAGGTGAGTTCTACACCCCAAGAGCGGTGACTGAATTCATGGTCCAGATGGTTAATCCACGCCTGAGTGAAAAGGTAATGGACCCAGCCTGCGGAACAGGTGGATTCTTATCATGCTCAATTGAGCATATTAGAAAACAAGATGTCAAAACATTAGAAGATGAAGCCCAATTACAGGGCAGCATCTTCGGCATTGAGAAAAAACCAATGCCGCACTTGCTGTGCACCACAAACATGATTCTTCATGGCATTGATGTGCCAAGCAATATTCGTCATGATAATACCTTAGCAAGGCCCTTAATTAGCTGGGGTCCATCAGAGAGAGTGGATGTAGTGATTACCAATCCACCATTTGGCGGGATGGAAGAGGATGGGATCGAAACTAATTTCCCAACCGCATTTAGAACAAGGGAAACAGCCGATCTATTTCTGGTGCTTATTATGCAAATACTCAAACCAGGTGGGCGAGCTGCGGTAGTTCTTCCGGATGGGTTCTTATTTGGAGAGGGCATTAAGAGTCGCGTCAAAGAAAAACTTCTGGAAGAGTGTAATTTGCACACCATAGTGCGTTTACCAAAGGGTGTATTTGCACCATACACAAGTATTGCAACTAACCTACTTTTCTTTGAAAAAGGCGGACCCACTAAAGATATTTGGTTTTATGAGCATCCATATCCAGATGGTTATAAGAGCTACTCTCGGTCAAAGCCCCTTGATGTTAAAGAATTTGCTCATGAACGATCTTGGTGGGGCGGTCTTGAGCGTAATAGTCGAATTACTACAAATCATGCCTGGAAAATATCTGCAGATGACATTGTCAAAAGTGGATATAACTTAGACTCCAAAAATCCCCACACTGTACAAATTGACCATCAAGATCCAATTCAATTATTGGGGGAGTATCAGGAGATTGCCCATCAAATTTCCTCTATTCAAGAAGAGTTGAAGGCTGAATTAATAGTTGCGCTTGGATCTCGGTAATGGATCTTTTAGAGGAGTATTTTGATGTTGCCTTTTCGGAACCTGAAGGCATACAAAAACTGCGAGAACTCATACTAAATCTTGCGATGCGAGGGAGGCTTGTGTCGCAAGACAAGCATGATTTACCGGTCACCGAATTGCTTGGGGATATTGTTGCTGATAAAAATTTATTAGTAAAAGATGGCGCCATTAAGAAATTAAAGGCCACCTTTGAGAAACCTTTTGTAGATGGACCATATCAGTTGCCGCATGGATGGAAATGGGTTCAACTTGGTTTTGTTGGAAATATCTTTAATGGTAATAGCATCAACTCTTCAGAGAAAGAGGCAAAGTATGCGGGTGCGGTCGGATTACCTTATATTGCGACTAAAGACGTTGGTTATGGTTTTGATGGCTTGAATTACGATAATGGCATATCTATTCCAGCTAGTGAGCCGCAATTTAAGATTGCACATAAAAATGCAGTTCTAATTTGCGCCGAAGGTGGTAGTGCTGGTAAAAAATGTGGAATAACTGCGCGCGATATTTGCTTCGGTAATAAATTATTTGCCAATGAATTACATGGGAATATCCCGAGTAAATACATTCTCTACGTTTATCTATCGCCTCAATTTCGCGAGATGTTTGCATCGGAAATGACTGGAATTATTGGAGGCGTTTCGATTGCTAAGTTTGTAAGTTTACCGATTCCGCTACCACCTCTTGCTGAGCAGCATCGTATTGTTTCTAAATTAGATCAATTAATGGCATGTTGTGATGAGATGGAGGCGCTTCAATCTTTGCAAGAGAAAAAACGCTCCTCTATGCATATTGCAGCGCTTTCGCAAGTCTTTGAATCCACTTCAGGACAGCCAAATGAAAAGGCCTGGGATTTTATATTCAAAAATTTTGGGGATTTATATTCAGCTAAGGGAAATATAGACGGACTGCGAGAAGCCATTTTACAGCTCGCAATCACGGGAAAAATAACCGAGCAAAGAAAAGAAGACGGTTCTATTCAAGATCTTTTAAGTAAGATCGAGTCAGAGAGGGTTCGATTATCTCTCCCTCGACTAACGAGTATTGACCCTGACTCTAGCGCCTTGCAGTATTCGGTTCCAGATACGTGGGCTCTTTTAAGATTGGATGCAATTTTAATTCTAGGTCCAGTAAATGGCTATTCGCCCAAGGCTGTAAATCACGAAACAAAAGTTAAGTCGTTGACATTGAGCGCAACAACTTCTGGAGTGTTTAAAGGCGAGCATTCGAAATTCATTGCCGAGGACATACCACCAGACTCAAGTCTTTGGTTGCAGGATGGTGATATTTTGGTGCAACGTGGGAATACCATTGAATATGTTGGGGTTCCAGCAATATATAGGGGGCCACTACATACATATATTTATCCAGATTTAATGATGAAACTACATGTTTCGAGTGAGTTGGATAGCGATTATGTATATTTTGCAATGAGCGCATCCCCGAGTCGAAATTTTTTGCGTAAGCGCGCTTCAGGTACCTCTGGCACTATGCCGAAAATCAATCAAGGTGCATTAAAAAGTCTTCCAATTCCAATTCCTCCATTGGCGGAACAACAGCGAATTGTTAAAAAAATACGAGAACTGATGTCTCTATGCGACCAGCTTGATGGCCTAATAGTATCTAGAAATTCAAAGAAGTCTGAATTATTGGCTGCTATAGCAGCCAAATTGTGATGATATCTTTGTATCCATAATTTTTTGGCTAGATCCATTGCATAGTCAAGATATATCATTTCCACTAATCACCCCCGAAGCTCTGTGGAGCCTTTGGTTTAATTTCGGGGGCAATCACTAATCAGGGGGATTGAGTGCTCTTTTCCCGAATAAATGCCTGAACCTGCTCAATTGTCCAGAAAGATGATCGACCAATCTTGATTGGCTTGGGAAATTCACCTTTCTGTACCATGAGCCAAAACTTGGATTTAGAAATCGGCATCATTTTCAGAATTTGAGGAATTCGCATTAAGGTCACGTTCATATCTCTAGATGTGATGTCATTCATGATCATTTCCTTAGCGGGCGCGCTTTAAGTTTTTACGATAAACCTGCAACGCCATCTTTGCAGAACTCATTTTTGTGTATCCATAAGATCGATACAAGCTATACAAACGAAATGCCACCATTTAACTTAATCTCCTATTGTGTTTTGTTATGAATCAATCTGTGTGCTGCTAAAGTGCAATGTAGTCAATGAAATTTTGTTGGTCAATCAAATGTCAATACCCACTTTGAAGACGCATATTCATTTTTGACTACAAAAAAATATTTATTCATAGAAGTGACACAAGCAATATAAATAAATGGCTACAGACCTGTCAGTAAATTCTGATAGCGTAAAGAGAGTAGTGGACATGCATAGATCAATCAATACTTTAAACTCTAAAATAAATTCCTACGAATTTTTCAAAGAAGGATTACAGACATTTGTTAGATAAATAAATTAAAGAAAAATTCAGAAAAAACGCGTTTGACGATACGCTCTTCGATTGTTAGATTCATCTCTTGCAAAACATATTGCACGCAAGAAAAAAGAACTACACGGAGATAAATTTAGATGAATTACTACGAGCACCACATTGGAGATTACGCAGAAGCAACCGCGCATCTGACATTCATAGAAGATGCAACTTACAGTCGCCTCATCAGAAAGTACTACGCTACAGAAAAGCCGCTACCGATCGATGTAAAGCTCGTGCAAAGATTGATCTATGCAAGAAGCAAAGAAGAAAAAAATGCAGTGGTCTCAATCCTCAATGAATTTTTTACCCTGACTGAGGATGGCTGGAGACAAGAGCGCTGTGATCATGAGATAGCCCGCTTTAAAGATAAGCAACTCAAAGCCAGGCGGAGTGCAGAAGGCAGGTGGCAATCATTTCCGACAAACGAATCACAACCCCAAATCACTCCCAATAATGGATGCGTTCGCAATGCGATCGCATTGCGAACGCAATGCTCACCAGACACCAAACACCAGTCACCAGTAACCAATCTCCATACACCAGACAAACAAAACAATGGGGGTGAAAAGGAAAAAATTTCCCAAGGACCACCCACGCTTGCCGATGATGAAAAGATTTTTCAGGAGCGCATCGAAAAATATAAAAGCTTTGCAGCCATGATCAGCAAGGAGGGCAGAGCTACAGCCGTAGATGACTACCGCATACGGGACATCGTCAATCTCGGGGTAACGGATGCTGAGGTGGCAGAGGCTATCGCCACAGCAAAGGAAACGCGCATGAAAGTCTCAAACCCAACCCCGATCAATGCAGGCTATGTCTTGGCAATACTCAAAGGAGCGCGCAAGAAGGCAGAAGCCGCTAGCGCAGACGAAGATACCTGGTGGAAAACCAATGAAGGCATAGACGCCAAAGGCAGGGAGCTAGGCATGAGAGCCGAGGGGGCAGAAAGTTACGAGACCTTCAAAACAAGGATCTTTGCAGAACTACACAAGCGAAAAGAGCGCGCAGAAACCACGGAGAAACCCAATGCAAACTAATCCAACCATTGCAGGCGTCATTGATCGTCTAGACATGGAAGACTTTCCTATTGGATCAAAAGTGAAGACCCCGAGTGGGCGCGTAGGTACCGTGGTCAAACATCGTGGAGCCCAAAGCCGTCATGACTTATTCCAACGAATCATTATTGAGTTTGATGAGCCCATTGGTGATTCAGTCGCATTGCAACCCCATCTTTTAAAGCTCATCAAAGTAACAACTGTCACCTCATGATTGAAAACAATCAAAAGAAATCAAAAGGTGGAAAAAGACTGGGGGCTGGTCGCAAGACTGGGAGCCTAACTAAGCGCACCCGCCAGATTGCTGAGGCTCTTGCTACTCAGGGGATCACACCCCTAGAGGTCATGATGAAGGTGATGCACCAGCTATACGAAGAAGCTAGCAATGTTAAAAAAGAGGAGCTTGGTGACAAGACGTTAGCAAATGAAGCTCGTATTAAGCTTCTGAACATGGCTGCTACCGTAGGAAGGCACGCTGCACCTTACGTACATCCACGCTTATCAGCCATTGAGCATACGGGCAAAGATGGCGCACCTCTACAAAGTGGAGTTCTGGTCGTACCAAGCGCTATGAGCATAGATGATTGGGAGCAAGCCGCCCAAGCAAAACACTAGTCCATGAAAACCATCTGGGCCCCATTGCCCGGCAGTCAGACTTTGTTTCTGACATGCCCTGTTTATGAGGTATTGCTGGAGGGAACCAGGGGAGGGGGTAAGACAGATACCTTGCTCATGAGCTATGCCCAACATGTAGGTAGGGGGTTTGGCGATCATTGGCGCGGAACACTCTTTCGCCTAACTTATCCCCAGTTGGCTGACGTAGTAGCCAAGAGTAAGCGCTGGTTCTATCAAATCTTCCCAGGCGCCAAGTTTAATGAATCAGACTATGTCTGGAAGTGGCCAACCGGGGAGATGCTGTACTTCCGTTATGGAGCAAACGAGGATGACTACTGGAACTATCACGGTCACGAGTATCCCTGGTTAGGGTTTGAAGAGCTCACCAACTGGCGCAACCTCTCTTTCTATGAAGCCATGCATTCCACCTGCAGGTCATCGCATCCCGGAATGCCAAGGATGGTGAGGGCAACATGCAATCCATTTGGAGTAGGGCATGCGTCCGTAAAGGAAAGATTTCAGATTGGCAGTATTCCAGCTGGACAGATCATTAGGCAAGAGGGGGCGTTACCCAAAGTGAGAATTCACTCGACTATCTATGAGAATACCCATCTCCTCAGAAACGATCCCAACTACCTCATGAGCCTAGAGTCGCTAAGCGATCCAAACAGGCGTAGAGCATGGCTAGAGGGTGATTGGGATATCCATGTGGGAAGTTTCTTGGAAGGCGTATGGCAGCCCTCTAAACACGTTGTAGAACCCTTTGCCATTCCGCCAACATGGAAGGTATGGCGATCTATGGATTGGGGATATGCCAGACCTTATGCCGTGTATTGGTTTGCCTTATCAAATGATGGAGTCTATTACCTATGGAGAGAACTCTATGGATATGGCGATAAAGAAAACACGGGCACAAGAGAAGATGCAACCGTAGTCGCAGACAAGATCAAGAAAATCGAAACACACGACCAACGCCTTGGTTATGAATACCGCATGAACCTAGCTGATCCATCCATCTTTTCGAAGATTGGAGCGGAGCGATCCATCGGACAAATCTTCAGGGATAAAGGCGTGAAATGGACGGAGGCCTATAACGCTCCCAGAAGCAGATTGAATGGCGCTCAAGAAATCATCCGGCTTCTGGCTGAAAACAGACTCAAAGTCTTCTCAACATGTAAACATTGGTTAAGAACTATCCCTCAACTACCTCCAGATTCATTAAACCCTGAAGATGTAGATACCGATGCAGAAGATCATGCTTGGGATGCAACTAGGTATGGGGTAATGAGGGCCAGACGAATGCCTGAAAATGATTCACTCTATGCATCGAGGGGCTAACAGGATTTCCAAGGCTCAGAAAGGCTAAGGTGACGATATTTATATTGGTTCGATCGGGCGGGATTCGAACGCGCGACCAATGGATTAAAAAAAGTCACGGCAATTTAAAAGCCTATATAAATCAATGGTCTAGAGGATAAAAAAATGAGTGTGCGATTGAATGAATATTAATGGCCATTTACTTAGAGCATTAACTAAGGCCTAAGAATTGCTGGCGTAAGCGTCCTCCTATAGTTACGATGGAAGATAGAAAATTAAAGTGGGTATTTCATTGAAAAAAGTAACTGTAAAAATTGAGAACTGCTACGGAATAGGTAGTCTTAATCATGTCTTTAGATTTGACGACTCGAAGGTGTATTCAGTTTACGCACCCAACGGATTCATGAAGACATCCTTGGCTAAGTCTTTTATTGACCTTATAAATGGATCTGCTTCAGGCGATCAAATCAACAAAGATAGGGTGTCAGTAAGGGATATTAAGGATCAAGATGGAGCTGATTTAAGTGGTGAATCTGTCTTTGTCATTCAACCTTACGAGCAAAACTTTGTGTCTAGTAAGGCATCCCTTCTTCTGGTGAATGCAGAAATAAAAAAAGGTTACGACCAAGCGCTGGATAGTATTGAGTCTAAAAAGATTGAATTATTAAAGATTTTGAAGGAGGCATCCGGTTTAACGGGTCGAAATATAACATCAGAAGGTGAGTTAGTAAGATGCTTTGGTGCCCATTCACTTTTTGATTGTCTCGAATCTCTTGAGGAGCGGTTGGATGATGTAGCGAATGAGAGATTTGCGGCACTCAAGTATGCCAATCTCTTTAATGATAAAACAATGGGATTTTTAGATTCAGGCGCTATTAAAAGACAGCTAAACGAATACATTGAAAAATATAATGAATTAGTTGCAGAGTCTCCGATTCTTTCAAAAACTTTTAATTACTACCATGCAACTACTGTGCAAAAAAATCTACTGGAAAACGGATTTTTTAGCGCCAGCCATTCAATTAATCTTAATAATGCAGGCGTTAAGCAAGAGGTTAAGACTGCCGATGAATTAGCGGAAAAGATTGATGAAGAAAAAAAGAAAATCTTCTCAAATGATGATCTAAATAAGAAATTCAATGAAATAGATAAAAAACTCACAACAAAGGAATTGCGCGAATTTCGAGATTACCTATTGGAAAATAAGGATATTGTTTCGGAGTTGGCTGATTATTCCGAGTTTCAGAGAAAGATTTGGCTCGAGTACTTGCGCGAGCATAAAGTAATTGCTAAAGAATTTATTGACCAGTACAAGCAGGCAAAAGAAGTAATTCGAAAATCTATTGAGGCTGCCAAATCTGAGCGGACTTTGTGGGAGGCTGTGGTGGAGCAATTCAATAGTAGATTTACCGTCCCATTTGAATTGGCGGTTGTTAACCAAGAGGATGTAATTTTAAAAGGAACATCCCCACAAGTTGCCTTCAAATTTAAAGACAGTGAAGATGTAACTGAAATTGATCAAAGCTTACTTATACAGGTTCTTAGTCAAGGAGAGAAGCGAGCCTTATATATCCTTAATATTCTTTTCGAATTAAATGCGAGAAAAAATATAGGCCTCAAAACTTTAGTGGTAGCTGATGATATTGCAGATTCGTTTGATTACAAAAATAAATACGCGATCATTGAATATCTTCGCGAATTAAGTCGCCAAGGCGATTTCAATTGCATATTTCTTACGCATAACTTTGACTTTCATAGAACAATTAGCAGTAGGCTTGGAATACCTAGGCACAAAAAGCTATTTGCAGTTAAAAGCAATCGCAATCTTGCCTTACGCGAGGAGCTCTATCAGAAAGATCCCTTTGCTTACTGGAAGGAGCACTTTGATAATGCCAAGTTTTTAATTGCAGCGATACCATTTGTAAGAAATTTAGCTGAGTATTGCAATAGGCCTTCAGAGTCTGATGATCTAACTGCGCTATTGCACATAAGACCTAAGTCGAAAAGAATAACCATAGAAAGACTTGAGTCAATTTATCAACTGGTATTAAATGATCCATCAATTTCTTTGCCACACCACGAAATTAAGGTGATTGATTTAATTTATGAAACTTGCGATGTTGTTTTATCAGACCCCAATGAGACTGCTGAGTTAGATGGCAAGATAATTTTATCTATGGGAATTAGATTGAAGGCTGAAGAGTTTATGATTTCGGCAATAAAGGATGACAAATTTGTAGATGAAATTACCGGAATGCAGACTTACGAACTTTTCAATGCTTATAAGGGTAAATTTCAAGATAGTCACAATACTCTAGAGCTCTTGGAAAAAGTAAACCTTATGACCCCTGAAAACATACATTTAAATTCATTTATGTATGAGCCTATATTAGATATGGGCGCCGATCATTTGAAGGGTTTATATAAAGCGGTGCTTAAATTACGGTAGAAATAATTTTTCATGAAGCCCGGCTACATCTACGTACTAACGCATCCATCGGATCAAAGTCTCTACAAAATAGGGGTGACGATACGTCAACCTTTAGTTCGAATGGCTCAGCACAATAGCGATTTCACAAAAGCTGCTGGACGTATTGTTAAAGAAACAGGACAAGATTGGCAATTAAAAGAGTTTTACCCTGTAGAAGATCCATATTGGGCTGAAAAAGCATTCTGGAGTCAAATTCCTCAATCGGCCATTCCCTTCAGAGGCGGCGTTGAGGTAGAAATAATGTCTTGGGAAGAGGTTTGTGTTGGACTTACTGCAGCTAAAGACGCCGGAATTCGACCGATGTCATCAGCTATTCCAGCTTATGAAACTGCTTATAACGTTTCGGTAAAAAAACGTTTAGTGGGGCGCGGCATTACTCTTTTGGGGTATGTCAAAAGTATCATCAGCGGTAGAAATGATTTTCAATGTAGCAATGGCCATCAGTGGCGTACCCGACCTAAGTTGGTTATGGAGGGGGAGGGCTGCCCCGAGTGCGGTATGGGCGCAAGAACTCCAGAAGGGATGATGGAGATTGCTAATGCAGGCACTATTTGCCTATTAACCCATCCTGATAAGCCTGTTTATATCAGCATAGGCGTTAAACGTGGCTACTTAAATCAAATATCAAAAGACTATCCTTGGGGTGAGTGGGAGATTCATCGGTATAGAAACGTTGAGGAATTGGCTTTAGCCGAATCCCTTATTTGGGAATTATTGGGCAAGTCATTGCCCCATAATCGCGAGCCAATAAAAATCGAGTTAGCTGATGCCGAAGAGGCTATGCGCTCATTGATTTACGTTTTAGCTGAGGAGATTGCTTTCGAGGATGGCAGGGTTAATTTGCTTCCAATGGATTAAGGGTCTCCGCCCGATGTCACACCATTTAAGAATTTATTCAAAAAATATCCTCGAGACGCTTGACTGCATTTTATAAATGAGGAGTGCCCCAAGACCCCAAAGCTCTTCAACAAAAATGGACCGCCCGCATCACGCATGCGCGTGCTCACTGGGCAACATTCCATAAACGCGTAAGACATAACCGCAATACCGTAGCTGGCTTTAATTGGAATGCTGATCCTACTGGCAAAGACTTCTATAGCCTAAGAGCCAACCTCATACACGGGACTATCTCCGCAGTGCTACCTAACGTGTATGCACGCAATCCAGAAATATCGACAACACCCACCCACTCGGGCGCGGGCATTAAGCTTTTCTGTAAAACGCTGGAGAAAGTCACCAATAGAGCGCTAGAGCACGCTCAGCTTAAGAATAGAGCTAAGTCGACAGTAAGGGCAGCACTGACCTGCAGCCTCGGAATTCTGAAAGTGATGTACCAAAGAGACCCAAGCAAGGATTCTTATATCCAGGGTCGCATCAACGATGCACAAGAAAACCTTCTAGCCATAGAAGACTTGGTTCGAGATCTTCAGGGCGATGATCGGCATCATCATGATGCCAAGAGGGCGGAATTAGAAGAGCTCATCAAGTCACTTCAAGAACAATCAGAAGTGCAATCGGCTGAAGGTCTAGTAATCGATAGGGTTCTTACAGAAAATCTCCTTATTGATCCATCCATCTGCGAGTTCTGGGACTACACCGATGCGGACTGGATCTGTCAAATCATCCCAATGAAGCGCGGCCAGGCTGAAGCACTCTACAAAAAGAATCTAGCAAATGCGAAGATCTACCAACCCGGCCAAGGCGAGCCATCCCACAAGAAAGCCAAGCGCCTAGCCTCAATGCAGATGAATGCTGGTTCAAGCTCAGTCATAGATGATCAGCAGATAGCGGTACTAGAGATCTGGGATAGAGCTACCCAGCGTGTTTATACGATGGTGGAAGGCGCGACTGAATGGCTACGCGAACCTTACTCCCCACCAAGAGCCGGAGAGCGCTGGTACCCATTCTTCTTATTGCCTTATCAAGTAGTCGATGGTCAATTCATAGGCCCAAGCCTAGTTGATCTGACTGAGCGATTGCAGGATGAACACAACGAAGCGCGTGATCGATTTAATCAACACCGCGACCTCTGCATTCCGGGGTGGGTAGCATCAGCCGATATCAACGAAAAGACCATTAAGAAACATTCAGACTCACGCTTTGGTGAGATCACGATAGTCGATACTGAAGGCAAGCCTCTGAATCAAGTGATTATTCCCAGAGGTCACCCAAAGATCGATCCCATCGTCTATGACACCAGTGCAGTACGTTATGACTGGGAGCAAGTTACCGGACTGCAAGATGCAGCGCGTTCCACAGTAGTGCGACCCAAGACAGCAACCGAAGCCAACATCTTGCAAAGAGCCTTATCAGGGCGCGTATTCGAATTCAAAGACCAGATAGAGGATTGGCTGCAAGAGATAGCGCAATACAGCGCCCAGGTACTCTTACAAGAACTTACTAAAGAGCAAGTAGAGCGCTATATGGGCCCACCTAGCACCAAGACCACCATGATCAATGGCGAACTAGTCATGACCATCGAGAAAACCTACGACTGGCCAGAACTTACCAAAGATCGAATCTTTGACATGGTGGACTTGTGCATTCGGGCAGGCACTACCGGCGCACCAGATGGCATAGAAGATAAAGAGAGCTGGCTCAAGGTTTTACCCATGATTACGAATCTATCAATTCAGATACAAAACCTGCAAGCAAGAGGAATGGACTACGAGTATATCCGTAATCTCCTACAGGAGACTCTCTTGCGATATGACGATCGTATCGATTCAAATCTATTTATACCGAATGTAGAAAAACAAGCTGATGGATACGTAGATATCAATAGCGATCTTTCGATGAATCAGATGTGGCAAATGGGTGGAGACAAGCGCAGTACAGAACAACAATCAAAAGAGGAGACAGCAGATGCAAGAAGTGAAAAACTTTAGTTCTGGAGTATTGAGCAATGGTGGTGCGATTCAACGAGTACAAGACCGTGAAGCCAAGCGAGAGCGTGAGCGCCTAGAAAAGGAAGCATATGAAAAGCATGCTGCCGAATCAGCCGCAAGACGCAATAAAGCCAGGGAAGATCGCGCTATTGAATTAGCTGAACAATCAAAAGCAAGACAAGCTGCCGAAGAAGAAAAGCAGCGCAAGGCCGCGGAAAAATCAGCCCGCGATGAAGAGGAAAGGCTAAAGGTCGTTGCAGCTAAGGAGGCCGCTCGTTTAGTGAGGCAACAAGACCTAGATAGAAGGCTTGCAGAAAACAAAGAGAAGGAAGCTACCAAACAAGCTGCCACTGAAGTTACTGCGCTATTGGCAAAGCAGCAAGAGCTTGATCGTCAAAACCAAAAGCAGACCCAAGCTGCAGCGCTATTGGATGATCTAAGCAAAGTCCCGGATGCACCTAAGGCAGAAGCTCCAAAGCCGGTAGCGGTGGCTAAAGAGCCTGAGGATTCAGAAGGGTTGGGGGAGTTAGAGACCGAGGAGCCGGTATTGCAAATAGTGAAGGGGGCGGTTCATGTACCAGCATCAATACCTGCTATGGATGCAAGCGTAGATGCTAAGACAGGGTTGCCAGCAGCCTATGACATGAGCGAGCTAATGCCAGCCCCTGTAGTTCTAAACGTAGAACCTGCTCCACAGCCAGAGGTGCAGGTAGAAAGTGGCAAAGAGCTTATTGACCGCATCCTAACGGGCGCTGAACAAGCACCTGAAGAACAGGAGCAAGTGCCACAATCAGCTCGCAGTGAGAATCGATTTCAGAAGATCATCAATACCAACCGAGATCTTGCAAAAGAAAACCAAATTCTTAAAGCTAAAGTCGAGAAGCTATTGGATGAAGTGCACGGCTATCAGGTTGAAGGTGAGCTGGTGGGTAGCATCCTCGACACACAAGAGCGCGCTAAGCGACAGGCTCCGGCGAAGAATTTGCTAGAACGACATCTCAAGCCCGACCTGTTTAATGTTGTGAATGAAGCTAAGCAAGAAATACTTAATTACCTATCTACCAGGGAGGATGAAGTTGATCACAGCTTTAAATCTGCATTGTTTGTGAAATACATACAAGATCCGTTCTATATGAATATGTTTGTTCAGAACAATGAGATCTCTCGGTGGTGGGCAACTATTGACTCCATTTACAACTCCATAGAGATGCCTCCACCGGATTGGTCTAAGGTCAAGATTACGCAATATAAAGAGAAGCCTGAACATCGACCTCAACCTATACGAGCGCGAACAGCAACTCTAGGTGCACCAGTGGCTAGCTCTGAACAACCGATGGATCGTATTGCCCAGCACCTAGGCAATATGGGTATTTAGCATTTTAGCGAGAGAGATTTGGTAGGGCTAGCTTAAGAGTTCGATAGAACGCAGAGAACGCATCTTCAAAAGAGGGTGCGTTCTTGTCATAGACCATCACCCTAATGAATTGATCATAGGTATCTTTAGTCTTCGCATCAGACTTAGCGTGCTCCATCGCTTTATGAATTTCACTAAGCGGGTCGGTTAGAAAGGCGCTATGTTGACTTGCAAAGTCTTCTGCATCCTTCTGAATGACTTGATTTACTAGGTTTGACAGATTGCCTTGTTGATCGTTCAAGATGGATGGATTCTTTTGGATGATCTGATAAACGTCGTAGAGGTGACGTACCAATGCGGTATCAAGCCTCTCATTATCTTTTGCCATCGATAGAGCTAAGCGTCTTGGGAAGGTAATGAGTTTTTCCGCTAATGCTTCGCTTAAATCTACGCATGGCACCCTAAAGCTAGGACCAGTATCCATGCCTGCCAATGAATCAAACAAGAGGGTAATTGCCTTATCTTGTTTGGGCGCGCGCAATGGGCTATAGCTCACTTCAAGCTTGAGGTTCGCGCGCATCCCGGGGCTTACTTCAAAGTGGGTGGAATACTGGATATCAAACTCAATAAAGTTATTGTTATCTTGAGCATCCCTTGAGATGAACTCCGACTTAAAGCCGGCGCCATTGAGCGCTAGCTCAAGATCATCCTTGAGCTTACTCATGCTAGAGCGAATTTTGCTCTTAGTAAGCGCCCCTGAAGTCTTTGGTGATGCTTTGATATCCACATCTTCAGAGACTCGCTCCAATAGGCCATAAGCCTTGGATAGGCAAGTACCCCCGCAGAAGACTAAATCAAAGTCTGGGTTATCGATGTTGGCAATAGCGGCCAGGGCATCAGTAACCATGAAATCTTTTTCAAGGGCGAATTCAGAAATGCCAAGCTCTAACTCATTGATGACATCTAAAACTTGGAGTCTTTGGGTGTCGTTAATTCTTTTCATAGACTAGGCTACGACTGCCTACTGAGAGCTTGCGACATACCCTGGCGTTACCAATATTGAGAACGGGAAGCATGGGCACCTGAGTGCTATCACCCTGAATCAGGGCGCGCATATCTTTGCCTACATCAGCTTTGATACCTAGTTTTTTCATGGTCTCAAGGCCGATGTTGATCAGGCTTTCATCTGCCACTGGTTTGCCAGAGATGGAGGAGGGGCGCGCCTTTACATACGTGCCATACCCAAGGCGCATTAGTTTGCCTTCATCCGATAACTCTTTCACGACACGGCATACCTGGCGGTAGGTGCCAAATCGATTGAAGTCATCACGCAAGAAGACCTTGCCTTTGGAATTACGTAGGCTAGCCAAAATGCGGTCTTTGGTTGTTGCTTTAGCCATCTTGGCCTCCTTTCCTGATTAAGCCTTAATTATATACAAAAATAAGACATTAATGTCCTATTTTTGTGTAAGTAGATTCTGACTTAAATCCATATAAAACATGACTTAAAAGCCATTTTAATGGGTGGAAACACCTCTAGGTATGCATGGTTAATAAACGAGGCCGTATTCCGTCAAGGGCACCCCAAGGGGGTGGCTTGCGAACCCTTGACGGCCGCAGGCAAAGAAACGCTTATTTATGCCCAAGGTGGCGCAATGACACATTGGGCATAAAAACCAGTGCGGTTTAGTGATTGCCTAATGGTGGTATCGATATTCCTGGGTCTTTCCACCATATCCATAAGAGGCAGCTCTTACATCTTGCACGTAGATATAACTCTCTTCATGCAGGTTGCCTAGGATGCGAGCAAAGCCCTCAAAAGCCTCTTTGATGTATGTAGCCTTCTCATTCTTGGTATTGGTTTCATCGGTGATCTTGATATCAAAGTAAAAGCTATTCATGTTTTGATCGCTCAATAGCTTCCCGCCAACCATCCAGCATTCAGGATCTACATAGTCAATCGCAATGGCAGTCACTTCCTTCTTCTTACCTAGAATCCGGTGAGTCAGATCTAACAGTAGTTCATGTATTGCTTTGGTGGTGACAGCATTCTTTTGGCCGCTGACCTTTACGTTCAAGATGGGCATATCTATCTCCTTGGTTAATTAAAAGTAATTAGCTATACAACTACTAATGTTAAAAAATAGTTCTGGATTGAACTAAAAAACTTGCATAGGGCGCCAACTTTTGATGTTGGACTTGTAAGCTTGATGCTAGCAAAGGGCAGCCCTTGAATGACGGTAAGGCCATTGCTGGGGATTATGATTTGCTCGCCCTTTGCAATCAACAAGTCGCCTTCAATGTCGGAGAAGGTGAGCCAAATAACTCCATCCAGGCATTCAAGGCGTACGTTTCTAGCATTTGAAAAACTGAGCCTATTGGACTCGTTCATTTGGATGACGGTATTGCTTGGTTCGATTCTCATCTTTTTTCCTTTAGCGTAATATGAAAATAAGTTAGCTATACAACTAATTTAGAAATAAAAAAGCTCACTTTAAGGCAGAGCTAATACCTCGGATTTGATCAACAGCTTCTTCAAAGTGGGGTGTACCAAGTAATTTTTTGAGGCGTTTACCTACTGCTGCACTAGCGGCATTTAGATCTGCCTTAATCTTTAATGAGCTAGGCGTCGCATGAATCTCTTGTTCGCGGCCATCTCTAGCGGACGAAGCACGCTTAATTAACCCCAATCTCTCTAAGCCGTCCAGGCCTCTAGTAGCGGTAGGCCGGCTGATATTCATCTCCTTGGCCAACTCGCTTTGGAGTAGTGGGGCTTTATCTAAAACCACTCTGAGCATGAAAGCCTGAGAAGGGGTGAGCCCAAAGGGTTTAAATGCACTCGTCCACTCCCGCTCTAGCTGGCGAGCTAGGCTGGTGGTATTGAAATAGAGGCATTGTTCAAACATGGGTTTAGTGTAACCGATATTAATTAGCTATGCAACTAGATTGAGAAATACCAACAAAAACCCCATAAATATCCCAAATCTACATCTACCGCCCCAATAATTGCTCTTAGTGCTTCACACCACGGCGTTAAAGCTAGAGTCGCGACTAGCAGCGTAGCAATGGATAGGTTCACGCTCTATCAATTGGAATGAGTGCAACCAATTCACGAATAGATAAACACATTGATAGGGGTGGCATATGCCAATTTCAAATACAGACTTGCAAGAGTTAGCTAAGGTTTCCTTAGACGAGTACTTGCGCAATCTACCAGTCGATCAAATCGCTGTAGAGAGACCTTTCCTTAAAAAACTCATGGAAGGTCGTAAAAGCCTATTAGGTGCAAAACAGAACGTAGTCGAGAACATCCGTAAAGAGCACGGCAGTAACTTTAGCTGGGCCTTTGGCGAAGAGACAGTCAAGTTCAATAAACGCAATACGACTGAGCAAGCTTCATTCCCATGGCGCAGAGCAGTTGATGGTCTCTATATTGACTATGACCGACTCTTTAGTAATGGCATCATAGTACGTGAGGGCGGGGCGCGAGGTTTCCAGTTGGAATACAACGAGCGCATACAACTGATCAATCTCTTGGATGAGCAGCTAGAAGTGCTTAGAGAAGGCTTTCTCAATAAGTTAGACCTGGAACTTCACCGCGACGGCTCCCACGGCGCAGATGCCTTAGTAGGCTTAGATAGCTTAGTAAGCCTTGCCCCAGATGCCGGTACAGTTGGCGGCATCGATCGAGCTAAAGCAAGCTACTGGCGTAACTACGCCGTTAAAGATATCGCCTCAACAGCGCCAGGTAGCTTAGTGGGTGAGATGGAGACTGCATGGCGTCAATGTATTAAAAATGGCGGTAGCCCAGATTTCATCATCGCTGGGGGTAAGTTCATTGATACCTATCGCAAGCAAGTCACAGTGACTCATATCGCTGGATCGGGTGAGACCAAGTACATCGATGCTGGCGTAGGTGCAGGCGTAAATACTGGTCTTGCCTTCAAAGGGGTGGAAATTATCTGGGATCCGCAGTTTGATGAGCTCGATGCCATGGCCAATAGAACAGTGGAGTGGAGTAAGCGCTGCTATTTCCTCAATACCCGCTTTATGAAGCTTCGGGATGATGATCTAGACATTGTTGCCCCAATCCGTCCGCACGATACGCTCGCTATGTACGCCATGGTGAACTTACGCTGTGCTTTATCCATCTCACGAGCTAATGCCCATGCGGTATTAGCCATTCAATAAGGAGAGGTGAATGAATAACAGCATGAATCACAAAGAGCTTATTCATAGCGACTTCCAAATTAAGGAGGTGGAAGCGGTAGTGCGTAGGGATGCCTTCACAACAATTCATGTACATGTACCGCCATATGAGACCAATATCCTTCGAAACCTCTTTGGGCGCGAGAACGTCACGGTGTTCGAGCGCCCATCAAAGACCACTATTACTCCAGAGCAGGAGTATGACCGTCTATGCGCCAAGTATGGTCATGAGGTCGTAGCTAAAGTCTTTGGTGAAGATGATGGAGATCGCCTAATGGAGATTGTCGAAGGTTTGATGAGAGAAGGTCAGCTCCCAGCACAAGAGAAGGCATTAGAGGTGGCTCTTGAACAAGAGCTATCGGAAATCAAGGGGGCTAAGAAACGCTAGCAGAACGGAAGACCACCGCTAGCGGCAGGTGTTTGGGTGCGGCTGCGGGTGTTGAAGTAACCATGGTGTGTGGGCGCGCGTAACTGCGCCCCACTGCCAACACCAAAGAAAAGCCAAGGCGGTAGTGGGGCGGTGGACTTCCATACTTATTTATACCTTCGAGCATCAAGAAAAGAGCCAATAACATGCTTCCAATCATTACCTCTCTAGTGCAAACCTTGGCCGTCAATGGTCTTGGCTTACTTGCGGGCGCGGTCCAAGCCAAGGGCAAGGAATTTATTGAGAGCAAGATTGGGGCGCGTATTCCGGATAACCCCAGTCAGGAAGATCTCATTAAGCTCAAGCAGTTAGAGATCGAGCAAGAGCAGTTACTACTGCAATACACCCTCAAGCAAAAAGAACTCGAGATTGAAGAATCCAAACTTCTAGCGGAGATGCATCGAGCCTCACAAGACAATGCCACCAATCGTTGGCAATCCGATATGGGTAGTGATTCAAAACTCTCGAAGAACATCAGACCAGGAACACTGGTCTACATCCTCACGGCCTATCTACTATTCGCACTTCTATCAGCTATGGGTATTGATATCAATGAGGCCTATGTAAAGCTCCTAGGCGAATGGGGTCAGCTAGTCATGCTGGCTTACTTTGGCGGTAGATCAGTCGAGAAGATCTTTGAAATGCGTATGCATGGACAAAATAAAAAAGAAGAAAAATGAGCAGTCTAGTAACGGAGCAAGCATCCTTCCTAATTGACGTCAGCAGACTTATTCAATTTGCGACTGCAGAAGGATGGGTCATTACGGGGGGTGAGCTCTGGCGTTCACCAGAGCAGCAGGAGATCTATTTCAAGACCGGTAGATCCAAGACTATGAATAGTAATCATTTGAGGCGCTGCGCTATCGATCTCAATTTCTTTTGGAATGGGAAGCTCGTATGGGATAAAGAACTCATCCGCACGGTAGGTGAATACTGGGAAAGCCTAGGGCCTAAGAATAGATGGGGCGGGAATTTCAAGGGGTTTGTGGATGTGCCGCATTTTGAGAGGGTTGCATAAATTTAGCTTGAGAGTTAGCGAATTTAGTGAAATGGAGCAGTAGATAGCATCTGGATATATAGTTGTCTAGTATCCAAAATAAGGTTTTATATGAGTGACTTGAAGCAAGTGTGGGCAATTGAAAATTTGCATCTCGCTTGGCAGCGGATTAGATCAAATCCAGATAGGGCTTATAAGGGATATTTTAGGGATGCATATACAGCCTATGCAATTGCTGGTGATGCGCAGCTCAACCACCTTCAAGATAGATTACGCCGAGGCATATATGGGCCAACTGATGCCTGCAAGATTTATTTTCCAAAGCCATCTGGCATTCTGAGACCATACTCATTGTTATGTGTAGAGGATCAAATTGTTTACCAAGCTATAGCAAATGTAATTGCAGAAAAATTGGCACCTCACGTTAAGTCAAAATACGAAAAAGAGGTTTTTGGTCACTTATATGCTGGATTAAAAAGTCCTTGGTTTTATAAGAAATGGTCGGAAGGTTATCGTGCTTTTAACAGCGCATCTGAATCAACATTCAATGCAGGTTATGTTTGGACTGCAAGTTTTGATTTAACTGCCTTCTATGACAGTATTGATCATCATGTATTGCGCCAAATGCTTTCGAGGATTGGCGTAACCAATGATTTGATAGATTTTTTAACGCAATGTCTCACTAAGTGGACTGCTACAGCTACGCAAATCTATCACAATCATGGAATACCTCAGGGGCCCTTAAGTTCTGGGTTGATCGCGGAGGTTGTTCTCAAACACTTTGATGAGAATCATCATATTAATTACAAGGTTACATACCTTAGATATGTTGATGACATTAGGCTATTTGCAAAACAAGAAAAACATTTACGCTATGCCTTGGTTAAGCTTGATAGATTGAGTAAGGATGTGGGGTTATTTCCACAGTCAAGCAAAATCGATATCCATCAAGTTGTCAATATTCAAGATGAGTTAAAGAGCATTAGCAATCCCTATGAAGCATTATTTTTAATGCCCTCCATAAATCAATCTGCCCTGAGGAAGGCAATCTCCGAGATTACGCCAGGCAAAAGGGGTTATACAGTTTTAAATCCAACGCGCTTTAAATTTCTAGTTGCATCAGCTACAGCCTCAAATCAATTAATGGATAGATTATGGAGAGTGTTTGAGCATGCCCCACATTACTATCCACAGATTGCTAGTCATCTTAGTAAATTTAAAGTTCTATCCAATAAACAGGCAGATAGACTATTACTGGAAATTGAGGCTCAGGAGCTCTATCCCGCCGTAAGAGCTGCACTGATTAACTCGGCTATAGGAAGGATTCCATCTTCTCATCTAGCTAGATTTAAGACGATTTTTAAAAAGTTATGGCAGCCAAAATTTCATCAGCCTGACCTATCAAATGCATTATGGAGCTGGCTTCAGGATCAATCTGGATTTACATTAGCCCAGCAAAAATATGGTCTAACTAAGGTGCAGCCAGACTGGCTTGCAGCATCAATGCATTACAGAACAAGATGGCTTGATATTGATGAGGTTAGTCGTACAAGCCTTATCAATACTTCACTCAGGTCCAAGAGTGCCGATGTGGCATTAGCAGCGGCTTGGATTGCGGCATTTTTGGAGATTTCAGTTAAGGGTTCCTCTATAGGGTTGAACCCTCAGGCGGTAATTTTATTGAAGGAATTGGGTGTTGTGAAACGTGCCGGCTCTTTTGTCTGCGGAATCCGAAAATCTATTTTTGAAATGACTTCTGCTGATATCCCAATTGATTGGAGATCTATATTTGGATCTAATTACAAAAAAGCTGAGGCTCAGATCGTTAGCTCAAAGGGCTATTTTCAGACAAGTGCTACGGCATGGGTAAATTCAATGGATGGTTTTAATGATTGGCTACTCGATTCTTTGTATAGGGCAGATCCATTTTTGGGCTCATATAAGATGGGGGAAGTTGGTAGTGTTATGAATAGTAAAAAAATGAGAATAAAGTATCCTGCACTTTATCGATATCTAAATGAAATTCATGATCGCAGATACTTGAGTCACTTATCACATGCTGTTGTTAGGGCGAACCAAAAGCCTACTCGGGCTATTAAGTTTGAGTGGTTAAAAACAGGATCTCGCCTTCTACGAAACGCCACGGCTGAACTTCATAGATCTGGTTACTAGTTGTGAATCAGGCCGCTTTTTTAGTCAACTCAATAATCTCAGCACCATTCTGCGCATGGGTTAGCTTCTCTCCCCACCACTTATATAGACCAACCCTTTTTGTAAATCGTTCGCCACGATCATAGGCGCGCACCACTTCATTCCCGTGCGCATGATCTAGCGCTAACTCAACAACATCTTGTTCAAAGCCATTATCTCTAGCAAGAGTAGAGAAGGCACTACGCCAACCGTGCGGCGCATGCTTTCCAGCCATATTAAGCGTTACTCGATAAGCTTTCTCTAGACTTTCACGACTAATAAATTGATTGCCAGTGGGTGATGGAAATACGTAACCCCTTCTTCCAAAGAGTTTCCCCCATTGCTTTAACTCTGTAGTTATCTCTGGTCCTAAAGGAATGCGGTGATCACCAATACGTGTGTGATCTTTCATCTTGGCTCGAGGTATTACCCAGATCGGGATATCTGCATCAAGATCAAATTCTTTCCACTCGGCTTGTACAACATTGCTGATGCGTGTTGCAGTAAAGGCAAGAAGACGATGAGCAGCTCTTACTGATGGAGAAAGGCGTGCTGCATCTGCAGCGCGTAAGAGGGCGCCTAAAGAATTCCAATCCAGTAATGCTGGCATACGTCCGTTGGTTTTCTTTCGAGGAAGAATTTCCTTCACTGGTGCAGCAGAATTACCCTCACACAAACCTTTAGCCTGGGCATAACGAAAGACACCATTGAGGTGCTGCAAAATTCTTGTGGCAGTCTCTAGAACATCTCGTTTGTTGATGGTCTCAATTGCCTTGGCAATAACGGATGGGGTGATGCTTTCAATAGGCAGTGCCCCAAGCGATTTATAAACATCTCGCTCAAAAGCCCTTTTAGATTTCGTGAAGTGGGTTGCACTCCATTCTTTCTCTTTCATGGAGAACCATTCTTCGGCTACAGCCTTGAAGGTGCTGTCACTCTGAGAGGCGGCATTGGCCCTATTAAGGCGTCTGGAGATTACTGGATCCTGACCTTTGGTAAGGCAGGCTTTGACCTCGTTTAGCTCTAGTCTTGCTTGGGCCAAACTGTTTTGCGGATACCCGCCTATGGAATAACTTTTTTCTTTGCCTTCGATGCGATATTTGATGCGCCAAATAGCAGTTTGGGTCTGGGTGATAAGTAAATAAAGGCCTCGACCATCTGCAAGCTTGCTGCCTGGGGCTGAGCGGTTGACGAAGCTCTTGATCCCTTTATCTGTAAGCTTTCCAGAAATACCCCCAACCATGTTTTTGACCCTGTTCGATTTTGCTCCGATACCCCCAATAATACCCCCAGCGTATTTGGATACAGCAGAATCTAGAAAGACCACAATGGGCGTACAGCCCTTTATCTACAAAGAAAAACGCCACCCTGGTGGGTGGCGTTGGACTGTTACGTACTACAAAATGGTGGAGTCGGCGGGAATCGAACCCGCGTCCGCAAATCCTCTACAACAAGTTCTACATACTTAGTCATATCATTTAATTTAGCTAGCTAGTCACAGACTGACATGTTCCACGCTGGCGATTCACTAGGTTTTCGAACCATTCCCCGTGACATGAAATGATCTTATCTCTTGTATATGACCCTGATCTAGCTTGCGCTAGCTGACCCAAGAGAGAATCAGTTCAGGGGCAACCGCAATTAAGCGGCTAGTGCGAAACGTTCGTCGTTTGCAGTTATTACATTCCCATTGATTTACGAGATAACGGGTCCTCGGTATGCCCTTGATGCTTTGTAATCCACGTCGAAACCATGTCGACCCCGGAGTTCATGCATTGGAAATCTTATTTTAAGGCTCTTAGATTTAATTTGTTGAATATCTAAGGAAAGATAGATTAAGCCCTACCGGGAAAGATGATTTCGAGGAGCTCTAGCGGGTGATGCACTAGGTAATCGGCACCCCAGGCCTCTGGAGGCTCTTCGCAGCCACAGTAGCCATACGCAGCTGCGATGGTTTGCATGCCTGCTGCTTTGCCGGCCAAGATATCCCGAATGTCATCGCCAACATATACCGATTGGCTCGGATCGATGTTGGCTAGTCTGGCAGCGTGCAGAATCGGTTCTGGATGGGGTTTTGAATGGGGCGTAGTATCGCCAGAGACGGTAGAGGCCGCTCTTTGGCGTAACCCCATGAGCTCTGTCAGGGGATTGGTAAAGCGCTCGCTCTTATTGGTCACAATGCCCCACGGTAACTGCGCATTTTCCAACTGGGTTAAGAGGTGATCAACACCCTCGAAAAGCACACTGTTGACTAGTAATGCTTTTTCATAATTCAAAAAAAACTCATCGCGCAATGCAATGAAGTCTGGATGATCGGTGCCAATTCCAAATGCCCCACCAATGAGACCTCTAGCTCCAGCAGAGGCATGAGGCCGCAAGAGTTCATATTGCTTGGGTTTGAGATTGCGGGTAATTAAGAGCTGGTTTGCTGCTGCCACAAGGTCTGGAGCGGTATCTGCAAGCGTGCCGTCCAGGTCAAAAAAGACGCCTTTGTAAGGGCTTGCTAACCCGTTATTCATTTGCGCACAACAATCATGTAATTTACATCCACATCTTCACCCAATTTGTAGACTTGCGTTATTGGGTTGTATGTCATCCCCTTCATGCCGATCATTTCTAGCCCAGCGTGACGGGTAAATGCAACCAATTCGGATGGCTTGATAAATTTTGCGTATTCGTGAGTACCTTTGGGAAGGAGTCGCAAGATGTATTCCGCGCCAATAATCGCAAATAAGTAGGACTTGGGATTGCGATTTAAGGTGCTAAAAAAGAGGGTGCCACCAGGTTTACATAGCTTTGCACAGGCACGGACTACGGATGAGGGATCTGGTACATGCTCTAGCATCTCCATGCACGTCACAACATCATATTGCTCTGGCTCTTCCTCAGCTAGTGCTTCAGCTGAAATAGGGCGGTATGTGAGCTTAGCCCCCACTTCTAACGCGTGCAATTCGGCAACTTTAAGGGCCTTTTCGGATAAATCGATGCCGCAGGTATGAGCTCCTGATTGGGCAATAGATTCAGCCAAAATACCGCCACCACAACCCACATCCAAGACCTTCTTGCCCTTTAAATCAACATAGGACTTAATCCAGTCTAGGCGCAGGGGGTTAATCGCGTGTAAGGGCTTGAATTCACTATTGGGATCCCACCAGCGATGGGCTAGGGCGCTAAATTTAGCAATTTCAGACTGGTCGACGTTCATGGATGTTTAGGCGCAAGAAGCGCTCTGAGATAGGTAAGACACGAATATAGCGGAAATAAAAAAGCCCGGCAGAACCGGGCTTTTTTACAAGTAAAAAGAATTACTTAACTGCAGCTGTACCAACAACTTCGATATCGGTACGGCGGTTTTTGGAGCGACCTTCTGCAGTTGCATTAGATGCAACTGGATTGCTCTTACCTTTAGATTCTGTGTAAATGCGGCTACCGTCAACACCTTTGCTTACCAAGTAAGCTTTAACGGACTGAGCACGACGCTGGCCAAGAGCCATGTTGTAAGCATCAGTACCAACGCTATCAGTGTTACCAACAGCAATAATTACTTCTAATTTGATCTTGCTTAAATCTTTAGCAATTTTGTCCAAAGTAGCTTGACCTTCTGGCTTCAATGTTGCTTTGTCGAAGTCATAAAGTGTGTCAGCTTGCAAAGTAATCTTGCTCTGGGTTACAGCAGGTTTTTTAGCAGCAGCAGCTTTTGGTGCTAACCAGCCATCGCAGTCCTTAGCGGCTGTTGCAGGTGTCCAGCTGCTGTCACGCCAGCACAATGTGCCGTCGCCGTTTTTCCAAGTAATGCCAGTTGAGTTGACCCAGTTGTCAACGTTTTGGGCAGAAGTAGCAGTAGCAGCAACAGTAATTACGCCAGCAAGTACCAGTTTCAGGGTTTTGTTCATTTTTAGTCCTCAAAAATCTTTTTTAATTAAAGTCAAACTTAAATGTAATTCGCCCTACTTTGAAGCAAAAAACTGCAAAGCGACACATCTCAATTTCGTACAAACTGTCAGAATCTTAGCATAGGGGCTATCAGTCATCAAAATGATATTATTTCTAAATGGAACAAGCCGCTAAAGAAACACTACCAATATCCCTAGAAGACGAAATGCGACGGTCCTATTTGGACTACGCAATGAGCGTCATTGTCGGCAGAGCCCTGCCAGACGTACGTGACGGCCTCAAACCGGTTCATCGCCGGGTCTTATTTGCGATGTATGAATTAAACAACGATTGGAACCGCGCTTACAAAAAATCTGCCCGTATAGTTGGCGATGTAATCGGTAAATACCATCCACATGGCGATTCTGCGGTGTATGACACCATTGTTCGTATGGCCCAGGATTTCTCCTTGCGCTATATGTTGGTTGACGGCCAGGGTAACTTTGGCTCCGTAGACGGCGATAACGCTGCTGCAATGCGGTACACCGAGATCCGTCTTCGCAAAATCGCCCATGAATTATTGGCCGATTTGGACAAGGAAACCGTGGATTTCGGGCCGAACTACGACGGTAGTGAGAAAGAACCCCTGATTCTTCCTGCAAAAGTGCCTAATTTGCTGATTAACGGCAGCTCAGGCATCGCTGTGGGTATGGCGACCAATATTCCTCCTCATAATTTAGATGAGGTGATTACAGCTTGTTTGCATGTCCTGCACAACCCAGAATGCACGATCGATGAGCTCATCGAGATTATTCCTGCGCCAGATTTCCCGACCGCCGGCATTATTTATGGTGTTCAGGGTGTGCGTGAAGGCTATCGCACTGGCCGTGGCCGAGTTGTGATGCGTGCTAAAACTCATTTTGAGGACTTAGATAAGGGTTCTCGCCAGGCCATCATCGTTGATGAGTTGCCATACCAAGTAAATAAAAAGAATTTGCTTGAGCGTATTGCTGAGTTGGTGAATGAGAAAAAAGTCGAAGGCATCTCCGATCTGCGCGATGAGTCTGATAAATCGGGCATGCGCGTTGTGATTGAGTTAAAGCGAGGCGAAGTGCCTGAGGTTGTATTAAACAACCTCTACAAGAGCACTCAGCTGCAAGATAACTTCGGCATGAACATGGTGGCTTTGGTGGATAACCAACCACGTCTGCTGAACTTGAAGCAGATGTTGGAGTACTTCTTACAGCATCGTCGTGAGGTAGTTACCCGTCGCACGATTTTTGAATTGCGCAAAGCCCGTGAGCGTGGCCATGTGTTGGAAGGCCTGGCTGTTGCATTGGCCAACATTGATGAATTCATTGCCATCATTAAAGCGGCTGCAAACCCAGTCATTGCAAAGCAAGAATTAATGAGCAAGCCATGGGACTCCTCTATGGTTCGCGAGATGCTCGCGCGTGCTGAGACGGATACTCCAGGCGGTCGCAATGCTTATCGCCCTGAAGGTTTACTGCCTGAGTACGGTATGCAAACTACCGGCCTGTATCGCTTGTCTGATAGCCAAGCACAAGAAATTTTGCAGATGCGTTTACAACGCTTGACTGGCCTTGAGCAAGACAAGATTGTGAATGAGTACAAGGTTGTGATGGCAGAGATTTCTGACCTGCTCGATTTACTTGCTAAGCCAGAGCGCGTCACGCAAGTGATTGAATCTGAGTTGAAGGAAGTTCAAGCAGAGTTTGGTATTGCTGGTGGTGATAGTGGGCGTCGTTCATTTATTGAAATGAATGCAACTGAACTATTCACAGAAGATTTAATTACACCGCAAGATATGGTGGTCACACTATCGAATACGGGTTACATGAAGAGCCAGCCTCTGAGTGAATACCGTGCGCAAAAACGTGGCGGTCGTGGCAAGCAAGCTGCAGCTACCAAGAATGAAGACTGGATTGAAACACTCTTCGTTGCGAATACGCATGACATCATCTTGTGCTTCTCCGATCGTGGGCGTATGTACTGGCTCAAAGTATGGGAAGTGCCGCAAGGAAGTCGGAATTCACGCGGTAAGCCTATCGTCAATATGTTCCCATTGATTGAGGGCGAAAAGATCACGGTGATTCTCCCGATCAAGGGATATCAAGATGATCAGTATGTCTTTATGGCTACAAGCCTGGGTACAGTGAAGAAGACACGTTTGTCTGACTTCTCTAATCCACGTAAGGCCGGAATTATTGCGGTTGACTTGAATGAGAATGACTTCTTAGTTGGCGCTGCGATTACTGATGGTCAACATGATGTGATGTTGTTCTCTGATGCTGGTAAAGCAGTGCGCTTTGATGAGAATGATGTTCGACCAATGGGTCGTACAGCACGCGGTGTACGTGGCATGAACTTAGGTGAAGGCCATCAAGTCATTGCGATGTTGGTTGCTCCAGCTGAAGCAGCTGAAGGTGCTGAGGCAGTAGTGGTGGATGCGAATGGCCTTGCTATTCCAAGTAGCGTACTGACTGCAACTGAAAATGGTTTTGGTAAGCGCACTCCAATTAGTGAATACACCCGTCATGGTCGCGGTACAAAAGGCATGATTGCGATTCAGACAACCGAGAGAAACGGCAAAGTTGTTGCCGCTTCACTAGTGTCTCCGGAAGATCAAATTATGTTGATCACTACTGGCGGTATCTTAGTTCGGACACGTGTTTCAGAAATTCGTGAGATGGGGCGGGCTACCCAAGGTGTCACTTTGATCAGTATTGATGAAGGCACTCGATTGTCTGGCTTACAGCGTATCGCTGAAGGTGATTCTGATGACGAGAGTGATTTGGATGATGGCGAAGAGGGTGATGTTGTTGCAGACCCAGTAGTTGACTCCAATTCTGATGAAGCTGGTGATGCCTAATTGGCATTCATACAAGGTTAATTAACTCATCATGACGTTTGACCGCCGCATTTTTAATTTCGCTGCGGGGCCCGCTACTTTGCCTGAAGAGGTGCTGAAGCAGGCTGCCGAAGAAATGCTCAATTGGCGCGGACTTGGTGCTAGTGTGATGGAAATTAGTCACCGCAGCAAAGAGTTCATGGAGGTGTATGAAGAAGTCATTCAAGACCTTCGCGCCTTGATGAATGTTCCAGATACCTACGAGATCTTGCTGTTGCAAGGCGGCGGCCTTGGACAGAATGCGGCCATTCCAATGAATCTGATGCCTTTGGCCAAAAATGGGCCAAAGGCAGACTACATCGTCACCGGTGTTTGGTCAGAAAAATCATTTAAAGAGGCGCAGAAGTACGGCACAGCAAATTTAGTTGCTTCATCTGCTGCAGAAAAATTCAATACGATTCCTGCAAGAAATACTTGGAAGCTATCGAATGACGCTGCCTATGTTCTCTACTGTGCCAATGAGACGATTGGTGGAGTTGAGTTTCCAGATGTGCCAGATGTTGGCAATATCCCCTTGGTTGCAGATATCTCCAGCAACATTCTCTCTAAAGAGATGAATGTAAATCAATGTGCCGTTTGGTTTGGCGGTGCGCAAAAAAACATTGGACCTTCTGGTGTCACGATTGTGATCGTTCGTAAAGATTTAATTGGGCATAGCATGGGCATTACCCCAACGATTTGGGATTGGTCTGTGCAGGGGAGCACCCAATCAATGATTAATACACCACCAACCTTTTCGATCTACATGGCGGGACTTGGATTTAAATGGTTGTTAAAGCAGGGCGGAGTTAAGGCGATAGAGAAACGCAATCAAGAAAAAGCCGATTTGCTCTACGATTTCCTAGATCAAAGCAGTCTGTATGAAAATCGCGTCACTAAAGAATATCGTTCGCGTATGAATGCAACCTTTTTCCTAAAAGACGAGAATCTGAATGCAGCGTTTTTGGCGCAATCGAATGCTGCTGGCTTAGCGGCATTGCGTGGCCATAAAGCTGCGGGCGGTATGCGTGCGAGCATGTACAACGCCATGCCGCTTGAGGGCGTTCAAGCTTTGGTGGAATTTATGCGTGATTTTGAAAGGCGTGCCTAATGAGCTCCAAAGATCAAGGTAATGAAGAGCAACGTCTAGCGCCAATACGCGACAAGATTGACGCTCTAGATGCCAAAATTTTAGATTTGCTGACTCAGCGGGCAAAAGCTGCACAAGAGGTTGGTCATATTAAAGGTGATTTTTCATCACCAGTCTTTAGGCCGGAGCGTGAGCGTCAAGTGATTGCACGTCTGCAAGGACTTAGCAAAGGTCCGTTGTTGTCAGATGGCATTGCGGCAATTTGGCGCGAAGTCATGTCAGCTTGTAGGGCGCTTGAAGCTCGCCAGACGATTGCTTATCTTGGACCAGTAGGAACATTTTCAGAGCAAGCTGCGCAAATTTATTTTGGTCACTCGATAGCAGGCCTGCCTTGTAATAGTCTTGATGAAGTATTTAAGGCAGTAGAGAAAGGTGCGGCGCAATTTGGTGTCGTGCCCGTAGAAAATTCAAGTGAGGGTGCCATCTCCCGTACCCTAGACCTGCTTCTAGATTCTCCAATGCGTATTAGTGGCGAAGTAGTACTACCGATTCGTCACCATCTTTTAACCAAGAGTGGCAAGCTTGATGGTGTGACTACAGTTTGTGCTCATGCCCAGGCTTTGGCGCAATGCCAGCAATGGTTGAGCGTACATGCTCCGCAATTGAAGCGTCAAGCAGTGAGCAGTAATGCTGAAGCCGCTCGTATGGCATCCCTGGATCCAACGCTGGCAGCGATTGCAGGCGACCCTGCTCAGGAGGCTTATAGCCTTCAAGCAGTTGCGGCACAGGTACAAGACGATCCTCATAACCGTACACGTTTTGTAGTGGTTGGCGCTTATGAGTGTCAGCCCACTGGCGCAGATCAAACTTCCCTAGTGTTGTCGGTAGATAACCAACCAGGCGCAGTACATCGACTACTGGAGCCCTTGGCTAAGCATGGCGTTTCAATGAATCGCTTTGAGTCTCGCCCTGCACGTAAGGGTGCTTGGGAATACCACTTCTTTATCGATGTTGCCGGCCATGCCGAAGATGCAAAAGTAGCTAAGGCATTGACAGAGTTAAAAGCTGCAGCTGCCTTTTATAAAAATCTTGGTTCATACCCTCATTCAGCATGACATCTAAATCCAATATCGGTTTAAAGCATATTCATGCCATAGCACCCTATGTCGGTGGTCGACCTATTAGTGAGGTGGCCCGGGAATATGGCCTAGATGAAAGCAAGATTGTGAAGCTAGCTTCTAATGAAAATCCATTAGGTATGCCAAAGTCAGCTCAAGATGCGATGCTCAAAGCAGCTTCGGATTTAGGCCGCTATCCCGACTCCAATGGTTTTGAGTTGAAGCACGTTTTAGCGTCACGTTTAGGGGTTCCAGCAGATTGGATCACCTTGGGTAATGGCAGTAACGATATTTTAGAGTTGGCTGCCCGTGCAGTAGCCCAAGCTGGCGACGAAGTCATCTTTTCTAAACATGCGTTTGCTGTTTATCCGTTAGCTACTCAGGCTGTTGGTGCTAAGGCGGTTGAAGTGGCCGCCACCAAAATGTATGGTCATGATTTGCCATCCATGCTGCAGGCTGTTAGGGCTTCTGGCGATAAGGCAAAGCTTGTCTTTGTTGCTAACCCGAATAATCCTACTGGTAGTTACTTGACAGCAAAAGAGATAGAGGAATTTTTGATTGCAGTGCCATCGCATGTGGTGGTGGTATTGGACGAGGCCTATAACGAATATCTCGCCCCAGATCAACGTTATGACGCGATTGCTTGGGTGAAGCGTTTTCCCAATATGATTTTGTCCCGCAGCTTTTCTAAAGCATATGGTTTGGCGGGTCTGCGGATCGGGTATGGTGTGGCTCAACCCGCCTTGACGGATTTGCTCAATCGCATTCGCCAACCATTTAACGTCAATAGTCTTGCACAAGCTGCAGCCATTGCCGCCTTTCAAGATTCTGCTTTTTTGCAGCAAGGTTTTGAATTAAACCGTACTGGACTTACTCAGCTAACTCAGGCTTTTGATGAGCTCGGACTGACTTATCTTCCTTCTGCTGGCAACTTTGTGCTGGTGAAAGTGGGTGAAGATGATGGTGCTGGTGCTCGTATCAACCTGGAGCTTCTCAAGCGCGGCATTATCGTTCGCCCAGTTGGTAATTACGGTTTGCCACAATGGTTGCGTATCTCGATTGGCTTGCCCGAAGAGAATGCCGCCTTCATCAGCGCCCTCAAAGATATTTTGGCGCAGCAGTAATTCATTGGTCGATAGAAAAATTCAATATACCAATGGCCATCATGAATCCATCTAGTAATTACGGCACCGTCACTATTGTTGGTGTCGGTCTGATTGGCGCTTCCTTAGGTCTGGCACTAAAAAAAGCAGGCGTAGTGAATACAGTATTGGGCGTTGGCCGTAGCCCTGAAAATCTAGATCAAGCACTGAGAATGGGTGCGATCGATGCTGTAGTCGATTTGGTTGAGGCGACTAAGCAGTCCGATGTGATAGTTCTTTGTATTCCGGTTGCCCAGATGCGAGCTGCCTTTGAGCTAATTGAGCCCAATCTCGAGCCCCGCACTATTTTGACTGATGCTGGTAGCACTAAAGGCGATGTTATTTTGGCAGCCAAGGAAGTCTTGGGTAAGAAAGCTTGTCAGTTTGTACCTGCCCATCCGATTGCTGGCGGCGCACAACACGGCGCTAGCGCTGCTAAAGCGGATCTCTTCCAGGGTAAGCAAACGATTCTTTGCCCTTTGCAGGAAAACTCTCCACAAGATACTGATTTAATCGAGGGATTTTGGCAATCTACTGGTGCCGTTGTAAAAAAGATCTCCAATGTGCAACACGATGCAATCTACGCAGCAGTCTCTCATTTGCCGCATATTCTGTCTTATGCCTTAATGGCTAGCGTAGTCAACTCGGAAGATGCAGATCAGAAATTGAGTCATGTGGGCGCAGGATTTAAAGATTTCACGCGTATCGCTGCTTCCAGTCCAGAGATGTGGCGCGATATTTGTCTGGGCAATCGCACTGCAGTTTTAAAAGAACTCGATCAATATTTGCTGATCGTGAACCATATGCGCAAACTCATTGCTGAAAATGATGGCACTGGTCTGGAGAAGTTATTCAATAAGGCGAGTAAAGCACGTCAAGACTTGGACGTAATCTGATGGCTGGATTGCCTGATATCAAAGTGGGCCCGTTCAAGCAAGCGCAAGGCTCGATTGTGTTGCCGGGATCAAAAAGTATTTCTAATCGCGTACTGTTATTAGCGGCACTTTCATCCGGTACGACTACTCTTAAAAATTTGCTTGATGCAGACGATACGCAGGTCATGCGTAATGCTTTGCGCCAGCTTGGCTTGCGGGTAACCGATCAAACTGGCAATGTCTGCGTGGTAGAGGGTTGTGGCGGTAAATTTCCTGTGCTGGATGCTGATCTCTTTATGGGTAATGCCGGTACGGCGATTCGTCCATTGACAGCAGCGCTTGCAATGCAGGGTGGTAACTACCGTCTATCTGGTGTACCGCGTATGCATGAGCGGCCCATTCGTGATCTGGTGGATGGGTTGCGTCAAGTGGGCGCAGAGATTGATTACGAATTACAGGAAGGCTATCCTCCGATCAAGATTGTTGCAGCGAATATTGAGATCAACGATGTAGTGAAGGTACGTGGCGATGTCTCTAGTCAATTCTTGACAGCCTTGTTGATGGCTTTGCCTTTAGTGGCAAAAGATCCGGTCAAGATTGAGGTGATTGGCGAGTTGATTTCTCGCCCCTATATCGACATTACACTGAAGTTAATGGCACGCTTTGGTGTGAAAGTTGCTTGCCCTGATGTGCAGTCATTTGTTATTCCTGCTAAAACTACTGATGCGGTGTATCAAAGTCCTGGCGTGTTATCAGTTGAGGGTGACGCATCCTCTGCATCCTATTTTTTAGCACTTGGCGCAATTGGTGGTGGTCCGGTCCGTGTTCTTGGTGTTGGCAGCGAGAGCATTCAGGGTGATGTAGCTTTTGCGGACGCATTGGCGCTCATGGGTGCAAAGATTGCTTCTGGTGAGGATTGGATTGAAGTTGCTGGCGTGAAGAGCGCCAATGGCAAGCTCAATGGTATTACGATCGATTGCACAGAGATTCCAGATGCAGCCATGACGCTGGCTGTTGCTGCCTTGTTTGCTGAGGGGCCAACCCGCTTGAACAATATTGCCAGTTGGCGCGTTAAAGAGACGGACCGTATTGCTGCAATGGCTAAAGAGTTAAAAAAAGTAGGCGCTATTGTTGAAGAGGGTACTGATTACATCGTAGTGCAAGCGCCCCCATCTCTTTCCGACTGGCAGTCTCCTGCCGATGGCATTGACACTTACGATGACCACCGCATGGCGATGTGTTTCTCATTAGCCGCTTTTGGTCCTCATGCCCTACAGATCAATGATCCTGACTGTGTAGCCAAAACTTTCCCAAGCTACTTTGCGGAATTTGCAAAGATCGTTTCCTAAAAGTCCGTTTTGATGAATTTGCCCCCAGTCATTGCCATTGATGGACCTACCGCCTCCGGCAAAGGAACAGTTGCTTCTTTGGTGGCCGAAAAGCTGGGTTTTCATTACTTGGATAGTGGGGCTCTCTACCGCTTAGTTGCCTTGGGAAGTCAAAAAGCAGCCATTGATCCCAAAAATGGCTTAGAACTGGGTATTTTGGCCAAAAACCTGGTGATTTCCTTCAAAAATGGCCAAATTCTGCTCAATTCTGAAAACGTCACTGAAGCGATCCGAGCCGAAAGTATTGGCCTGCGCGCCTCTGCAATAGCGGTTCATCCGGAGGTTCGGCAGGCTTTGGTGGGAGTTCAACATGGTTTTAGGGTTTTTCCAGGCCTTGTTGCTGATGGAAGAGACATGGCTAGCGTGATATTTCCGGATGCGGCGCTCAAGGTTTTTTTGACGGCAACAGCCAAGGCGAGAGCAGAACGTCGGTATAAGCAATTGATAGCTAAGGGAATTCCTGCTAAACTTGAGTACTTGCTACAAGATTTGCAGGAGCGTGATGCCAGGGATAGTAGTCGAGGCACTGCGCCCTTGTTACTTGCAGACGGCGCCAAATTGCTAGATACATCGGAATTATCGGTAGATCAAGCAGTTAAGACGGTTTTAGATTGGTATCAATCAAAAGTGGCTTCGTTTTTAGGTGGGTAGTAAAAAAGTAGTAAGTATTAAGTAGTAGAAGTTGTTTTGGCGTCTTAAGAAACTCTACAACGCGATCATCTAATTTAGCGTGTTTCTTTGGGCTTTTTTAACCTAACCCGTCAGGCCTTCTGGCGGCACAAAGTGAATATATAAATGTCTGAATCATTTGCAGAACTATTTGAAGAATCATTAACCCGATCGAATATGAAGACCGGCCAAGTTATTTCGGCTGAAGTCCTTCGCATCGACCATAACTTCGTCGTTGTTAACGCTGGATTGAAATCCGAAGCGTTTATTCCTGTTGAAGAATTCCATAACGACGCTGGCGAGATTGAAGTAGCTCCCGGTGATTTCGTTTCTGTTGCTATTGACGCTCTTGAGAACGGCTATGGCGACACAATCCTTTCCCGTGACAAAGCAAAACGCTTGGCATCATGGATGAATTTGGAAAAAGCGCTTGAGCAAGCTGAAATCGTTACTGGTACTGTTACCGGTAAGGTTAAAGGCGGCTTGACAGTGATGGTGAACGGTATCCGCGCATTCTTGCCTGGATCACTCGTTGATACACGCCCAATCAAAGACACCAGCCCTTACGAAGGTAAGACGATGGAGTTTAAGGTTATCAAGCTTGACCGCAAGCGTAACAACGTCGTGTTATCACGTCGTGCAGTGGTTGAAGCTAGCCAAGGTGAAGAGCGCGCGAAGTTGATGTCTAACCTCAAAGAAGGTAGCGTTGTTCAAGGTATCGTTAAGAACATCACTGACTACGGCGCGTTCGTGGATCTCGGTGGTATCGATGGTCTCTTGCACATTACCGATTTGGCATGGCGTCGCGTGCGTCACCCAAGCGAGATGTTGACTGTTGGTCAAGAAGTGACTGCGAAGATTTTGAAGTTCGATCAAGAGAAGAATCGTGTTTCACTCGGTGTGAAACAGCTTGGTGATGATCCATGGGTCGGTATCGCTCGTCGTTACCCACCAAACACCCGTTTATTCGGCAAAGTAACCAACTTGACTGACTACGGTGCATTCGTAGAAATCGAATCCGGTATCGAAGGTTTGGTACACGTTTCTGAAATGGATTGGACTAATAAGAACGTTGCTCCAAGTAAAGCCACTGCATTAGGAACCGAAGTTGAAGTGATGGTTCTGGATATTGATGAAGACAAGCGTCGTATCAGCTTGGGCATCAAGCAGTGCAAAGCAAATCCATGGGAAGAGTTCTCACGTGGCCAACAAAAAGGCGACAAGCTGACTGGCGCAATTAAGTCTATTACTGACTTTGGCGTGTTCATTGGTTTGCCTGGCGGCATCGACGGTTTAGTTCACCTCTCAGACCTTTCATGGAATGAGCCAGGCGAAGAAGCGGTTAAGAGATTCAAAAAGGGCGACGAAGTTGAAGCCACTGTATTGGCCATTGATGTTGAGAAAGAGCGTATCTCTCTCGGTATTAAGCAATTGTCTGGTGATCCGTTCAATAACTACACATCTGTTAGCGACAAGGGTAGCCTTGTAACTGGAACTGTGAAAGCGGTTGATGCAAAAGGTGCAACCATTCACTTGGCAGATGAAGTTGAAGCTTATTTACGTGCTTCTGAGATCTCAACTGATCGCGTTGAAGATGCACGCAATGTATTGAAAGAAGGCGACAGCGTTACTGCAATGATCATTAATATTGATCGTAAGTCACGCGTCATTAATCTCTCAATCAAAGCTAAAGACAGCTCTGATCAACAAGATGCTATGAGCAAGCTCCAAGGTGATGCGCAGTCTGGCACAACCAACTTGGGTGCTTTGTTAAAAGCGAAGATGGACAATCAAGGCTAAATGAATATCGCCGCTCTCCACCAGGAGGGCGGCGCTTATTAATTGATAGATCATGTCAGATCAAGAGCAACAAGCAATTACTCGCTCCGAACTCGTGGAGAGCTTGGCGGAACAGTTTCCGCAGCTGCTGCCTCGAGATGTAGAGTTAGCGGTAAAGACATTGCTAGACACCATGACTCATGCTTTAGCCGAAGGCAAGCGGATTGAGTTGCGTGGTGTTGGAAGCTTTGTTTTGCATCATCGTCCTGCGCGTGCTGGTCGTAACCCAAAATCTGGTGAGAAAGTATTGATCCCAGAAAAACGGGTGCCCCATTTCAAGCCTGGTAAAGAATTACGTGAGCGGGTTGATTACAAGCCGTTAAAGCAGGTGAGCCCTAAAGAGGGTTCTGGTGCCTAGTTATCTAGCGCATATCCAGTGGTCCATTCGGACCATTTTTTTATTTAAGTTCTGCAGATCATGATTCAGATTGCAACCTCCTGGTTACTGTTATTGCCGGTGATGTTTGGTATCGGCTGGTTGGCCTCGCGTTGGGATTTACGTCTTGAGAATCGCATGGATGAGCGCGAGCGCATGCGTCAGCAGCGCTCCACCTTTAAAGGCTTAAGCCTTTTGTTAAATGAACAGCCAGATCAGGCAATTGAAACTTTAGTCAAAATTGCTCAGCTTGATCCTGAGACTATTGAGCTGCACTTTGCTTTGGGTAGTTTATTCCGTCGCCGTGGTGAAACTGAGCGCGCGATTCGAGTTCACCAACATTTAGCGAATCGTGATGATCTAAAACCACGTGATCGCGACCATGCCGCCTATGAATTGGGTCGTGATTTTCTACGCGCTGGCTTATTGGATCGGGCTGAAGCATCATTAAATCGAGTGGGTGTAGGAAAGTTCGCCGCTCCAGCGAAAGAGAGTCTACTGGAGATGTACCAGATTGAGCGAGACTGGAAAAAAGCCATCATTGCCGCTAGCGAGCTCGAGGGCCTGCAAGGCAAGTCTCATCATACGGAGATTGCACAGTTTCATTGTGAGATTGGCCAAGAAGCATTGCGTCGTAAGGACTTGCCAGAGGTCGAGCAATCAGTTCAATTAGCATTACAAGCGGTCCCCCATCATGCACGTGCACTCATTTTGCAGGGCGATTATTTGATTGCTATGGATCGCCCGGCCCAGGCAATTGAGGTATGGGCGATGATTGCCAAGACGCATCCCGCTTATATGCACCTACTTGCAGATCGTTGGATGGCGGCACACACTGTACTAAATAAAGCGGATGAAGGTCTAAGTGCACTTTGTGAGTTATTAAAAACCCAGGCTTCTGGTGAGTTGTTAGATATCGTGCAAAAGCACATGACCCAAATTCGGGGTGCTCAAGCTGCTGAAGTGATGTTGGTGGAAGTGATGCAGCATTCGCCAAGCTTGAGCGCACTCTCGAAACTGGCAGAGACCCGTTTGGCTTTAGCGGAGAGTAATGGGACGCCAGAGAGAGTTTCTGATCTTCAAGCGACTCTTAGTTTGTTAAAGCAGCGAACTACGAGTTTGGCTCGGTATACCTGCGGCAATTGTGGTTTCCGTGCAAGACGCTTTTATTGGCAGTGTCCTGGTTGTAATCATTGGGAGGCTTATTCCCCAAGGCGTAGTGAAGGTTCTGTGTCTAGCGGCCCATCGATGTAGATTAACTAAACCGTCATCAAATAGTTTTTTAATGATGGAATTGAAACAAATAGATATTTGGAGATACCTTGAAAGTTACGATCATTGGCAGTGGGTACGTAGGTCTCGTTACTGGCGCTTGCTTAGCGGAACAAGGTAACAATGTCTTTTGCGTTGACGTGGACCCTAAAAAGATTGCGATTTTGAACTCTGGTGGCGTACCGATTTATGAGCCAGGGCTCAAAGAGATGATTGAGCGCAATCGCGCTGCTGGCAGACTTCAATTCTCAACGGATATTGCTGCCTCTGTTGCACATGGCGATATTCAATTTATTGCTGTTGGTACCCCTCCAGATGAAGATGGCTCAGCTGATCTACAGTATGTTGTGGCAGCAGCTCGTAATATCGGCCTTCATATGATTACCCCTAAAGTGATCGTTGATAAATCTACTGTGCCAGTAGGTACCGCCGACAAGGTTTCTGCAGCGATTACTGAAGAGCTGAATAAAAGAGGACTCTCACCGGAGTTGTGCTCTGTAGTATCTAATCCAGAGTTCCTTAAAGAGGGTGCTGCAGTTGAAGACTTTATGCGTCCAGATCGCATTGTGATCGGCACGCAAACTACACCAGCTGGTATGCGCGCTAAAGAGCAAATGCGCAAACTCTATGCCCCGTTTAATCGCCACCATGAGCGTACCTATTACATGGATGTGAGGAGTGCAGAGCTCACCAAATACGCAGCCAATGCTATGTTAGCAACTCGTATCTCGTTTATGAACGAGTTGGCCAATCTAGCCGACTTAGTGGGTGCTGATATTGAAGCGGTGCGGCAAGGCATTGGGTCAGATTCCCGCATTGGTTATGGCTTTTTGTACTCTGGTACGGGTTACGGTGGATCTTGCTTTCCGAAAGATGTTTCAGCTTTATCCAAGACTGCAATTGAGCATGGTCGTGATCTCAAGATTTTGGATGCTGTAGAGGCTGTCAATGAAGCCCAAAAATATATCTTGGTTGAGAAAATTGAAAAACGCTTTGGCAAGGACCTATCAGGGAAGAAGTTCGCATTATGGGGTTTAGCATTTAAGCCCAATACAGACGATATGCGTGAAGCACCTAGTCGTGTGATTATTCAGGAGCTGATTAAGCGTGGCGCCCAAATTGTGGCCCATGATCCTGTGGCAATGCCTGAGGCTCAGCATTGCTTTGATGCAGACTTTAAAGGCAATCCCGAAGGTCTAAAAAAAGTGAGCTTGGTGGATGATCCCATGGCGGCAGTCGATGGCTGCGATGCTCTCGTAATCGTGACCGAGTGGAAAGCCTTCCGTAGTCCAGATTTTGATCTTCTGAAGGCTAAGCTCAAAACCCCGATTATTTTTGATGGCCGCAACCTATATGAGCCTCAAGCTATGCAAGAATTAGGTATTGAGTACCAAGGTATTGGCCGTCATAATTAATTCATTAGTACAAAAGAACCATTAGAGAAATTAGAGAGATTAGTAATATCGTGGAAAAAGCGAACCGAGAACAATTTTCTAAAGCCCGTCTATTAGTGGTGGGTGATGTCATGCTCGATCGCTATTGGTTTGGTGATACAAATCGTATTTCTCCTGAGGCTCCCGTTCCAGTGGTTCAGGTAAGTAAGATTGATGAGCGTTTAGGTGGTGCTGCTAACGTGGCTCGTAACGTAGCCGCCCTAGGTGCAAAAACGACGATCTTGGGTGTGATTGGTGATGATGAAGCAGGCCATCGAGTTTCTGATCTACTGAAGTCCAGTGACGTCGATAGTCAGCTGGAGGTAGATGCGAAAGTACCTACTATTGTGAAATTACGAGTGATTGCAAGGCAGCAGCAATTGATTCGTTTAGACTTTGAAGAGGCACCTAGTGAGTCAGCTTTAGCGCATAAGTTAGAGCGTTATGAAAAGCTCATAAGTGATGCTGACGTAGTTATTTTGTCTGACTATGGCAAAGGTGCCTTAGGTCAAGTGGCTCTAATGATTGAGCAGGCTAGAGCTCAAAAGAAAATGATCTTAGTCGATCCAAAGGGCGACGACTACCTCAAATATCGTGGTGCTACTGTACTGACCCCGAATCGAAGTGAACTACGCCAGGTTGTGGGACAGTGGACAAGTGAAGAAGATCTCACAAAGAGGGCGCAAGATCTTAGAAAATCCTTAAACCTCGAGGCGCTGCTACTTACTCGCTCTGAAGAAGGCATGAGTTTGTTTACTGACTCGGGTGTGAGTCATGTAAAAGCCCAGGCACGAGAAGTGTTTGATGTATCAGGCGCAGGTGATACGGTGATTGGTACTCTCGCTGTCGCATTGGCAGCCGGGTGGCCGCTAGAAAAAGCAATGGCTTTAGCTAACCGTGCCGGCGGCATCGTGGTGGGTAAATTGGGAACAGCCACCGTTACTTCTGAGGAGTTGCAATGACAATTATCGTGACGGGCGCGGCAGGATTTATTGGCGCCAACATTGTGCAAGCGCTCAATGCGCGTGGTGAGAAAAATATCATTGCTGTGGATGATTTGCGTCCTGCAGATAAGTATCGCAACCTAGCCGACTTAGACATCATTGATTATCTGGATAAAGATGAGTTTCTAGAGGCATTCAGAAGTGGTCGTTTTGGCAAGGTTAAGGCGGTGTTTCATGAGGGGGCCTGTTCCGACACAATGGAAACGGATGGCATTTTCATGATGGCGAATAATTTTCGCTACACCATGGATTTATTGGATATCTGCACTGAGCAAAAAGTGCAGTTACTGTATGCATCCTCTGCAGCAACCTATGGCGGCTCTGAGGTATTTATAGAAAGTCGCGAGCACGAGAAGCCGTTAAATATTTATGGCTATTCGAAGTTCTTATTTGATCAAGTGATGCGTAAGCGATTTGCTGAAAAAGCAAATGCAGCCCAAGTAGTGGGTTTTCGATATTTCAATGTGTATGGTCCGCGTGAATCACACAAAGGTCGTATGGCCTCAGTGGCCTTTCACCAATACCATCAATACAAGGCCAATGGCAAAGTAAAGCTCTTTGGTGAGTATGGTGGTTATGGTGCTGGCGAACAAAGCCGTGACTTCGTCTCAGTTGAAGACGTAGTGAAAGTAAATCTCTATTTTTTGGATCACCCAGAAATTAGCGGCATCTTCAATTTGGGCAGTGGTCTTGCACAACCATTTAATGATGTAGCCCATGCAGTAGCCAATGCCATGCGTAAGAGTGATCAGGCTAACCCTGCAAGCTTAGAAGAATTGGTTAAGGAAAAGGCAATTGAGTACATCCCATTCCCAGATGCGCTTAAAGGAAAGTACCAGTGCTTTACTCAGGCCGATTTAACAAAACTGCGCGCTGCTGGTTATAAAGAGCCCTTCCTTAATGTAGAGCAGGGTGTCAGTCGTTATATCGCTTGGCTATCAGCTAATGCAGATTTCTTGGCAAGTCCGCTGTAAGAAGTTAAAAACAGTCAACAGACTGGATTTCTATTCGTTGTAACTAATCCACTGGCATTTGTTGTCAGTGGATTTTTTTATTAACTGATGGAGATCGAATGAATCAATTATTAAAGGCTTTAGTATTTTCTGCATTTATAGCTGTCTCGGGCTTAGCGGCTGCCTCCCCAATTAATGTCAATACTGCTACTCAATCTGAGCTAGAGAGTATTAAAGGCATTGGGCCATCTAAGGCAAAGACGATTATTGCCGAGCGCTTGGATGGAGGGCATTTTCAGGATGCGAATGACTTACAAAAGCGCGTTCGCGGTATTGGCATGAAATCCGTGGAAAAAATGGTGGATAACGGTTTAACGATTGAGGCACCCAGTTCCTTTCGCGAGCCGCATGGCCGTACCAATAAGGAGAGTTCCGCTGGCAGTAGACGCGGTTCACGTAGTCAAGGTAACTCTCGCTCTAATCCGGAGCGTTCGACGCCCAATCGCCGAAATTAAGCCCTTTTACATCTAGCGTGGCTTATGGCTAAAATAGTTTGATGAGCACACCTTCCTACTTAACTATTTCACAGACTGTGGGTAATACACCCCTGGTTCGATTGCAACGCATTCCTGGCGCTGAAAACGACTCTAAAAATAATCTGATCTTAGGAAAGTTAGAAGGTAATAACCCAGCGGGGTCGGTCAAAGACCGACCTGCGCTGTCGATGATTGTGCGCGCCCAAGAGCGCGGTGAGATTCAACCTGGCGATACACTTATTGAGGCGACTAGTGGCAATACGGGCATTGCATTGGCGATGGCTGCTGCCATGTTGGGTTACAAGATGGTTTTAGTGATGCCGGAAAATCAAAGTATTGAACGTAGGCAAAGTATGGCTGCTTATGGCGCAGAACTGATTCTGACAGCAGCTTCAGGCGGTATGGAGTTTGCGCGTGACTATGCGCTGCAGTTACAAAAAGAGGGTCGTGGAAGACTGCTTGATCAATTTGCCAATCCTGATAATCCACGCGCTCATATTGAAACTACTGGACCAGAAATCTGGCGTGATACTGATGGACAGGTGACACATTTCGTTTCATCGATGGGTACCACCGGGACGATTACGGGAGTCTCTACTTTTTTAAAGTCCATGAATCCCCATATTCAGATCATCGGTGCACAACCCGAAGAAGGTTCGCAGATTCCGGGTATTCGTAAATGGGCCCCTCAGTATTTACCAAAGATCTATCAGGGCGATAGGGTTGACCATATTGAGTATGTAAGCCAAGCAGATGCCGAAGAGATGGCTCGTCGCCTTGCGGCTGAAGAGGGCATCTTCTGTGGTATTTCAGCAGGCGGTGCTTTGGTGGTTGCCTTGCGAATTGCTCGTCAGGTAGAAAATGCCACTATTGTCTTTATCGTATGTGACCGTGGTGACCGCTATCTCTCTACTGGAGTTTTCCCGGCGTGAGACATGCAGGCTGGCGTAATTAAGTCTGCTTTACCTTTTTCTTGCTAGCAGCCTTCTTGGGTTTTGCTTTAGTGGGTTGAACTGATTTCGGTTCTTTGACATTTGCTTTCATTGGGGTGGCCGGCACTACGCTTTGATTCTTATATCCCAGAGCTTCAGCAAATTCTGCAACGCTTTGCGCATAAAAATAGCTACGGTTGTATTGCACAATCGCAAGGAAGTTGTTTAGACCTACTGCATAGCGCACCTGATCGTTACCATCTTTATCTGGATAAGGAAGATCAATGATCAGCGCTTTACTTTGTAGCTCAACCCCGCCCGCTTGAAGGTCACCTTGTTCTTTCGTCAAAATACCTTTTCCGATCAGCTCCGCAATGGTGTATTTCAGTTGAGGTTCGCCATCAGCAAGTAGCCTTGCCTCACTTACACCTGATTCCTGTACAGGGAAGTAAATCGGCATTCCCGGTTGCCAACCATGCTTTCTCATAAAGTTTGCAACGCTAGCGATGGCATCTTTAGGGCTTAGCCTCAGGTCGATGCGACCATCTCCATCCCCATCCACTCCGAAGTTACGAATACTGCCAGGCATAAACTGCGGCAGTCCAATAGCACCAGCGTAAGAGCTAGTTTGATTGAGGCAGGCATTAAAGCGTGCTGGGTTCAAGCCTTGGCTTGTATTGTTGGCTGGCAAGTTCCCGCCACCCTCAGTCCAGCACAAGAGGATTAACTCCTGTAATTGATCTTTAAAGAGCTGTTCGCGACTCGCTTTATTGGGCGTGTCTGGGTAGCTAAAGGCAAGCGTTGAGAGCACATCCTTGACCCGAAAAGTCCCAGTCTGGCGCCCATAGATGGTTTCAATCCCAATGATCGCAACGATCACTTCGGCCGGAACCCCGGACTCTTGCTCAACTTTGCTAAGGAAGGCCTGGTTTTGCTCCCAAAAAGCCTTGCCAGCCTTGAGTCGAATCGGCTCAATAAAGCGCTTGCGATAGGCGACCCAATTCTTCTTAAAGCTACCCGAGGGGGGTAAAACCAATTTCCGAATAGATGGAATTGTTTTAGCATCGGAAAAGCCTGATTCAAGGCTTGCCTGAGGGATGCCTTGGGTTTGAGCGATTTGGCTAATCAATTGGTTGAGATTTTGGCTAAAACGGACTTCTGTGGCGACATCCTCAGACTGGTTTACGATAGTCTCCTTAGGGCTCACTTGTTGGGTGGTGGTGCTCGAGCAGGCACTCAAGAGCAGGGCCAAGAGTACTGTAGAGGTGAGGTGGGAGACGCGAAAATTCATAGATTGAAAAATGGATTTTTAGGATGTAAATAGGTTTTTATGAATTATAAAAATGATCGTTTTGCTATTAAGGATTTCTAGTAATGACAACAGGATACATAACTCATCCGGATTTTCTAAAACATGAGATGGGTAGCCACCATCCCGAGTGCCCAGAGCGCATTCAGGCTATCAATGATCAGTTAATTCGGAGTGGCGTTGACCGCTTTTTGCAGCATCTAGATGCGCCCCTGGCAACCGAGGAGCAACTGGAGTTGGTGCATAGCCCTGATCATATTGCCTTTGTCAAAGAGTGCTCACCAGCAAGCGGCTACTTCATGCTGGATGGTGACACCATCATGAACCCCCACACCTGGAGCGCTGCTCTACGCGCAGCAGGCGCTGCCATAGCTGGCGTTGATGCAGTCATGAAGGGCGAGGTTGAGAATGTATTTTGTGCTGTTCGCCCCCCCGGACATCATGCGGAACCAACTCGCTCAATGGGATTTTGTGTCTTTGATAGCGTCGCGATAGCAGCACGGTATGCAATGGATGCTTATGGGATTGAGCGTGTGGCTATCGTTGACTTTGATGTTCATCATGGCAATGGGACTGAAGCTGCATTCTTGAACGATCCGAATGTGCTCATGTGTAGCTTCTTTCAGCATCCGTTTTATCCATACAGCGGCTTAGATAGAGCAAATAATATGGTGAACGTACCGCTTCCTGCGTCGACACGTGGAGATGTAGTGCGCTCCATCGTTGAGGAGCAATGGTTACCACGCTTACGAGATTTTGAGCCGGAGCTCATCATTATCTCTGCAGGATTTGATGCTCATCGTGAAGATGATTTGGGGCAAATGGGTTTAGTTGAAGATGACTATGCTTGGATTACCAAGCAGCTTAAGGGTGTTGCAAACCAATATGCCCAAGGTCGTATCGTCAGCTGTCTTGAGGGCGGCTATAACCTTTCTGCTTTGGGCCGCAGCGTGGTGGCGCACGTCAAGGCGCTCGCTGATCTGTAGGCTCAGAATCAAGGGGTGATTGATCTTTCATATTGCATGGCAATAGGAAGATAAAATACGGTGTTTACTTCAAATAATTGAGAATTAAGAATGAAAATCTTGGTGGCAGTAAAACGTGTTGTTGATTACAACGTCAAAATTCGAGTGAAATCAGACCAGTCTGGTGTAGATTTAGCGAATGTCAAAATGAGCATGAATCCTTTTGATGAAATCGCTGTTGAAGAAGCTGTGCGACTAAAAGAGGCTGGTGTAGCTAGCGAGATAGTGGTAGTTTCCGCTGGTCCTACCCAGTGCCAAGAAACGTTGCGCACTGCTTTAGCAATTGGGGCTGATCGCGCTATCTTGGTAGAGGCAGATAGTGATTTACAGCCTTTAGCTGTAGCAAAAATTCTGCAAGCAATTTGCCAAAAAGAGCAGGCCCAAATCGTCATTTTGGGGAAGCAAGCAATTGATGACGATAGCAACCAAACTGGCCAAATGTTAGCGAGTCTAATGGATATTCCGCAGGCTACTTTTGCATCTAAAGTTGTCGTTGCTGATTGTAAGCTCAATGTTACTCGTGAAGTAGACGGTGGTCTTGAAACCATCTCTCTTAGCCTACCAGCGGTTGTGACAACAGACCTGCGTTTAAATGAACCTCGCTACGTGACGCTTCCCAACATTATGAAGGCGAAGAAAAAGACGCTTGAGATCATTAAGCCTGAAGATCTTGGTGTGGATATTTCACCAAGATTAAAGACGATTAAAGTGGAAGAGCCTCCTAAGCGAAGCGCTGGCATCATCGTTGCAGATGTAGCCGCCTTAGTGGATAAATTAAAAAATGAAGCGAAGGTGATTTAAATGGCCGCACTCGTTATTGCCGAACATGACAATGTTTCTCTTAAAGCAGCTACGCTGAATGCTATCGCTGCAGCTCTACAGTGCGCTCCAGAGGTTGATGTGCTGATTGCTGGAAGTACTGTAGATGCTGTTGCATCAGCAGCAAGTCAAGTAATGGGCGTCAGAAAAGTCATTCTTGTTGATGATCTGAGCTTGGCTGATCAACTCGCGGAGCCTTTAGCTGCACAAATTTTGGCACTTGCAAATAACTACAGTCATATTCTTGCGCCCGCGACAGCAAACGGTAAAAATACCTTGCCGCGTGTTGCGGCGAAGTTAGATGTGGCTCAATTATCTGACGTTACCAAGGTGCTCAATGCACAGACTTTTGAGCGTCCGATTTATGCGGGCAATGCCATTGCAACAGTCGAATCTAGCGATCCTGTAAAAGTGATTACCGTGCGTACTACCGGTTTTGATCCTGTTGCCGCAACAGGTGGCTCTGCTGTCATTGAGAAGCAGCCTGCTGTCATGACGGCTAGCCCAACCGCCTCTACTTTTATTGGCCGTGAACTCACGAAGTCGGATCGTCCAGAACTGACGGCCGCCAAAATTATTGTGTCTGGAGGGCGCGGACTAGGTTCTGGTGAAAAGTATCAAGAACTCATTGCTCCTCTGGCGGATCAATTGGGCGCAGCCCTAGGAGCTTCGCGCGCAGCAGTGGATGCTGGGTATGTGCCGAATGATTATCAAGTCGGTCAGACAGGCAAGATCGTTGCTCCACAGCTTTACATTGCAGTGGGTATTTCTGGCGCTATTCAGCATTTAGCCGGAATGAAAGATTCAAAAGTGATTGTGGCGATCAATAAGGATCCTGAGGCCCCGATCTTTGGCGTTGCCGACTATGGACTAGTTGCTGATCTGAATACGGCCCTGCCTGAGCTGACTCAAGCGCTGTCATAAATTACCCCTTTTGAGGGGGGTAGTTGGAGTAGATTTAGGGCAAAAAAGCTATCTACATTACTGAGATAGCTTTTTTGCCTCTAGCAGTTGTGAAATGAAGAACTGTTCAAAAGCAATGGCTAGGAAAGTCATCATGAAGCCCGCACCAAATACGAGTGAAAAAATCACCGTGAGTACGACCGGCCATCTCGATTGAGTCGCTCTTTGTGGATCAAGTCCTGGGTTAAATTGTGCATCCCATTTTTCATCAGCGCGCAGGCCATAAGCAATCGTGGTTAACCAGCTCGCTTCGAGCGTGATGAAGCCGAAGGTAATTAAAACCCAACCTGGCGCAGAATTAAAATGGGTGTCTTTCAGGATCACCCAACCAGCGATGCCGCCAATAAAGGCGAATAGTTGCGCCCATCCCCAAAAGGATTTCAATCCTTGTAGATAAAAACAATTGAAGCCTGTACCTGGAAAAAGTAATCCGAGTGAGCAAAACAGGAGCTTGTATTTTTTCATTCAGACTTTCGGTAATCAATTTGTATATAAGTGTGGGAGTATTTTATTTGGGCGAATAACTTTTTTGCATAAAGCTTAATACTTCACGATCAGCGCCAATGATTAATAGTTGATCGCCATTACGCACAATCGTACGGTAATCGGCTAATTCATACAGGAAGTCATTTTCTAGCTCCATACGCTGCGCAGTACAAGCCATCTTGGTGCTAGTGAGTTGATCTAAGGTAAAACCTCGAGCATCCTCAGTAATGCGTGCAGTAAAGCGATTGCAGCCTGAAGATCCACTCACGCGTTCACCGTTGGCATCGAAAGTAATTTGGATGGGGTTGCTGTTATCGCCCTGAGGAACTTGCCTTGCGCGTATCTCGCCCCTAGCGTTGGGCGCTAGATTCCAGCGCACTAGCTCCCACTTGGTGTTTCGGAATTCACTGCTGGGCGGGCTAGTTTTGGCGGTGCAGGGCGGAATAATATTGGCGCAGGCTGTCAAAAAAGCCAAACTCAGACCAGAAAAAAGCAGAAATAGCCTATTTAAAGTACTTTTGGGCGATCTTAAAATCTGAATTTTAGGCGACATATTTCTTTAAGTGACTGTTTTTAATGAATATTTTTTAATTTAACGTATATCATTCTACTGTTGAAGTCAGTTACATGGGGCAGTTAAATAGGTGGAACAAGTAGGGGTTTTCGTCTAGAATATGAGGTTTTCCGCTATACCGTGCATTTGTTTGATTGATTTGCTCGGTGAGTTGGAGCCCAGGATTTGGCAGTAATTTCATTGGGTTGTAATCAACCTGTTTTCATTTTTAGATTTTAAGGAATAAGTATGGTCGTCATTCGACTGGCACGCGGCGGTTCTAAGAAGCGCCCTTTTTATAGCATCGTGGCTACTGACAAGCGCAACCGTCGCGACTCGAATTTTATCGAGCGTATTGGTTACTTCAATCCACAAGCAGCAGCGACAGAGCAGGCAATGCGTATTGCTCAAGATCGTTTGACTTATTGGACTGGTGTTGGCGCACAGATTTCTCCAACAGTAGTTCGTTTGATCAAAAACAATCCTGCTGTCTAAAGATTTCAAATCCAAAGACTTTTTCTTTGCGATGAAGTCTTTGGTAGCAGAGTTGTCTTGCAGTATCACCCTGGGAGTTGAGGTGGCCTCAATATGATTACACCTTCCCTGGATGATTTGATTGAGCTTGGCGCCGTCCAAGATGCTCAAGGCTTACAGGGTCAGATTAAGGTTCGCCCTCATTCTGCCGATCCCGTAGCGCTCTTATCTAGCAAAGAACTGTGGTTATCTCTCATTCCTCGTCGGAGTGCGGCTATTGCTGTATCTCATGAGCAGGCTTCACTGAAGCTGTATAAAGTGAAGCAAGCCAAGATGCATAGCGGTACGGTTCTCATTGCCTTAGATGGCATTATCGATCGCGATCAAGCTGAGGCCTTAAAAGGTGCTCGCATTCTAGTGAGTCGCGATGTTTTTCCCAAGGTAGAGAGCGATAGTTATTACTGGGTTGATCTCATTGGCTGCAAAGCAGTCAATCTCCAAGGCGAAAGTTTAGGAGAGGTGATTGATATCAACGATAACGGTGCTCATGGAGTCATTGCTCTTGGCGACCTTGAAACAAAAACAGTAAAACAGTTAGTGCCTTTTGTAAAAGAGGCAGTAAAGAGCGTTGACTTACCTAACAAGCTAATTACACTTGATTGGCAAGCTGATTGGTAGTCGAATGATTGGCCTAATAAACAGTCTTTGAAGTGCTATTCCCATGATGCGATTTGATGTAGTTAGCCTTTTTCCCGAAATGTTCTCTGCACTAACGCAATGGGGCGTTACTGGACGCGCTTGCGAGCAAGGTCTTGCTACTGTCAACCTCTGGAATCCTCGAGATTTCTGCCCCGATCCCCGTAAGACGGTAGATGATCGCGCTTATGGCGGCGGTCCGGGTATGGTCATGATGGCAAAACCATTGGAGGACACGATATCTGCGCTTAAGGTCGCACATCGTGCTCAAAACCTCACTTCCGGCCCAATTTGCCTCTTAGCTCCTCAGGGAGAGGTGTTTTCCCAAAAGATGGCAAAAGACATCCTCAATGATGGGAACATCACCTTCATTTGCGGTCGATATGAGGCGGTAGACCAACGGTTTATCGATAGAAATGTGGATTTGCAGCTTTCTATGGGTGATTTTGTGGTTTCTGGCGGTGAATTGCCTGCCATGACCATGATGGATGCGGTCATTCGCCTTATTCCGGGAGCTCTTGGAGATGGTGAATCGGCTGTCCAGGATAGCTTTATAAATGGCCTTTTAGACTACCCACACTACACCCGTCCAGAAATATATGAAAATTTATCTGTTCCTGACGTGCTTTTAGGCGGACATCACGCTAAAATAGCGGATTGGCGTCGGCAGAAGTCTTTAGAGCTGACGTTAAGGCTTCGACCTGATTTAATTGAATCAGCAAGAGCTAATGGGTTGCTAAGTAAAGAAGATGAACAATTTCTTCGAACGCTGTAAGCGATTACAGTTTTGATTGAACGGTTTGTGTTTTGATTTAGTGAAATGGTTTTAACTACATCCTCTGTCTGGTCCGTTGATGAAAGTCTCGGGATTAAACGCTGACAAGATGTTTAAGGATGAATAATGAATTTGATCGAAAAAATTGAGCAAGAAGAAATTGCTCGCTTAATGGCCAATAAAGTGCTGCCAAGTTTTGCTCCTGGCGACACAGTAGTTGTTGGTGTTAGCGTAGTTGAGGGTACACGTAAGCGTATCCAGGCCTTTGAAGGCGTTGTGATTGCTAAGCGCAATCGCGGATTGAACTCCAGCTTTATCGTTCGCAAGATTTCCTCTGGCGAAGGTGTAGAGCGTACATTCCAAACTTACTCACCATTGATCGCTAGTATTGAAGTGAAGCGTCGCGGTGACGTGCGTCGTGCAAAGCTGTACTACTTGCGTGATCGTTCAGGTAAGTCTGCACGTATTAAAGAGAAGCTTCCTGCTCGTAAAGTTAAAGTAGTTGCTGAGACAGTAGCGGAATAAGCTTTGCTTTAATGCAAAAGAGAAAGGTGGCCTAGGTCACCTTTTTTATTGCCCTAAAATAATGATATGAGTCAGAAACCACATTCTCAAGACCGGGTATTGAGCGTTGCCGCACATTTGGCTTTTGATGCGCAGTCAATACCAATTCATAAGGTGTGTGCTGACCAGCCAAAAGTCGCTGCCTATATATTGGATCCGCTGAAGTTACGTGATCGTTTTCAGAGCCCCCCGGTTTGGCAGCCAGAGATCACGGATGAGAATCGACATGTCATCGCTACAGATATCATTTCGAAACGCCAAGCTGCCGGTAAAGTGACTCACGCTGCTGTCCTCATTCCTTTGCTACTGAAGGATGATGGCCTCTCTGTTTTGCTAACCCAAAGAACTGATCATTTGCATGATCATGCGGGTCAGATTAGCTTTCCGGGAGGGCGGATGGATCCAGGCGACTCAGATCCCAATCACACTGCCTTACGGGAAAGTGAGGAGGAGATTGGTTTGAATCAACAAGGTGTTGAGATTATTGGCCACTTGCCCCAGTATTTAACCGTTTCGGGCTATAGTGTGACGCCAGTTGTAGGATTGGTGAAACCTCAGGCAGAATATGCCTTAGACGCTTTTGAAGTGGCGGATGTTTTTGAGGTGCCTTTACATTTTTTAATGGATCCCGCAAATCACCAAGTGCGAGTCTGGCAAAGTGATCAAGGTAGTCGCCAGTTTTATTCAATGCCCTATGAAAATCGTTTTATCTGGGGTGCCACTGCTGGAATGTTGCGTAACCTTTATCATTTATTAAAAGTATGACTTTCTTTTCTATTCTCTTCGCCCTTATTGCCGAGCAATATCGCCCGGTAACTTCTACTCATTGGATAGCGCGCATGAGTGCGCGATGGTTAGATTGGGTTGCCGGTGAATTCGGCGGCAAGACTGAGCAAGGTGCCAGTCCTGTGGGTGCCCGTATGGCGTGTTTGGTAGCCTTCATTCTGCCGACATTCTTAGTATTTGCGCTATATGTTGCCTGTATGGTGACTTACCCGATCCTTGGTTTCTTGTGGAACGTTGCCATTGCCTATTTATTCTTTGGCTTTCGCCAATTTAGCCACTCATTTACAGTCGTACATGAAGCCATCGCAAATCATGATCTGCCTGCGGCTCGACTAGCCCTGGCGGAGTGGTATGGCCCAGAGCTAGACGCCTCTAATCTCAGTGAGACTGAAGTAATTTCCTTGGCTCTAGAGCGCGCTATCATCGGCTCCCACCATCATGTTTTTGGTGTCTTGTTTTGGTTTTTAATGCCCATCGGTCCAGCAGGCGTGGTGTTATATCGCTTGGCTGATACTGCTGCTCAGCGCTGGTCAGAAAAAGGTGATGTCAATTTAAGTGAGGCAGCACGCCATTTCTTCTACGTCTTAGATTGGATTCCTGCTCGCATCACTGCGATGGGCTTTGCCATTGTGGGCAACTTTGAAAGCGCAGTTTATGCATGGCGTCATCTCACTGGCAAATGGTCTGACTCTTTGTCGGCAGTCATATTGGCATCGGGTAGTGGTGCCTTGGGTGTTCGCTTGGGCGAACCCATGAGCGAGCCTGATAGTGATGAAGCTCTGCGGATGGCTGAAGCTGGCGAGCCAGTAATTTATGAGGTAGGTCTTGAGCCAACTGAACGCACGATGCGTTCAGCTATCGGCTTGGTATGGCGCTTAGTTATCGCTTGGATGGCTTTATTGCTAATGCTGACCATCGCTCTTTGGCTTAGCTGATTCCTTGAATCTGAGTATCGGCAGTCTTTGAGTCAGAGCGCAATTGTCTAAATAGCGCCAGTCTTTCTGGCGCTATTTCATTTTTATCTACCGCTGCTCGTATTGCACAATCTGGCTCGGACTGGTGTGCACAATTGTGAAAGCGACACTTGCCCAACAAGTCATGAAATTCTCTAAAGGCATGCTCTAGTTCGCTAACCGACATGTGCGCTAGACCAAACTCCTGAAAGCCCGGAGAGTCAATTAAGGCGCCTAATTTACCATGAGCATCTCTGCCCCAAGCCTCGGGTAGTTCAAAGTAACGACAAGCAGTCGTCGTATGTTTTCCGGTATCTAGGCGAACTGAATATTCTTGGGTAATTGCGGCTGCGTTAGGAACCCAAGCATTCAGCAGACTCGATTTGCCCATCCCCGATTGCCCAACAAAAACAGATACCTTGCCGCAGATAGCGGGGCGTAATGCCGCAATAGAGGCCTCATCAAACTTCGCGGAGACCTCAGTGACGGGATAGCCCATACGAGCATAAGGCGCAATGATTTTACGAGCGTGCTCTAAGTTATCTTTGAGGTCACACTTGTTTAATAGGATATGCAAACCAATTTGATTCGTCTCTGCAGCAACAACAGCTCTTCCCAAAAGGTCTGGCGAGAAAGCGGGTTGCGTAGCTAGTACGACTAATATTTGATCGACATTTGAGGCGATTAATTTGCTTTTGAAAGCATCGGATCGGTAAAGTAAATTCTCCCTTGGCTCGATACGAACAATGCGCGCTTGATCGCTTGAAGTCATCTCCACTAACATGCGATCACCCACGGCACCAATATGCTGCTTAGCTGGAGTGCTCACCTGAATTAACTCACCAGCAGGAGACTCATTTCCGCGCCCATCTTGAACTAAGCGCTGCGCTAAATAGTGTCGTCCATAAGAAGCAGTCAGTAGCGCATGAAATTGTTCCATTAACTTAATTGGCTCCTAGTGCCTTTGGTTAAAGCGCTTGAGATTAGCGATGCGTAATGGAGCTGGCGGATGTGAGCTGTAAAAAGCGGTGTAGATTGGATCCGGCGTCAAAGTGGATGCATTGTCCTGGTAAAGCTTTACTAAAGCGGTAATCAAGTCAGTCGCAGAAGATTTATCTGCTGCAAAACCATCAGCCTCATATTCATGTTTACGCGATGCCAAGCTAGACAGCGGCGTGAGAAAGAAGCTAAATACTGGTGATACCAACAAGAAGAGTGCTAGAGCTAAGCCACCGTTATAGCCATTGGGATTCGGCATGACGCCAAGATCACTATAGAACCAGGGCTGTGTGCTGACCCAACCCAAGAGGGCAAGTGTCACAAAGCTCAAGCCAAAAGAAACGATTAAGCGCTTACGGATATGGTTGCACTTGTAATGACCCAGTTCATGAGCAAGTACCGCCTCTACTTCACCAGGATTCAGCTTCTCAATTAAGGTGTCAAAAAAGACAATACGTTTGGCCTTACCCATGCCGGCAAAAAATGCATTGCCGTGCGCACTACGCTTGCTTCCATCCATGACAAAAAGACCTTGGCTCGCAAAATCGCAGCGATTTAATAAGGCTTCAATCTGCGTCTTCAAGGGACCTTCTTCTAGCGCTTCGAACTTATTAAAGATGGGCGCGATAAAGGTTGGGAATATCCACTGCATTAATAGACTAAATGCGGTCAGAACACCCCAAGCCCACAACCACCAAAAATCACCAGCCTGAGCCATGAGACTGAGGATGACCCAGAGGAGGGGAAAGCCAATCGCACCACCCACTCCCAGACCTTTAAACATATCACTAAAGAAGAGCTTGGTGTTCATACGATTAAAGCCAAAACGCTCTTCAAGATGAAACTGTTTGTACCAAGAAAAAGGTAGGTCAATAATTCCAGAGATCAGCACAATCGAGAAGAGTAGGGCAATTTGTTGCGCAATACCTTCACCGAGTAATTGCAAGAGACCCATATTCAGAATCTGTAGCCCACCCATCAGCGTGAAGGCGATCAAAATAATGGCGCTGACACCATTCTCTAGAACGCCTAAACGGAGTTTAGCGATGGTGTAGTCGGCAGCCTTTTGATGCTCTGCCAAAGAGATCTGAGAGGCAAACTCTGCTGGGACACGATCACGGTTAATAGCAACGTGACGAATTTGGCGTTGGGATAACCAGTGGCGTAGACCAAAGCTGGCGATGAAGGCGATTAGAAAAACAATTGTGAATGTCATGAGATGATTATAGATATGAGTGAAAAAATTGTTACCCCGGCAGCAAAGACGGCGCCAGCCAACGAACACTTGATTTGGGTGGATATGGAGATGTCAGGCTTAGACCCCGAAAAAGAGCGTATTTTGGAAATTGCTGTGATTGTGACGGATGCGCACCTCAATACCATCGCAACCGCCCCTGTTTGGGTGGTCCATCAAGACGATGCCTTATTGGATGCCATGGATGCCTGGAATAAAGGTACCCACGGACGCTCAGGCCTGATTGATAAGGTTAAAACCTCAATAACTGATGAAGCCACTGCTGAAGCTGAATGTATTGCTTTTCTTAAGCAATATATCAAGCCAGGAATAGCCCCAATGTGCGGCAATACGATTGGTCAAGATCGACGCTTCATGGCCAAGTACATGCCGAAACTAGAGGCCTTCTTTCATTACCGAAATATCGACGTTTCTACCCTAAAAGAGCTTTGTAAACGCTGGCATCCTGAGCTGGTTAAGGGTTTTACTAAAAAGCAGGCCCATACCGCTTTGGCAGACATTGAAGAGTCCATTGAGGAGCTCAAGTACTACCGTGATAAGTTTATCGTCCCACTGCCAGAGTGACTCGGCTGTTATTTCTTCAGGGCGCTCTTGGGTCTAAAGGTTTTGATGATAGCTTCATCGGTCTCAATGTAAGGGCCGCCAATCAGGTCAATGCAGTAGGGAACAGCAGCAAAGATGCCGGGCACAATCGATTTACCTTCACCATCCTTCAAGCCCTCAAGCGTCTCCTTAATGGATTTCGGCTGGCCTGGCAAATTGATCACCAGGGCAGCATGCCCCTCAATCTCTCGTAAAACGGCAGTCTGCCGCGACAAAATCGCAGTAGGCACAAATCGTAGGCTGATTTGACGCATTTGCTCGCCAAATCCGGGCATTTCCCGGGTTCCAGCGTCCATTGTGGCCTCAGGGGTCACATCTCTCAGAGAGGGGCCTGTACCGCCCGTAGTGAGGATTAAATCGCAGCCTAGCTCATCAGATAGTTCCACGATGGTTTCAGTAATGATTTCACGCTCGTCAGCAATGAGGCGCTCATGAAAGACGCAGGGGCCTGTAATTGCCGTCTCTAGCCACAATTTCAGGGCGGGAACACCTTCATCGATGTAAACACCCTTGCTCGCTCTATCGGAGATTGAAATCAGGCCAATTTTGATTTCGTTGGGAGAGGATCTTTTCCAGGCTTCTGTATGCATCATGTTTCTATTCTAGCTATTATTAGGGCATGTTTACATACTCATCAAATCAGTTTCAAGAAATCATCGATTTCATGCTCAATGAAGCCAAAAGACGGGGTGCCTCCGATGCTGTGGCGGAGATTTCAGAGGGTCAAGGTCTTTCAGTCACCGTTCGCAAAGGTGAGGTTGAGACTATTGAACAAAGCCTTGATAAGCAGGTCGGTGTTACGCTCTTTTTGGGTCATCGTCGCGGTAATGCGAGTACGAGTGATTTCTCCAAAGCATCCTTAAAGGCAACGGTCGAGGCGGCATTTCATATTGCCCAACATACTGCAGAGGATCTTTGTGCGGGCCCCGCTGAAAAAGCGTTGCTTGAAAAGCATCCACTTGATCTCGATTTATTTCATCCATGGGATTTGGATTCGGCGACAGCAATCGATATTGCTCGAACAGCAGAAAGCGCTGCCTTTGCGGTGAGCAAGCAAATTCGAAATAGTGATGGTGCTTCGGTATCGGCACATCATGCACATTTCATGATGGGAACAAGCCATGGTTTTATGGGCGGCTACCCATTCTCACGACACTATATTTCCTGTGCACCCATTGCAAATGAGGGCGGTAAAAAGTCGCTCATGCAAAGAGATGATTGGTATTCGAGTTCGCGTATTCCTGGGGAGTTGGCTGATCCAGCAGCGATTGGTAAGTACGCTGCAGAGCGAGCGCTTTCACGCCTGAAGGCGCGATCGCTCACTACTCGCCGTTGCCCTGTGATTTTTGAAGCGCCATTGGCCGCCGGTCTATTGGGTGGATTGGTACAAGCTGTATCTGGTGGCGCCCTGTATCGCCGTTCGAGTTTTCTATTGGATAGCTTGGGCAAACAAGTATTGCCAAAGCACATCAGCCTTTTTGAAAACCCGCACCTGAAATCCATGACAGGTAGTGCACCTTTTGATGAGGAGGGTGTGAAGACTTCTGCTAGGACCGTGGTCGAAAAAGGTATTTTGCAAGGCTATTTCTTATCTACTTATTCCGCTAGAAAACTGGGCATGAAAACTACTGGCAATGCCGGTGGCTCACATCATCTGACATTGCAAAGTCGCAAAACGCCTAAAGGTGGGTTACCAGCGCTCTTAAAGGCAATGGGTACGGGCTTGCTTGTGACTGAACTGATGGGTCAGGGCGTGAACTACGTCACTGGAGATTACTCTCGTGGTGCCTTTGGATACTGGGTAGAGAATGGTGAGATCCAGTACCCAGTAGAGGGCATTACGATTGCGAGTAACTTGCGCGATATGCTGATGGATATTCAAATGATTGGTAGTGATACGCTGATTCGGGGTACTAAGGAAACGGGATCTATTCTGATTGGATCAATGACCGTGGGTGGTAAGTAAACAAGTAATGCCAAAAAATAAAAAACATCAATAAAAAACAGATACAAATTATTTTGGAGGAGAACAAAATGCAAAGACGTTCCTTTTTAAAGAAAGCAGCTATTGGCGCGGGCGCGGCAGCATTGACTGCTCCAGCGATTGCACAGAACCTGCCAACGCTGAACTGGCGACTCGTCTCTAGCTTTCCTAAATCCTTAGATACCCTATTTGGTACCCCAGAAGTCTTTGCTAGTGCTTTACGTAAAGCGACTGATGGCAAGTTCAACGTTAAAGTATTTGCTGCTGGCGAAGTGGTTCCTGCATTACAGGTGTTGGATGCAGTCCAGAACGGTACAGTGGAGTGTGGACACACTGCAAGTTATTACTACTTAGGCAAGAACAGCGCATTTATTTTTGACACGGCTGCGCCATTTGGCATGACTGCACGTCAGCAGGTTGCATGGATGTTGCATGGCAATGGCATGAAGCTGATGCGTGAGCTCTACGCTAGCTACAACATTGTGAATTTCTTGGGTGGACAAACGGGTACGCAGATGGGTGGCTGGTTTCGCAAAGAGATTAAGTCCCCAGAAGATCTGAAGGGGCTTAAATTCCGCATCGCTGGTTTTGCTGGGCAAGTGCTTGCTAAATTAGGCGTTATTCCTCAGCAGCTGCCTGCCGGTGAAATCTACTCCGCTCTAGAAAAAGGTACGATTGATGCTGCTGAATTCGTGGGTCCTTATGACGATGAAAAGCTGGGCTTAGCTAAAGTAGCAAAAAATTACTATTACCCTGCCTTTTGGGAGGGTGCCGCTGGCCTCTCATTTTTAGTCAATAAGAAGCAGTGGGATTCTTTGCCACCCTCTTATCAAGCGGCATGGGAAGCGGCTTGTTTTGAAGCGCATGTTGATATGTGCGCTAAATATGATGCTTTAAATCCACCGGCATTGCAGCGCCTTGTTCAGAATGGCGCAGTATTGCGCAAGTTCAATACCTCTGTGCTGGATGCCTGCTTTAAGGCAGCGCAAGAAACCTACGCCGAAGAGTCTGCCAAGAGCCCACAGTTCAAGAAAATCTTTGAAGACTATCGTGTATTCAGAAACATGGAGGCACAGTGGTTCAATGTGGCTGAGCAAGCATTCGCGCAGTACAGTTTTGCTAAGAAACTCTGATCTCGAATGAATCCTTTTGTCTAACTCTCAATCGTCTTTGAAGAGGGCTGGGTTAGTACCTTATGGCATTATCAAAGTATGAGTAGCGAACTATACAAATCATTCCTGACTAAGAATCCAAGCATTAAGGATCAACATGATCTTGGGAGATCTATACGCAAACAAGTCGGCCGTGCTTCGATTGGTGATTTCGTTGTCAAGGGCAAGCGTCAATCCCCTATTAATATATTACTGACCCAAGCAAAATCACGTATTCCCGAATACGTCCCAATTCGTCATGCTCGTATGGCTGTGAATCCATTCTCCTTTTTTAGAGGTGGTGCTGCAATTATGGCCAAGGACTTGGCTGGCACTGCAAGTCCTCCTATCACCGTCCAGTTATGTGGTGATATGCACGTAAGTAACTTTGGCTTCTTTTCGACATCTGAACATCAGCTAGTCTTTGGAATTAATGACTTTGATGAAACCCTTCCGGGTAATTTTGACTGGGATTTAAAGCGACTGACAGCCAGCGCAATGATTGCCGCTCAACAACTCGGTCAAGATCAAGCTTATGGCGAAATGATTGTTCGAAATATTTCTACTATGTATCGAAATTATCTTCATCAATATGCTACGACCCCTTATATTGATTTGAAGCATACCTACATTGATGAGAAAGCTTTATTAAGCGTCGCAGCCAACTACGGGAGCCCGGCTGGTAAAAAGTACCTAAAAAGATTACTTGATAAGGCGAGAAATAATAGTAGTCAAGGCGTCATCGGCAAATTAACAGAGATGACGCCTGCCGGCATCCGACTGGTTAACAACCCACCATTCATAGAGCATCTCGAGTTCTCTTACCATGGGAGTAGCATATCGGAGCTTAATGATGCGGGTTTAAATTCATACATCAAATCTTTGTTGCCAGATCGAAAAAACTTGCTGCTGAAATACAAATGGATTGACTGGGCTCGAAAGATAGTAGGCGTCGGTAGCGTAGGCACTTCTTGTTGGGTGATGTATTTTGAAGGTCTTGATGTGCATGACCCACTTTTTCTGCAGACAAAGGAGGCTCAACAGTCAGTCCTAGCCCCCTTTTTCCCAGATACGAAATTTAGCTCGCAAGGTGAGCGGGTAGTTGATGGCCAGTGCTTAATTCAGGGCGCGCCAGACCTCTTTTTGGGTTTTGGGAGCACGGTGGAAACGGATTTTTATGTCCGACAGTTGCGCGATATGAAGGGTGGAATTTCTATTGGGGATGATGATATCAACACCCAGGTATTTCCTGATTTTGCGAAAATATTTGGATGGGCATTGGCTAATGCACATGCTCGCTCAGGGGATGCAGCTGTACTTGCTGGCTATTGTGGTCAAGGCGATGCATTAGATGATGCCCTTGTTAATTTCTCAATCGCGTATAGCAAGCAAAATGAAGCAGACTACGATACCTTTTTGCGAGCCATTAAATCGGGCAAGCTTAGCTGCGCTACAGAAAATTTTTGATCAAGCTGCAACTTGCAGCCTGACTCATTGACGATGTTAGTCCGAATTACTTGCGTTCTAAAGTAAGAAAACTAAAAGTCACCCCATCCTCTGAGGCCGGGGTACGCTCCACCTCTTTCCATTCGGATTCGTTGGGAACTGCAAAGAAGGTATCGCCACCTTCTACATCGATATCGATTTCGGTGATGTAAAGTCGATCTGCTTTGGGGAAGGCTTGTGTAAAGAGTTGCTCTCCACCAATCACAAATACACGGGGGAATTCACTCAAACTAGCGAGTGCTGCATCCAGTGAGTTGACCACTTCTGCGCCAGTGAGCTGCAAGTCAGCGTTACGACTCACCACAATATTGCGACGTCCTGGCAATGGGCGACCAATCGATTCCCACGTTTTTCGACCCATAATGACGGGGTGACCCATGGTCACTTTTTTAAAAAACTGCAGGTCAGCAGAAATCTTCCAGGGCATTTGATTATCTCTACCAATCACGTGATTACGTGAGCGGGCAACAATCATGGAGATGGCGGGGTGTGTGGCTGTGGTCATGGTGATCTGATTTCTTAAATGGCTACAGGAGCTTTAATAGCAGGATGGGATTCATAGCCGGCAATTTCAAAGTCTTCGAACTCGTAATCAAAGATCGAGTCGGGCTTACGCAAAATATTGAGTTTAGGCAGTGGAAAGAAGTCTCTAGACAGTTGCAGATCGACTTGTTCCAAGTGGTTGCTGTAAAGATGGCAGTCACCGCCAGTCCAGATAAAGTCGCCTACCTCCAGATTGCACTGCTGTGCCATCATGTGAGTCAGCAGTGCATAGCTCGCGATATTAAAAGGGACTCCTAGGAAGACATCCGCACTACGTTGATAGAGTTGGCAGGACAATTTACCGTCTGCCACATAGAACTGAAAGAAGGCATGACAGGGCGCTAGGGCCATGCGGGGGATATCAGCCACGTTCCAGGCGGAAACAATAATGCGGCGAGAATCCGGATTCTTTTTAAGGGTCTCCACCACCTCGGCGATCTGGTCAATGTGCTCACCATTCGGAGCGGGCCAAGAGCGCCACTGATAACCGTAAATCGGGCCTAGATCGCCATCAGGCGCTGCCCATTCATTCCAAATAGATACGCCCCGCTCTTTGAGCCAGTTGTTATCAGTGCTCCCTTTGAGAAACCAGAGTAGTTCCTGAATGATGGACTTGAGATGAAGCTTTTTGGTAGTCACCATCGGAAAACCTTCGGCCAGATTAAAACGCATCTGATGGCCAAAGATAGAGATAGTTCCCGTACCAGTTCTGTCGGATTTTTGGACGCCCTTTTCGAGGACTTCCTTCATGAGATTGTGATATTGACGCATAGGTTTATTCAGTCAAATAATTCGGTGGTGTTGAGAGCTTACTCGAATGTCGGTGGACTCACCCCAAGCGCTTTATGAAGCTTCGGGGAGGTGGTGGTGTACTGGAGTTGAATCTGCTTTTCAGGGGCCAAATAAGCGGCCGCTGAAAATGCTGCCAAAGCTGCCTCATGAAATCCTGACAAGATGAGTTTTTTCTTGCCTGGGTAGATATTAATGTCACCAACAGCATAAATCCCAGGAATGCTGGTTTGGAAGTGGGCTGTATCTACTGCAATTTGTTTGCGATCAATTTCTAAGCCCCAGCCTGCAATCGGACCTAATTTAGGCGAGAGGCCATAAAACAATAACAGTGAATCTAAGCCAATCATTTGCACTTTGCCATCAATATCGGTTACGGCAATCTCAGTTAGCCGATCATCGGAAGACTCAAGGCCAGTAATCTGCCCAATGATCAATTGCATTTGACCGGAGGTACACAAGGCACGCATCTTGGCTACCGATTGCGGCGCTGCTTTGAACTCATCTCGACGATGAATCAGTGTCACACTCGCAGCTTTGCCAACAAAGTGGAGCGCCCAATCAAGTGCGGAATCTCCGCCACCACAAATGACTACTCTCTTGCCTGTAAATTGATCTGGATTTTTAACGCGATAGAACACTTGCTGATCTACAAAAGCATCAATACCCTCTAGAGCAAGCAGTCTTGGTTGAAATGCGCCAACGCCTGCAGCAATGAAAACAGTTTTACTGAGGAAGTATTGATGGAGGGACGTGCCAATCAGAAAGCGCCCGTCGGCTTGTTTCTCAAGGGTAGAGACCTCTTGGTTTAAATGAAACTGAGGCGCGAATGGCTCGATTTGTTTTAAGAGATTACTTACTAGCTCGCGACCCGTACAGATCGGAACAGCTGGAATGTCATAAATCGGTTTATCTGGGTAAAGCTCAATACATTGACCGCCAACTTCGGGCAGGGAGTCAATCACATGCACTTTAATCTCTAGTAGTCCCAGTTCAAAGACTTGGAAGAGTCCCACCGGACCTGCGCCAATAATGACTGCATCGGTTTCAATGGGAGAGTGCAATTTACTTTACCAGTTGATCAAGTTTATTTTTAACGTCTTTCCACTCTTCAGCTTCAGGCATTGCCGCTTTAGATTTGGTAATAGATGCCCATGAAGACGATAAGTCCGCATTCAATTTAATGAAAGATTGTTGATCTCCTGGCACATCATCTTCTGCATAAATTGCATTGACTGGGCACTCAGGTACGCATACTGCGCAATCGATACATTCATCTGGATCGATGACTAAAAAGTTAGGGCCTTCACGAAAACAATCGACTGGGCAGACATCGACGCAATCAGTGTATTTACAGCGGATACAGGCTTCGGTAACAACGTAAGTCATGATGGTTTGCAGGTGAGAAGCTCAGATTGGTGAGCTTCTAAGTTAGAAAACCCAATTTTAGCCGAATCAGTCTTTTTTCAGGTGAAAGGGTCAATTTAGTTGAGGTAAAGTCACGCTATGAACTCACAAGCCCACACCCCTGCAGCCTCTAGAAAGTTTAAGATTTTGGTCGCAAGAGCGATATTTCCCGAGGCTCTAGCTCAATTAGAGGAATCCTACGAGGTTCAATCTAATCAGTCCGACAAGATATTGACCGCTGAGGAGCTAAAAAAGGCGCTTTCAGAGGTGGACGGTGCTCTGGTTGCCGGTAGTGAGCGAATTGATGCGGCAGCTCTTTCTGATGCTAAAAATTTGAAGGTGGTGGCCAATATCTCGGTTGGATATAACAACCTTGATGTTCCTGCCATTACCGCTGCGGGAGTGATGGCCACTAATACCCCTGATGTGCTTACGGATACCACGGCTGATTTTGGCTTTGCTTTACTAATGGCTACTGCTAGACGGATGACTGAATCAGAGCATTGGGTCAGATCAGGAAAGTGGGATCAATGGTCGATTGTGAATAACCCACTCGGGATGGACTTGCATCACAGTACTATTGGCATTATTGGTATGGGGCGGATTGGTCAAGGCATAGCTAAGCGCGCACTCGGTTTTGGTATGAAGGTGGTCTATCACAATCGTAGTCATCTCTCGGATGCTGATGAAAAATCTTGTGGAGCAACTTATGTTTCTAAAGAAGAACTACTCCGTACTGCTGACCACGTTGTATTGGTTCTGCCATACACCGCACAAAATCATCATACGATTGGCGCACCAGAACTTGCCCTCATGAAAACCACGGCAACCCTGATTAATATTGCCCGTGGCGGCATTGTGGATGATGGCGCTTTGGCACAAGCATTGCAAGGCGGAAGAATATTTGCTGCTGGATTAGATGTGTTTGAAGGCGAGCCTCAGGTGCATCCGGAGTTGCTCAAGTGTAAGAATATTGTATTGGCTCCGCACATTGCCAGTGCTACTGAAAAAACGCGTAGAGCGATGGTAGATCTTGCAGTAGAAAATCTACGAGCAGCGCTTGATGGTAAGCGGCCACCAAGTTTAATTAATACTGAATTATTGACGACTGAAAATTAGACGTAAGGCGCGAAGTCAAGTCGAGTGAAAAAATTAGTCGGCTTCGATTTCTTCTGTGAGCTCTCTGAGGGCAAGCTCGATTCCACCAAATTTTCCTGCCACCCAGTTGTATACCTTGCAGGCAATCCACAATAAAGCAAAACCGAGCAATGCATTAAGGACTAATGCTGAGAGCACCGTAAAGCCTGGGATTTCGCCGTCACGAATAAATGCGACAAATAGGGCTAGCAATACGATTGGAAAGGAGAAGCAGAGATAAACCAAAACCAAGGTTTTGGCGGTATGCATGGGATCTACGAAGACGATTTCTTTTTTGGTGAGTTTCATGAGGTGCAATCTTAAAGCAGTCCGTCAAAAAGTGCCACATCTACCCAGTCTCCAGCAGCAACATTGCCTTGATCATGGGGCAGAATGACAAAGCAATTTGCCTCGCTCATTGATCTCAGAATCCCGGCGCCCTGACTGCCAGTGAGTTTGACGGTAGGCCTTCCATCTGGACCACGCTCCAAAATAGCACGTTGAAATTCTGTACGACCTGGTTTTTTCCGAATCGGCGCTTCTGCGATCGCCTGGATCAATGGCACCTCCGTCTGACTTGCACCATTGAGTTGCAATAAAGCGGAGCGCACAAATTGGTAGAAGGTCACCATTACTGCTACAGGGTTACCGGGTAAGCCAAAGAAGAGCGTCTTGCGGCTGGATCCTGGAACAGACTTTAGCACTCCAAAAGCCATTGGGCGGCCTGGACGCATAGCGATTTTCCAAAAACCGACATCTCCCAGTTCTTGCATGATTTGTTTGGTGAAGTCGGCTTCACCTACCGAGACACCGCCAGAAGAAATGAGGACGTCTGCCTTAGAAGCTGCATCTATGAATGCCGCCTTAAGTGAGGCGGGATCATCACGCACAATTCCACAATCTATTACTTCTAGATTGAGTCGATTGAGTAAACCAGTGAGGCTGTAGCGATTGCTGTCATAGATACTGCCAGCATCCAAAGTTTGACCGAGGGGACGTAATTCATCCCCTGAGGACAGAATAGCCACCTTGAGTTTACGGTAGACTTTGAGCGTTGCAATACCCAGTGAGGCTGCTAAGCCTAGGTCAGATGGGCGCAATAAGCGTCCAGCAGCAATAGCCGCCTTGTTATGTTGTAAGTCTTCACCGCATAAACGTCGATTGTCTCCACGCTTTACTTGATTTTGTTTGAAGCCGACAACGGACTGATCTGCAAAGTCCGTTAACTCTTGTGGGATGACGGTGTCGCAGCCAGCAGGCATGAGGGCACCCGTCATAATCTTAAGGCACTCTCCAGCACCAATCGTGCCTAAATAAGGTTTGCCAGCATAGGCAGTGCCAACTATCTGAAGAGTGACAGTATTGATGCTATCGCCAAGACAATCTCCGTTGAAAGCAAAGCCATCCATTGCAGAATTATCTGCAGCAGGAACATTGATGGGGGAGAGTAAATCTTCCGCGAGAATACGGTCGATCGCTTTATCTAAGGTGACGCACTCCATGTCGCTTGCGCTATTCAGTTTGCGAGACTCTTCAATCAAATCGCTCACTAGGCCTGAAATCGCCTTACGAGCTTCATCAACATGCAAAGAAGTGCTTAATAAAATAGGGCTATTAGGTGAGTAAGGATTTAAATCGGTCATTGAGAAACCTTTTCTAAAGCAGTCAGCTCTTCAGGTGTATTCACATTGGCAAATGCCAAGGGGCTCTCAAATACTACGGTGCCAGATCGCAATTCTGTAAACCAGCGATCAATCTTCAGATCCCCCTTACTTAAAAAGACATCTAAAGATTCTTGTAAGTTGCTGCGCATTAGGCAGAAAACCGGTTGTGACCAAATCTTTCCACCGTCTTCTTGTGAGGAGGCAAAGACGAGTTCTAAATCATTTCCTTCAAGTGCAGCCCCCATTTTTTCGGCAAGATCGGTTGGTAATAAGGGCGAATCGCAAGGGGATGTGAGTAGGTAAGGTGTTTTGCAATGCTTCAGTCCCACTGAAAAACCAGCTAGGGGACCAGAGAAGTCGGGTGTTTCATCCATCACTACTGGATAGCCGTAGTGAGAGTACTTTGTAATGCTCCGGTTGGCGTTAATCAGAATGGTGCTGACCTGAGGTTTGAGTCGATTGATAGCAGCTTCAATCAAGGGCTTGCCATGAAAAGGAATTAATCCTTTATCGATGCCACCCATGCGTTGGGCACGCCCACCCGCCAAAATAAGCCCAGTAATTTGATTTGCAGTAATCATTAGCCGCCGATGTATGACATTTCTACTTTGCGGATCCCCTTGAGGTCAATCGTATTTGATCCCCGAATTTCTGAGTAATGATCCTCGCGTCCAGCCCAGGTCATCATGACTGCATTTGCAATCTCCAAATCACTTTTTCCTGCGCGCAACATTGTTTTGAAGTCAAAACCTGTATTCGCAAATAAGCAAAGATAGAGCTGACCATCAGTAGAAATTCGAGCGCGCGTGCACTCATGGCAGAAGGTTTGAGTAACACTTGAAATAAAGCCAATCTCGCCAGAGCCATCGACATAGCGCCAGCGTTGCGCAACCTCGCCAGGATAGTTCGCCTCAATCGGTTCTATTGGAAAGACAGCGTGAATGCGATTGGCAACTTCTCGGGATGGAAGAACTTGTGACATATCCCAGCCGTTGGAACTCCCCACATCCATGAATTCAATAAAACGTAGGGTAACGCCGGTACCTTTGAAATGCTTGGCCATCGCAACAATCTCTTGGTCGTTTGTACCCTTCTTCACGACCATATTTACTTTGATATTGGTAAAGCCCGCTTCTTGAGCTGCAGCAATACCATCAAGTACATCTGTTACCGGAAAATCAACATCATTCATTTTTTTGAAGATGTCATCATTTAAGCCATCAAGACTCACAGTCAAACGATGCAGGCCCGCTGCTTTTAATGCAACTGCCTTCTTACGCAAAATACTACCGTTGGTCGTGAGTGTTAAATCTAGCGCTTGGCCTGTTGCGGATTTAATCTTGGCCAGCATCTCGATGAGTACTTCAAGATTTTTGCGGAGCAAAGGCTCCCCACCGGTTAGGCGAATTTTTTCAACACCCAGCGAAGCAAAAATCGCGGTTAACCGCGTGATCTCCTCAAAGCTAAGTAATTCATCATGAGAGAGATAGGGATAGTTCTTGTCGAAGATTTCCTTCGGCATGCAGTAGGTGCAGCGGAAATTGCATCGATCCGTTACGGAGATGCGCAAATCGCGCAGAGGACGTCCGCGAGTATCTTTATTTAAAGGGTTGGCGGCAATCAGTTGCGCTGGGATGGACGGACTAAGGCCTTTGCCTTCATCTAAACGAATGGGGATGACTTTTTCAACCATGGCTAATTATGGCTATGAAACGGTCTTTCTGCCAAACTGCCAATTACCCATGTGGGATAAGTAGCAGTTTGGAGAAATTGGTTTATACCGTCTTTTCTTGGCCGCCGGTTTCAACTAAAACCATGGGACCATTTTGCAGACTTACCGGCGCCTTGGGTGTTCTACCCATAGGCATAATTTCCGGCTCAGCCTTAATTTGCGATTGTGCTTCTTGATGTTTGCTAGAGTCAGTTGCTACCCAGACCATGCCAGCAGACTGAACCACGCTATGTAATGGCGTCTCTTCTAGTGCCTGAAAGGCTACTTTCGGAAGCTCGGGCATGGGCTTAGCAATTACTTCAATCGCTGGTGCCGGAGCAGCTGTAACCTGCGGGGCAGGTACTGAAGCTGTGTTGGCTGATGGGCGATTACTTTGACGCGGTGCACGTTGCTCTCTTGGCTCTCTTGGCTCGCGTGGTGCTCTTTCCTTTGCTTCCTTAGACGCTGTAGGAGTAGCAGTCACAGCATTACCAAAGCTCTGTGTGATGTTTTGGATGGGCATAGAAGCCGATGCTCCACCCATTCCCACTGGTGGGCCAGAAAATGCAGTAGCTACTGCAACAACAGAAGTGTTCGCAACATCATCATTGGACTCAGTTCGCTCGCCACGTTGACCACGACCACGACCACGACGATTGCGACCACGACCACGACGCTCTTCGCCATCGACACTTGGCGCAGCTTCTACGCCAGGCGCAGCTTCAGTAGCCGGAGTTACCGCAGCTTGATTCTCTGGTTTTGGGTTTTGATTATTTTGATTACGGTTGCCGTTACGATTACGGCCATCTTGACGACCTCGGCCAGCAGCAGCTTCGCGTGGGGTGCTTCCACTCTCTGTACTTACTGCTGTACCTTCAGCTGGACGTTCACCACGATCACTACGCTCACCACGACGACCGCGGTTGCGGTTATTACCACCGCCATTACCATTGCGATTGTTTTGATTGCGACCACGTGGAGCGCTTGGAGCGGGTTTTTCTTCTGGCGCTGGAGATGAGGAGAATAAGTTCTTAATAAATCCAAAGAATCCACCGGTGCTGGCAGTTTCAGTTGCAGTCGCAGTCTTTTCAACCCGTGCAGGACGTGGTTGGCTTGCCGGTGCAGGTGCATTAGGTGTAATGCCCTTCACTGCAGCTTCTGGACGCGCTTTTACTTCTGCGTCCTTGCGACTAACAGCGGTATCTGTCTCGAGTTCACGAGCAGCTTCTTCAGCCATGACATAACTGGCTTTTTGGTCATCAAGACGTGGGTCATCATGACGTAAACGCTCAAGTTTGTAGTGTGGTGTCTCTAGGTGTTTGTTCGGAACCATTAAGACATTTACCTTGAAGCGGGACTCAATCTTAATCACTTCAGCACGCTTCTCATTGAGCAAGAAGGCAGCCACTTCAACTGGAACTTGCGTATGAATAGCGGCAGTGTTTTCCTTCATTGCCTCTTCTTGGATGATGCGTAAGACTTGCAATGCAGATGATTCGGTATCGCGGATATGACCAGTGCCGTTACAACGCGGGCAGGTCACATGGCTACCTTCAGACAGAGCAGGGCGCAAACGCTGGCGCGACATTTCCATTAAGCCAAACTTGGAAATCTTGCCCATTTGAACGCGTGCACGGTCATGACGGAGTGCATCGCGTAAGCGATTCTCAACATCCTTCTGAGCCTTGCTCGATTCCATATCAATAAAGTCGATGACGATGAGGCCGCCTAAGTCACGTAAACGTGCTTGGCGCGCGATTTCATCAGCAGCTTCTAAGTTGGTGCGGGTGGCGGTCTCTTCAATATCAGAGCCACGCGTTGCACGTGCTGAGTTCACGTCTACTGAAACCAAAGCTTCAGTGTGGTCAATCACGATCGCGCCGCCAGAAGGTAGTGGCACGGTGCGTGAGTACGCTGTTTCAATTTGATGTTCAATTTGGAAGCGGGAGAACAATGGCACATCGTCCTGATAACGCTTCACTCTTGGCAGGTTATCCGGCATGACTACCGACATGAACGCAGCAGCTTGCTCGTAGATGTCATCGGTATCAATGAGGATTTCGCCAATATCTGGCTGGAAGTAATCGCGGATTGCGCGAATTACTAAGCTCGATTCGAGGTAGATCAATAGTGGCGCTGAATTGCCTTTAGCGGCCTCATCAATCGCTGTCCACAACTGCATAAGGTAACTTAAGTCCCATTGCAATTCAGTAGCGTCACGGCCAATACCAGCTGTACGAGCAATGATGCTCATGCCATCAGGTACTTCTAATTGAGACATTGCTTCACGGAGTTCTTGACGATCTTCGCCTTCAATTCGACGTGAAACACCACCTCCGCGTGGGTTATTTGGCATTAATACTAAATAGCGACCTGCCAGAGATACAAAGGAGGTCAGGGCGGCACCTTTTTGGCCACGCTCTTCTTTTTCTACCTGAACAATGATTTCTTGGCCTTCGCGTAGCGCTTCCTTAATAGAGGCATTACGGACATCAACACCTTCTTTAAAATAGGTGCGGGCAACCTCTTTAAACGGCAAGAAGCCATGGCGTTCTTCACCATAATTTACAAAGCAAGCCTCGAGCGATGGCTCAATACGAGTAATCACACCTTTGTAAATGTTGCCTTTGCGTTGTTCACGACCGGCAGCTTCGATATCAATATCAATGAGTTTTTGACCATCGACGATGGCAACTCGCAACTCTTCTTGTTGAGTTGCATTGAATAACATGCGTTTCATAACACTCTCCTATTGGGGAGTGCGTCGCTGCGCGCTGCGTTAGAGACAAGTTAGATACCGCTTGAGCGTAGCCCATTGGCGGCTTTGGAGTGTGGATCAAGCTAATCCAGGCATCTTTTGCCTGGTACACCATGTCTTATTCAACCGGTGCCACACTTGACGATCGCCGCAGAGACCTCCTTTAGGTCATCAATGCAGGCGCGCGCCTGAAAACTGTCTTCTAATCGCGGGTCGCGGCATACGGCACACCAACCCTGCGCCTCATTACAACGGGGGAGGGGCAACCCCGGGAGTCTATTAAGGGCGACTCCAAGCTCCACGAATCTAACCTGAACCAGGCTAGTCTCGGGCCAATAAATTGGCTAGAACGTTGATTATACGGCACAAGTTGAAGGACAATGGGGTATTGTTAAGTCCCTTGTCGACCCTCGTCGAGGTGGCAAGAGAGATAAATCATGAAATCCGAACCCATTTTCAAGCCTTCACAGGTAAAAATAGCTGCTCCTGCTGCTGTGCTTCTTCAGACTATTGGTCCTGAGGAGGCTGGCCAGCGTTTGGATAACTACCTGCTCCGTTGGGCTAAAGGGGTTCCCAAAAGCCACGTTTATCGGATTATTCGCTCTGGCGAAGTCCGAGTAAATAAGAAAAGGGCTGAACCCACTACCCGCTTAATTGAGGGGGATGTGGTTAGAGTCCCGCCAGTTCGGATAGCCGAGCCTGCCCAAATGGCAGCCGTTAATACAGCCCAAACCAAATCTCGGGCACAGGGCTATTCCGACAAAATGCCCATTTTGTTTGAGGATGAAGCCTTATTAATAGTGAATAAGCCCGCAGGTTTAGCTGTTCATGGAGGTTCAGGCATTGCTTTGGGTGTTATTGAGACCCTGCGCATTACCCGTCCTGAACTCAAATTTCTGGAGCTAGTCCATCGCTTAGACCGAGATACCTCAGGCGTCTTACTCTTGGCTAAAAAGCGGAGCGCTTTGGTGGAACTGCATCGGCAGATTCGTGAAGGTCAGACTGATAAGCGCTACTACTTGCTAGCCCATGGAGAAATTGCTCAAGGTGCGGGCACGATGCAGCTGAAATTTGCATTACATAAATACCTATTGGCCAATGGTGAGCGCCGCGTCCGGGTTGACCCAGATGGCTTACCAAGCCATACGGCTTTGCGCGTCACTAAAGTAATGCATCGTGGAGAAGTGGCAATTACCCTTGCTGAGGCTCAGTTAAAAACCGGGCGTACCCACCAAATTCGAGTCCATTTGCAGAAATTAGGACACTCTATTTTGGGTGATGACAAATATGGCTTTGAAGATCAAGATAAGCTTGTGAAATCGAAGCGCCTGTACTTACATGCCCACTTGGCTGGCTTTACTCACCCACGTACTGGCGAGAAAATGCGCATTGAGTCGCCTTTGCCCGCTGAATTTACCGCCATGATGAAAAACTTTGAAGTCACAACTGAACCCAGTAGAGCGATTGATATTTAAATGATTGAAGAACAAAAGCCCGAAAGACGTTATGACCTGATTGTGTGGGACTGGGATGGGACGATTATGGATTCCACCCCAACCATAGTGGAATGCATACAGCAGGCCTGCCGTGATCTCGGCTTCAAGGAGCCGGATGACTCTTTGGCAAGCTCAGTCATTGGTTTAGGTATACATGATTCACTGAGGAGGGCAGTGCCCTGGATCGAGCCAGCGCATTTCCCTAAGTTGACTGAGCGTTTTCGCTTTCACTACTTAGCGAAAGATCACGAGCTCGATTTATTTCCAGGCATTCGTGAGTTGCTAGCAAACTTGCGTGAGGAGGGTTACTTATTGGGAGTTGCCACTGGTAAATCTCGCGTGGGCCTAGATCGCTCCCTGAAGCATCATCAGCTAGAGCAGATGTTTCATGAAACCCGCACTGCCGATGAATCCTTCTCTAAGCCGCATCCTGGAATGCTCTTAGAGTTGTCCGATGTGATGCAAGTGCCGATGCGTCGAATGCTGATGATTGGCGATACTACCCATGATTTGGATATGGCGGCTAATGCAGGAGTGGATGCTGTGGCGGTAACTTATGGCGCACATCCCCCAAGTACTTTAAAAGAAGCGCCATCACTCACCCATGTAGATGATGTCTCGCAGCTGACGCGTTGGCTAAGTCAGAATCTCACGATTAAAAACTAGCAAGTAAAAAGGATTAAAAAAGATGGATCACAATCAATCTGACAATACGAATCCAAACTGGGAGCGTCAAGCGCTCGAGCATTTGTTGTTAGAGAATCTAAAAGAGACTCGCAAGGCACGTCGCTGGAAGGCGGTATTTCGGGTTCTTACATTAATTATTTTTGTGGGCGCGATTCTAACGATATTTGATTTTCATCTGCCAGGACGTGGCATGGGAACTGACAAGCACACGGCTTTAGTTACTCTCGAGGGAGAAATTTCTTCAAGCTCCATGGCAAATGCCTTGGACATCAACTCGTCTTTGACCGCAGCATTCGAGAATGAGAATAGCGCAGGGGTAGTGTTGCGCATTAATAGCCCTGGGGGCTCCCCAGTTCAAGCCGGCATGATTAATGATGAGATTCATCGCTTACGCAAACTCTACCCAGCCAAACCGTTCTATGTAGTCATTGAGGATATTTGTGCTTCAGGCGGTTACTACGTCGCTGTTGCGGGAGATCAAATTTTGGTCGATAAGGCCAGTCTTGTAGGCTCTATCGGCGTGATCATGGAGGGCTTTGGTTTTACTGGTCTGATGGAGAAATTAGGCGTGACACGCCGCATGATTACTGCCGGTTCTAACAAAGGCATGATGGATCCCTTCTCCAAGGAAAATCCCCAGCAAGTAGAAATGATTAAAACCATGATTGATGAGATTCATCAGCAATTTATTGCAGTGGTTAAAGCGGGGCGCGGCAATCGCTTAAAAGAAACCCCGGATATGTTTTCTGGCCGGGTTTGGAATGGTGAGCAGGCAATTAAAAACGGCTTGGTTGATGGCTATGGGACTGTGGAGTCTGTAGCGCGCGATATCTTTAAGGCTCAGGATATTCTGGACTACACCATGAAAGAGAATTTTGCCGAACGCGTTGCTAAGCGCTTTGGTGCTGAGGTCGGTGCCGCAGCAGGCAAGGCACTGATCAAGACACCCGACTTAAAGTAACAAGACAGTCAGCCAACACAGCTTAGGCCAGCAATAGAAATACTGCTGGCCTATTTTGTAATGAGGCACATGCTGCTTCATTCGGATAACGCTTGCGCCAGTCTGTAATCGAGAGTGTCGTAATCATTTCACTTTGTAGACTCAGATCCATGCCAAGACACAGCATGGTTTGTGGCGCCAGTGCATTGAGACAGGCCATCAACATAGCGGTGTTGCGATAGGGTGTCTCAATCCAAATTTGAGTCTGCTGCAATTTTCTGGATTCCACTTCTAATTGTTTGAGCCTGGCGATACGGTCTTGCGCATCATGCGGAATGTAGCCCTGAAACGCAAAGCGTTGACCGTTTAAGCCGCTAGCCATGAGGCCCAATAAAATTGAGCTTGGACCTACTAAAGGTTTTACTTTGGCGCCCAGTTTGTGTGCTGCCAATACGAGTTCTGCACCAGGATCTGCCACTCCGGGAACACCAGCCTCCGACATGAGGCCCATATCGTTGCCGGCCACCAAAGGCTTGAGTAAATCCATGGGCTTTACTGCATCACCATACTTTGCGTTTCTGGCTTGGCCACGCCACTCACTCATTTGCATTTCTTGAATGGTGCAGGCTAAAGGCGAAACGCTATCAACCGCTTTTAAAAAAGCTCGCGCAGTTTTGGCATCCTCCACAATCCAGTGAACTAGTTTTGATGTTTGCGTAATCGTTTCACTTGGTAAAACCCAGGGCAATTGCTCAACCCGAGCATCATCTCCCAAAGTATTGGGAATTAAAAAGAGGGTGCCTAGTGTTGAGCTCATTGTTTTATTTACTTATTGCTTACTTGGCTTATTTGGAATGGTGAAGCCAGCTTCACGCAAGAGACCGCTCAGCGCAATTAATGGCAAGCCAATTAATGCGGTGGGATCATCACTCTGAATGGATTCCAAGAGTGAGATTCCTAAGCCTTCAGATTTGGCGCTACCCGCGCAGTCATAGGGCTCTTCGGCATGGAGGTAAGCCTCCAGAGCATCGTCCGCAAGTTTACGAAAAGTAACTTCCGTAGGGATATTGATCGTTGTTTCCTCATTACCTCGCATGAGACATAGCGCTGTTTGAAAGGTCACAGTTGCACCACGCATGAGTTGAAGCTGTGCCATTGCCCGTTCAAAGTTTCCGGGCTTACCGATTGCTGCTCCGCACAGGTCTGCTACTTGATCAGAACCAATGACCCAGGCTTCCGGATGATCTTTGGCAACTGCGCTTGCCTTGGCTTTGGCTAATCTCAGAGCAAGCTCTAGAGTGCTTTCACCGGGCAAAGGGGTCTCATCTACCTTGGGTGGGATGACCTCAAAGGGAATGCGCAGGCGCTCTAAGAGCTCTCGACGATAGATCGAGGTAGACGCCAAAATTAGTTTTTTTACAGAATTACTCATGACTACTTGTACTTTCGCTGAAGCCTTCATTTAGACTGATGTCATGAATCGTAATCAAGTTTTACCTCAAGTCGAGCTATCCACGGATCCTAGTGCTTTACGCAGGATCGATTTTTGTGCCCCCCAGTCCCATCAAGGTGCTGGCTTTTTAGGTATTGCTGTGCTGCCTAGAATAGCTGAGGAGGCCTCCAGTATTGAGCCGGGTGATGGCTTCCATTGGCAGCTCAAGACCCATTTTGTGGACTCTCCAGGTTCTGAGCCCCAACAAATCCTGGAATTGGCTGTAAAAGGCCGTATTCACCTGGTTTGTCAGAGTTGTTTGCAGGATTGTGGCCTAGATTTGGCGCAAAAGAGTCGATTTGTCATGGTGGCCACCGAGGAAGAGGCGGACGCCTTCCCGATGGAGGATGACCAGCAAGAGCCTTTGGTGGCAAGTCAGCACTTTGACCTCTTAGGGTTAATTGAGGATGAAATTCTGCTCTCGATGCCTTTAATTCCAAAGCATCCAGAGGGTGCTTGCCAGCCGCATGCCTCCTCATTCGGAGAAGGTGGGGAGTCAGCAGATGCCCCTGAAAAACCTCAAAATCCCTTTAACATACTGAAAAATATGAAGAAAAACTGATTTAACCCCAGTCCCTAGGGACTATGTTTCAAGCTGGTTTTATCAGTCAGTCAGGCATTTATCCCAATTTACATGCTAGAATATTGCCTTGCTTAGGAGTTCAATATGGCCGTCCAACAGAATAAAAAATCCCCATCCAAACGTGGCATGCACCGTGCGCACGACTTTTTGACCGCACCTGCTACGGCTGTCGAAGCCACAACTGGTGAGGCTCACTTGCGCCACCACATTTCACCAAATGGCTACTATCGTGGCCGTAAAGTTGTTAAAACAAAAAACGACTAATTCTTTAGTCTGAAAAGAGAGAAGCGGCTCCAACAAAAGCCGCTTTTTTCTTAAACACACCACTTGCAGCAATTCTCGATTCTATGAGTGTCACTCTTGCTATCGATGCCATGGGCGGAGATCACGGAATAATCGTCACAGTTCCCGCGTGTTGTGATTTCCTGGAAAAACATGATGATGTCAATATTGCCTTGGTTGGCAATTCGGAGCTACTCAAGCAAGCCTTAAGTCAGTTTCCAAAAGCGCCATTGGAGCGCATTCAAATTATTTCCGCTAGTGAGGTTGTCCTCATGGATGATCCCATTGAGGTAGCGCTGCGCCGTAAAAAAGATTCTTCTATGCGCGTTGCCATCGAGCAGGTGAAGGAAGGTTTAGCGGATGCCGTAATCTCCTCTGGCAATACGGGCGCCTTAATGGCCATTGCTCGCTATGTCCTGAAAACCCTAGAGGGTGTTGATCGCCCTGCAATTGCGACTGCGATTCCCAATGAAAAAGGCCGTGGCACCACGATGCTCGATCTCGGCGCTAATGCTGATTGCGAGCCGATGCACTTGGTGCAGTTTGCGCAAATGGCTAATGTGATGGTGCAGGTGGTAGAGGGCATTCAAAATCCTTCAATTGGTCTACTGAACATTGGTGAAGAGGTTATTAAAGGGAATGAGGTGGTGAAGCAGACCAGTGAGTTGCTACGTCAGACCGATTTAAACTTTTATGGCAACGTAGAAGGCAATGATATTTTTAAGGGCACTACGGATATCGTGGTGTGCGATGGTTTTGTTGGTAACGTCGTCCTCAAGGCGAGCGAGGGTTTGGCCAAGATGATGAGCGGCTTAATTAAAGAAGAATTTAACCGCTCATTGCTCACTAAATTAATGGCAATTTGCGCCATGGTGCCTTTGCTTCGCGTACGCATGCGCGTTGATCATCGCCGTTATAACGGGGCAGTGCTTTTAGGGTTACGCGGTTGCGTGATTAAAAGCCATGGTTCTGCAGATCGCTTTGCCTTTGGATTTGCGCTAGATCGTGCATATGAAGCAGCGAAGAATCGCATGGTAGATCGCATTGCTCAAGCTTTTGTGGTGGAGACAAAATAATCATGACTACATATTCACGGATAGCGGGAACGGGAAGTTATCTTCCTGAGTTGCGTTTAACTAATCAAGATCTCGTTGAGCGTTTGGCTAAGGTTGGCCTTGAGACTAGCGATGAGTGGATTGTGACTCGAAGCGGGATTTCTGCCCGTCATTTTGCAGCTGATAATCAGCTGACGAGCGACTTGGCAGTCATTGCTGCCCAGGCAGCTTTAGAGGTAGCCGGGTGCTCATCAGAGGATCTCGATCTCATTATTTTGGCAACATCAACGCCCGATCATTTGGGTGGTTTTCCAAGCACAGCCTGTGTAGTTCAAGATAAGTTGGGTGCCCACACTAACTGCGCAGCATTTGATGTGCAGGCAGTATGTGCTGGCTTTACTTATGCGCTTGCAATTGCCGATGCATTTATACGTACAGGGACTTACAAAAAAGTCTTGGTTCTTGGTGCGGAAACGTTCTCTCGCATTTTGGATTTCCAAGATCGCACGACTTCAGTTTTGTTCGGTGACGGCGCTGGTGCAGTAGTGCTAGAAGCCTCGTCTGAACCCGGAATTTTGGCAACTGCCTTACATGCGGATGGTAGTCAACGCGATATTTTGTGCGTTCCAGGGCGCGCTAAGCAAGGTGGTGTGGAAGGATCTGCATACCTTACGATGGATGGCCCCGCAGTATTTAAGCTGGCCGTGAAAGTCCTCGAGCAAGTTGCTCATGAGGCATTAGAAAAAGCTAATCTTAAGCCAGAACAAATCGATTGGTTAGTGCCACATCAAGCGAATATTCGCATTATGGAGAGCACTGCACGCAAGATGGGTATGTCGATGGATAAGGTGATTGTGACTTTGCACGAGCACGGTAATACCTCTGCTGCGTCTATTCCGCTTGCTTTAGACGCGGGCGTTCGTTCCGGACAAATTCAGCGCGGTCAACACCTCTTACTAGAGGGTGTGGGCGGCGGCTTTGCTTGGGGTGCGGTAGCTGTTAAGTACTAAAGCAACAATATTGATAACTATTATTTAACGACTATTCCTATGACATTTGCATTCGTATTTCCTGGTCAGGGCTCCCAATCTGTTGGGATGCTCAATTCAATTGCAGATCGCCCTGAAGTACGTGCGACATTGGAGGAGGCTTCTGAGGTATTGGGTCAAGATATTGCAAAACTCATTGCTGAAGGCCCTGCAGAAGCATTGTCATTAACAACCAATACGCAACCCGTCATGCTCACCGCAGCCATCGCGTTTTATCGTGCTTGGCTAGCTTCCGGTGGCGCTATTCCTAAGATGATGGCAGGCCATAGTCTTGGTGAGTATTCGGCTTTGGTTGCTGCTGGGGTCATTTCTTTTAAAGATGCGGTACCTTTGGTACGTTTTCGTGCTGAAGCCATGCAGACTGCAGTACCGGTTGGTACGGGTGGTATGGCCGCGATTTTAGGATTAGACGATGCGATTGTGAAGACGGTTTGTGCTGACGCTGCTGCAGCCTGTGGCGGAGTAGTGGAAGCGGTGAACTTCAATGCACCGGGTCAAGTGGTGATTGCTGGAGGTAGCGATGCGGTTACTAAAGCATGTGAGTTGTTAAAGGTCGCTGGTGCTAAACGCGCTTTACCTTTACCCGTATCTGCACCATTTCACTCTTCTTTGTTGCAGCCTGCATCCGAGAAGCTACAAGGTTATCTAGCTAATATCGAATTCAAGACCCCGACCATCGCTGTTATTAATAATGTCGACGTAGAGATATTGAATGATCCGCTTGCCATTAAAGATGCCTTAGTGCGCCAAGCTGCCAAGCCTGTGCGTTGGCAAGAGACTATCAATGCCATGGCTCAGCAAGGCATTACCCAAGTCGTCGAGTGCGGCCCTGGCAAGGTATTGGCTGGGTTGACTAAGCGTATCAATGAGGATGTTGTTGGATTACCTGTTTTTGATGAGGTAAGTCTCAACGAAGCTTTGGCAGCAGTAAAGTAACTACGCATCAACACATTAAAGAACTTAGGAAAGACACAGATGAACCTTGATCTCAGTGGGCAAATTGCATTAGTGACGGGCGCGTCGCGCGGCATTGGTCGAGCGATTGCAGATGAATTAGTCCAGTGCGGCGCCAAAGTGATTGGCACCGCTACCTCTGAGGAAGGCGCAAAGGCAATTAATGAACGTCTAGAAGCAAGCGGCGGGCGCGGTATGGTATTGAATGTGACTGACCCAAAAGCTTGCGAAGAGATTATTGAATTGATCGTCAAAGATTTTGGCGGTATTGGCATTTTGGTTAATAACGCAGGTATTACCCGTGATAACTTAGCGATGCGCATGAAAACAGACGAGTGGACCGATGTCATCGATACCAACTTAAGCGCTGTTTTTCGTCTTTCACAGGCTGTTATGCGCCCAATGATGAAGGCCCGTGCAGGTCGAATTATCAATATCACTTCTATTGTGGGTCATATGGGCAACCCAGGCCAAGCAAACTATGCTGCAGCCAAGGCAGGTGTTTCGGGGATGACCCGCGCTTTAGCCCGTGAAATTGGCAGTCGCAACATCACCGTAAATTGTGTGGCCCCTGGGTTTATTGATACCGATATGACCCGCGCCCTAAGTGAAGACCAGCAAAATGCGCTTAAAGCGAATATCCCCTTAGCGCGCTTGGGTAGCCCCGAGGATGTGGCTCAGGCGGTGGCGTTTTTAGCCTCCCCAGCTGCTGGGTACATCACTGGGAACACCCTGCATGTCAATGGTGGCCTCTATTTAGCCTAAAAATAAGCTCGGAATTGAATCATTTTTTGGTGGATTTAATAATTTAGCCCGCCAAGCTGATAAAATTCTTTTCATCGTTTTTTTACAACCCTTGGGGGAATTAATGGATAACATCGAACAACGCGTTAAGAAGATCGTCGCTGAGCAATTAGGCGTCGCAGAAGCAGAGATCAAGAATGAATCTTCTTTTGTGAATGACTTGGGCGCAGACTCTCTTGACACAGTTGAATTGGTAATGGCTTTGGAAGACGAATTCGGGATTGAAATTCCGGATGAGGAAGCTGAAAAAATCACTACTGTTCAGCTCGCCATCGATTTTGCTCAATCAAAAGCTCAGGGTTAATTCCCTAGCTTAGTTAATAGCTAATACAGTGTCAGCATCAAATGGCCGTCGCCGGGTTGTTGTTACCGGCTTGGGCCTTATTTCACCAGTTGGTAATTCGGTTGATGTAGCTTGGTCTAATTTGCTTGCGGGTAAATCTGGCATTGCTAACATCACCAAGTTTGACCATACTCCGCTCAGCGTGCATTTTGCTGGTGAGGTGAAAGACTTTAATGTCGAAGAATATGTTTCTGCCAAAGAGGCTCGCCATATGGATACCTTTATTCATTATGGTATCGCCGCTGGTACCCAAGCGATTCGAGATAGTGGTTTACAAATAACCGAAGAGAACGCAGAGCGCGTTGGCGTCATGGTTGGTTCAGGCATTGGTGGTTTGCCAATGATTGAAGAGACCGGCGCTGAATTACTCGCTCGCGGTCCTCGTCGTATTTCTCCATTTTTTGTACCCGGCTCAATCATTAATATGATTTCTGGGCACCTCAGCATCTTGTTTGGTCTTAAAGGCCCAAACGTGGCTGCGGTGACTGCCTGTACAACTGGTCTGCATAGTATTGGATTGGCGGCACGATTAATTCAGTATGGTGATGCTGATGTGATGGTTGCTGGCGGCGCTGAATCCACGATATCTGCATTGGGTGTTGGTGGTTTTGCCTCTGCCAGAGCGCTATCAACTCGCAATGATGACCCTGCAACCGCTTCACGTCCATGGGACAGAGACCGCGATGGTTTCGTTCTGGGTGAGGGTGCCGGCGTGATCGTTCTTGAGGAATATGAGCATGCTAAGGCCCGTGGTGCAAAGATCTACTGTGAGCTCTTGGGCTTTGGCATGAGTGGTGATGCGTATCACATGACTGCACCTAATATGGATGGTCCGCGCCGCTGCATGAACAATGCCATGCGCGACGCTGGTTTAAATGCCGATCAGATTCAGTACATTAATGCGCACGGCACTTCTACACCTTTGGGTGATAAGAATGAAACTGCTGCCATTAAGGCCGCTCTTGGGGACCATGCCAAGAAAACCTTGATCAACTCTACCAAGTCAATGACTGGCCACCTTTTAGGCGGTGCCGGTGGCTTGGAGTCTGTCTTTACCATTTTGGCCCTGCACCACCAGAAATCTCCACCAACAATTAACATATTTAATCAAGATCCCGAGTGTGATTTGGACTACTGCGCCAATACTGCCCGCGATGTGAAGATTGACCACGCCATCAAAAACAACTTTGGCTTTGGGGGTACTAACGGTACCTTGATTTTTGGCAAATTGATCTAATATTCATAGTTAGTTCTCTTCCTATCTTTTATTGGTTTTTACCAAGCAGGTCTATAGCATCATGAAAAAGTACCTTATTGCACTCCTAGCTATCCTGAGTTTGGGACAACTCGCGTTTACTCCGACTGTATTTGCGCAAAATCCGCGTGTATCTATTCCTGATTTTGCCGATTTAGTCGAGCGTGCCAGCCCTGCGGTAGTCAATATCCGCACCACTGAAAAAGTGATGCAACAGTCTCAAGGCGGCATTCCAGGTATGCCCGAGGATCAGGCTGAGTTCTTCCGTCGATTCTTTGGAGTTCCCATCCCCGGACTTCCTGGTGGCCCAAAGCAATCGCAACCAAATCCTGGAAAGCCGCAAGAGGCTGATCGCGGGGTAGGTTCAGGCTTCATTATTGAATCCAATGGATTAATTTTGACAAACGCCCATGTGGTCGAGGGTGCGAATACTATCTATGTCACCTTGACTGATAAGCGTGAGTACAAGGCCAAATTATTGGGCATGGATAAGCGTACCGATGTAGCAGTTGTCAAAATTGATGCACGTGATTTACCTAAGCTGTCCTTGGGTGACTCCTCTAGAGTGAGAGTAGGGGAGTGGGTGCTGGCAATTGGTTCGCCATTTGGATTGGAGAATACCGTGACTGCCGGTATCGTATCTGCTAAGAGCCGTGACACGGGCGATTATTTGCCATTCATACAGACTGACGTAGCGGTGAACCCAGGCAATTCTGGTGGCCCACTTCTCAATACTGCTGGACAAGTCATTGGCATTAACTCGCAGATTTTTAGTCGTTCCGGCGGATACATGGGTATCTCTTTTGCTATTCCGATTGATGAGGCGATGCGGGTTGCAGATCAATTGCGTACCAATGGAAAAATGACTCGTGGTCGTATTGGTGTCGCTTTAGGTGAGCTAACTAAAGAAATTGCTGAAAGCTTGGGTCTGGGTAAACCTCGCGGTGCTTATGTTCGTAATGTGGAACCGGGTGGTCCTGCGGCAGCTGGTGGCATTGAGTCAGGCGACGTGATCCTGAGTTTTAATGGCCGTGATATTGGCAAATCTACTGATTTACCAAGAGCGGTTGGAGAAACCAAGCCGGGTACTAGTGCAAGTATTCAGGTGTGGCGCAAAGGTAGCACTAAGGATTTGATGGTCACTGTGGTGGATACCGAGGCTGGCCAGGCTGCCGTGAAGAAGGCGGATAGCCCTAACTCCAGCGGATCCAATGCCAACGCTCTTGGGGTGGCAGTGTCTGAGCCCTCGGATAGCAAGAGAAAAGAGCTCAATATCCGTGGTGGCGTTGAGGTTACCGGCTTAGGTGATGGACCTTTAGCACGTGCAGGGGTGCGCCAGGGCGATGTCATTATTCGGATAGCGGATGCAGATGTCACCGGGGTAAAGCAGTTTGAGGGCTTGGTTAAGGGTTTGGATGCTAATAAGTCCGTCCCGGTTTTTGTTCGTCGGGCCGATAGCACCTTAATTATTCCGATAAGACCAAAATAAGCAAAATCCTGCTTTTCAAGGTAAAAAAACGGGTTTGGCGCTAATTTGGCGCCACCCATTACAATCGCTTTAAGACGACTTTTTGCAGCGCATCATTGTGGTGCGTTCTGACAAGGCGTTTTTTAAAGACCAAATAAGACGCTATGGATTTAATCCGCAATTTCTCTATCATCGCCCACATCGATCACGGCAAATCAACGCTTGCTGATCGCATTATTCAATTATGTGGCGGTCTCTCTGATCGTGAAATGGAAGCTCAGGTTCTCGACTCAATGGATATTGAGCGTGAGCGTGGCATCACCATTAAAGCGCAAACTGCAGCGCTGTCCTATAAGGCTAAAGATGGCAAGACCTACAGCATCAATCTGATTGATACGCCAGGACACGTTGACTTCTCATATGAAGTGAGTCGCTCCTTGTCTGCATGTGAAGGCGCATTGCTAGTGGTGGATGCCAGTCAAGGCGTTGAAGCGCAAACTGTTGCCAACTGCTATATGGCGCTGGAGTTGGGTGTTGAGGTTGTGCCAGTGCTCAATAAAATTGATTTGCCTCAAGCAGATCCTGAGCGCGCTAAAAAAGAAATTGAAGATGTTATTGGGATTGATGCATCTGATGCAGTGACCTGCTCGGCTAAGACGGGTATGGGTGTTGCAGAAGTGATTGAGGAGATGATTGCTCGGGTGCCTCCGCCAAAAGGAAGTGCTGCTGACCCATTGCAAGCATTGATCATCGATTCTTGGTTTGACAACTACGTAGGCGTGGTGATGTTAGTGCGTGTTGTGAATGGCACTTTAAAGCCTAAAGAAAAAATTACCTTAATGGCTAACGGCTCAAGCCATTTAGTTGAACATGTGGGCGTATTCAGTCCAAAGTCTGTTGATCGTCCTGAGCTATCTGCTGGTCAAGTAGGCTTTGTGATCGCCGGTATTAAAGAGTTAAAAGCTGCCAAGGTGGGTGATACGGTCACTCACACCTCTGGACAGCAAGGCCGGATACCCGCTACTGCACCTTTGCCTGGTTTTAAAGAGGTTAAGCCCCAAGTCTTTGCAGGGCTGTATCCAGTAGAAGCCAGTGAATATGATCAGTTGCGTGAATCTTTGGAAAAGCTGCAATTAAATGATGCTTCACTGTTATACGAGCCAGAGGTATCTCAGGCTCTGGGTTTTGGATTCCGCTGCGGTTTCCTTGGTCTGCTCCATATGGAGATTGTGCAAGAGCGTTTAGAACGTCAGTACGGCATGAATCTTATTACCACTGCTCCAACGGTGGTCTACCAGGTAGAGCAATCTGATGGCTCTATCTTATCGGTCGATAACCCATCGAAGATGCCAGAGGCTAGCAAGATCAATACGATTCTTGAGCCGATTGTGACGGTGAATCTGTATATGCCTCAAGAGTATGTCGGCGCAATGATTACTTTATGCGTTGGTAAGCGTGGCATTCAGATGGATATGAATTATCTGGGGCGTCAAGTTAAGCTCACCTACGAGTTGCCGATGGCGGAGATTGTGTTGGACTTCTTTGACAAGATGAAGTCCATCTCCCGTGGTTACGCCTCCATGGATTACGAGTTTAAGGAATATCGTCCAGCCGATGTAGTGAAGGTAGATATTTTGATTAATAACGAACGCGTTGATGCTCTGTCGGTGATCGTTCATCGCAGCAACAGTCAGCATCGCGGGCGTGAAGTGGTTGGGAAGATGCGCGGCATCATTCCCCGTCAAATGTTTGATGTGGCTATTCAGGCGGCGATTGGTAGCAATATTGTTGCTCGTGAAAACGTGAAGGCCTTACGTAAAAACGTATTGGCCAAGTGTTACGGTGGTGATATTTCTCGTAAGCGTAAGTTATTAGAGAAGCAAAAAGAAGGTAAAAAACGTATGAAGCAGGTGGGTAATGTGGAGATTCCACAAGAAGCCTTCCTAGCTATTTTGCAGGTGGACGGTTAATGAACTTCGCTCTCATCCTGTTTATCTTAGTGGTCGTATCCGGTATTGCCTGGGTTGCTGATCGACTGTACTTTGCACCACAAAGACGTGCGGTCGGTGTTGAGCGCATGCCCTTGTGGTTGGAATATACCGCCGGCTTCTTCCCAGTGATTTGTGCGGTATTTGTATTACGTTCTTTTATTGTGGAGCCATTCAAAATCCCATCAGGATCGATGATCCCCACCCTGCAAATTGGCGATTTCATTCTGGTGAATAAATTTACTTATGGCATTCGCTTGCCAGTCATTAATCAGAAGGTAGTGGAGTTAGGCTCTCCCAAGCGTGGCGATGTTGTGGTGTTCCGCTATCCCCGCGATGAATCAATAGACTACATTAAACGTGTTGTGGCTTTGCCAGGCGATACCATTACTTATCAAGATAAGCGTTTAACAGTGAATGGTCAGCCCTTGCAATACAGTGGCGGCGAGTCTTATCTCGATCCTGAAAATATGCGTTATGCCAAACGGTTTGTGGAATCTTTTCCTATAGATTTAGGTGGCAATAGGCATGAGATTCTGAATGACCCAGATCGTCCTGCTGGCATGTTCCCTGCAGAACGTTTCCCTGGGTTTGAAAACTGCCAATATCAAAATGCTGGGCTCACTTGTACTGTTCCTGCGGGACATTACTTCACTATGGGCGATAACCGAGATAACAGCGCAGATTCTCGTTATTGGGGATTCGTACCGGATAAAAATATCGTGGGTAAAGCCTTCTTTGTTTGGTTGAATCTCGGAAATCTTGGCCGTATTGGCGGCTTCGAATAAAGTCATGAACGCCCGAGCCACTATCGAGACGGCACCACTGCAAGCGCAACTTGGTTATACGTTCAAGAAGTTGGAGTTGCTCAATCAAGCGCTGACACATCGCAGTCATAGTAAGAAGAATAACGAGCGCTTAGAGTTTTTAGGTGACTCGATTCTCAATTGCGTGGTGGCAGAAATGCTCTATGAGCGCTACTCCGATTTAGATGAAGGCGATCTGTCTCGTGTACGCGCAAACTTAGTCAAGCAACAAGCTCTATATGAAATTGCGCAAACACTATCGCTATCTGACTACCTTCGTTTAGGAGAGGGCGAACTCAAAAGTGGTGGTTTTCGTCGCCCATCCATATTGGCTGATACTCTTGAGGCGGTTACTGGTGCGATCTTTTTGGATGGTGGATTTGATGCTGCCAAAACTTGTCTGCGCAAACTCTATTCCATCATTTTGGCTCACGTGGATCCAAAGACTTTGGGTAAGGACGATAAGACTCTGTTGCAAGAATGCTTGCAGAGCTATCAATTACCTTTACCTACGTATAACGTTACAGGCACTAGCGGTGCTGCACATAATCAGCAATTTGAAGTTGAGTGCTTAATACCTAATATAAAAGTAGCCGTTAAGGGTGAGGGTGCCTCCCGACGTGCAGCTGAGCAAGCTGCCGCCAAATTGGCTCTGATCGCCGCACTAAAGGCCTTGCCTCAAGAATTGGGTAAGCCCAAAAAGACTCGGTCAGCCAAAAAGAAGGCAGCAAAAAAAGTAGCAACCGAAGAGCAGTTAAATCTTAAGCTGAAGGGCTAATCGTGTTTAGATGCGGCACTATCGCCATTGTTGGCCGTCCCAATATGGGCAAATCAACCCTTTTGAATGCTTTGGTTGGTCAGAAGATCAGCATTACTTCACGCAAAGCACAGACAACTCGTCACCGTATTTTAGGAATCCAAAATCGTGAAGAGGCGCAATTTATCTTTATTGATACCCCGGGTTTTCAGACTCGCTTGATGAATACCCTCAACAAAGCACTGAACCGCACGGTCACCACTGCATTACAAGATGTGAATGTTGCTTGCTTTGTCGTTGAGGCAGGTTACTTTGGTGAGGATGACAAGAAGGTTCTCCGCCTACTCCCCAATGATTTGCCGGTTGTCTTAGTTTTGAACAAATTGGACTTGTTTAATAGCCGCTTTCAGACTCCATCTGAGCGAGATCAAGCATTGCTCAATTTCATGAAGGAAATGAGTCAGCCTTGGAGTGATCTGGGTGGTCACGAGGATCAAAGTCAATGTGAATTTACTGAGATCGTGCCCATGAGTGCCAAAAGCCCTGGTGATGTACAAAGACTCTTGGATGTTTTAGAGGGCTATTTACCTGAAGCGCCAGCGGTATACGATGGCGATACTCTCACCGATCGCAGCGAACGTTTTCTAGCTGCTGAAATCTTGCGTGAGAAAGTCTTCCGCTTTACTGGTGAAGAGTTGCCTTACACCAGCACTGTAGTGATTGATCAATTCAAGATGGATGGCAAGATGCGTCGCATTGCGGCTACGATTTTGGTGGACCGCGATAGCCATAAAGCCATGATTATTGGTGCCAAGGGTGAGCGTCTGAAGAAGATCTCCACCGATGCGCGTATTGATATGGAAAAGCTTTTCGATGGTAAAGTCTTTTTGGAGACCTGGGTCAAGGTTAAACGCGGTTGGGCAGATGACCGTGCTGAGCTTCGTGCGCAAGGTCTAGAGTAAGTTCCCATGGCCTCGATTCGTGTTGCCGACGAACCCGCTTTTGTATTGCACAGCATTCCTTACAAGGAAACCAGTTTAATTCTGGATGTCTTTACGCGGCAATACGGTCGTATGGCTTTAATTGCTAAGGGTGCTAAACGCCCGCACTCCGTATTGCGACCGGTTCTCCAGCGATTCCAGCCCTTATTGGTTTCTTGGAGTGGTAAATCCGAGTTACGCACTTTGACAAAGTCAGAGTGGGTAGGTGGCACACCATCTTTAGTGGGTGATGCACTGCTTTGCGGTTTTTACCTCAACGAGTTACTGGTCAAGTTCTTGGCGCGTGAAGACGATTATGAGAGGCTCTACGATCACTACACCGATACTATTTCTGCTTTATCTAATCTTGAATTTGAGTCTAAGGGCTTAGAAGAAATTCTTCGTCCATTTGAGTTAACCCTGCTACAAGAGACGGGCTATGCCGCAGCATTAGATCGCTGCGTAGAGACCAATAGCGCCCCGATCTTAGAAGAGCGGTACGTTTATCAGCCAGAGCGCGGCGTGAGGCCTGCGCAAAGCGATGATCCAGGTCATTGGCCGGTCTTGAGTGGCCAATCCCTGCTGGCAATCGCAGCGGGTGATTTTTCTGCTTCAGAGACACTTTCTGAAAGTAAGCAATTGATGCGCTTCTTGCTGGGGCTACACCTTCAGGATCAAGTGCTGACAACCCGCCAGATTTTGATTGATCTGAAAAAAATCTAGTAAGCTACTTGAATGAATACGCCACCAAAACTTGAGCTTGGCATCAATATTGATCACGTAGCTACTTTGCGTAATGCACGTGGGACGACTTATCCCGATCCTTTGAGGGCGGCGCGTTTAGCTGAAGAGGCTGGTGCCGATCTGATTACCTTGCATTTACGGGAAGATCGTCGTCACATTAAGGACGCTGACCTAATGGCCTTGCGCCCTTTAATTCAGACGCGTATGAATCTAGAGTGCGCTGTCACACCGGAGATGATTGAGATCGCTTGCCAGGTGAAGCCCCACGATGTATGTCTCGTTCCTGAAAAGCGTGAGGAAGTGACTACTGAAGGTGGTTTAGACGTAGTGAGATACTTTGATGCTGTGAAAGCGGCAACTACCCAGTTAAAAAATGCAGGGATTCGGGTATCACTCTTTATTGACCCAGAAGAAAAGCAAATCCAAGCCGCAAAGGACATTGGCGCAACAGTGGTTGAATTGCATACTGGGCGCTACGCAGATCTCGCAGGCGATAAACAAATGCAAGAACTCGAGCGGATTAGAAAAGCAGCACAGTTTGGGAAAAGCATTGGTTTGCGAGTCAATGCAGGCCATGGATTACATGAGGGTAATGTGATGCCGGTTGCTGCAATTAGTGAGCTCTCTGAGCTCAATATCGGTCATGCGATTGTTGCTGAAGCCCTCTTTAAGGGTTGGCAAAACGCGATTACCGATATGAAAGTGCTGATGGATCAGGGCAGAGCCAACTCTTAAAATTCATACGCATATGATCATTGGTATTGGTACTGATATTTTGCAGATCGAGCGGCTTCAAGCTGCCTACGATCGAACCCACGGGCGGCTAGCTGAAAAAATTCTTGGGCCAGATGAGATGTTAGTTTTTAAACATCGTTTGGCCAGAAACCATAAAAGGGGCATTGCCTTCTTGGCAACGCGCTTTGCAGCTAAAGAAGCATTTTCAAAAGCAATTGGCCTAGGCATGAGAATGCCTATGACTTGGCGATCCCTCCAAACATTGAATGAGCCCAGCGGCAAGCCAGTTACTTCCTACATAGGGGCACTGGCTCAGTTTATGCAAGAAAGAAATTGGGAAGCTCAGGTGACAGTTAGTGATGAGCAAGATATGGCTATTGCGCATGTCATCGTAGTGCAAAAATAAAACATCATCTAGAGCAAATTAAAACTAAACAATTTCGAGGAATACATGAGTAAGTCGACAATGAAACCCGGCCCAGTGACTTTGGATGTTGTTGGTCTTGAGTTAAATGCTGCAGATCGCCGTCGTATTCTGCACCCGCTGACCGGTGGTGTGATTTTATTTGGCAGAAATTTTTCTAATCGTAAGCAGCTTACTAAACTGACTGCAGAGATTAAAAAGCTACGTCCTGATGTGTTGATCTCGATTGACCATGAAGGGGGAAGAGTACAGCGCTGCAGAACTGATGGGTTTACTCATTTACCTGCAATGCGTAAGCTTGGCGAGCTTTGGGGTGCTAAAAATACATCAGCGCATCAATCAAAACATGCCGCCGAATCCGCTGCTTTAGCGATGGCAGCAGCTACTGCTTGTGGCTACGTTTTGGCTGCAGAGCTTCGTGCCTGTGGCGTGGACTTGAGTTTTACGCCAGTGTTGGATTTAGATTTTGGTCGTAGTGGTGTCATTGGTGATCGTGCCTTTAGTCGTGATCCACAGATTACTTTTGCATTAGCCAAGAGCTTGAATGAAGGCTTGCGCCTTGCTGGAATGGCGAACTGTGGCAAACACTTTCCAGGGCATGGTTGGGCTGAAGCAGACTCCCATGTGGCAATTCCGGTAGATGAGCGCTCCTTAGAACAAATTCTGAATACCGATGCAAAGCCTTATGAGTGGCTTGATCTGAGTTTGACTGCGGTGATGCCTGCGCATGTCATCTACCCTAAGGTGGATAAGAATCCTGCGGGATTTTCTAAGATTTGGTTGCACTCTATCTTGCGTCAAGAGTTGGGCTTTGAAGGTGTGATTTTTAGTGATGACCTCTCGATGGAGGGGGCCAGTGTGGCTGGCTCTGTCGTGAAAGGTGCTGGCATGGCACTTGAAGCGGGATGTGATGCAGTATTAATCTGTAATCGCCCAGATCTGGCAGATCAACTACTGAGTCAATTAAAGGTTTCTAAAGCAAAGCAAGCTGAATCCGCTGTTCGTTTAAATCGCTTGATGCCGACTGCCGCAGCCCCTACATGGGATGAGTTACAGTCCGAGGCGCAATACCGGCATGCTAAAGGCCTACTTCAGCAGCTGAAGTTAATTGGATAGAAACTCTATTTCTTCGAAACTCTCTCCCACTCCGAGATAACAAACTTTTTAACTTCTTCCCCTTGCTCTCTGGCGCATATGATTTCATTGACGTTCACAGTTTGATAAATCTTCTGTAGGCGAAGAATATCTCCCTTAGTAGAGAAATGTGGAATCCAAGATCCCCAAAAGAAACCCAATCCTTCCAATTCAATATAAGCATGGGCAGCCGCATTTTGTGTAATGGGCAGATCTAGATAAACAGAGGCAATGTTTAGAGACTCAAGTTTTTGTAACTCTGTTTTAACTGATGCTATTAAATCCGCGCCGATATAGTCTACCGAGATATTGGCAACTTGGTCTTTGGAATCAATTTCAGTCCTTAGCTTTGTTTTTCCGATCCCCGGAGTACTTACATTGCTGATGGTTCGCTGGAGGTTTACGCTTGTTAACAGCGCATTTAAGTGCTCAGTATGCTGGCTTGGGACATAAATATTATGTGGGCGATCCTTTAGAGGGAGATAAAACGCTAGTAAAGACATGCGTGTATCACTAAAGTTTTGTAAACCCTGCATTGCAATTGTGGTTGGAACATCCCCGATAAAAAGACCAGTTTCTTTCGCATTGAAAGCAATCATTTCATGTTGGCTGTAAGGGTGATTGGTAACGCATTCAGTCCAAAAACCTGGCAAACCTAAAGACTGGGCAATCTCTATTCGTTTTTTTGCTATTAACTCAGCAATGTGATGGCCCCTGTAGTTTGGATCCACCATCATTTTTCCAGCTTCCGGTGAAGCATTTTCACTGCCATTAAAAGTTAATGCGCAGTGTCCAATAATTTGATTATTTCCCAGCTTTGCAACTATAGAATGTATTTTCTTTGTGACGATTGCATCTGTTAGCTTGGCAGCGTCATACATGATTGGGTTGGGGTAGCTATCCCCATAACAGCGCCGGACACACTCAATCAGATGCGGAATATCCTCAAGAGCTAAGGTGGTGATTTCAGGGGAAATAGTGTCATCCATAGTTTCATTATGATGTTGATTGAGGAAATAAAAAAGCCCGGCATGCCGTGCTTTTTGTTGATCAAGCGAGCTAATTAGTTAGCGCGGCTGCGATATTCACCGGTGCGAGTATCGATCTCGATCTTGTCTCCAGTGTTGCAGAACAAAGGCACTTGCAATTCATAGCCAGTGGCTAATTTCGCAGTCTTTAATACTTTGCCTGAGCTGGTATCGCCTTTAACTGCTGGCTCTGTGTAAATGATTTCACGAACCAGGGAGTTTGGCATTGCAACAGACAGTGCCTTACCTTCGTAGAACACAACCTCACATGGCATGCTTTCTTCGAGGTAATGTAGTGCATCACCCATGAACTCCGCTTCTACTTCATATTGGTTGTATTCCGTATCCATGAACACATACATTGGATCTGCAAAATAAGAATAGGTGCAATCTTTCTTATCTAGGATTACCACATCAAACTTGTCATCGGCTTTGAATACGCCTTCATTGGGAGCGCCACTTAACAAGTTCTTAAATTTCATTTTGACAACAGAAGAGTTACGGCCAGAGCGGCTGTATTCTGCTTTTAAAACGACCATGGCATCAGTGCCGATCATGACTACGTTACCAACGCGGAGTTCTTGTGCTGTTTTCATCTTGCTATTCCTGGGTGCAGAGCTGATTTTCTGCGGGTTTTATCAAAAGGAAGATTGTACCCGCCCAAAGCTTAATGAGACCGAAGATTAGGCTACAAAGGCCACTAGACGGGCAGCTAGACCGCCGTCAGCCTGTTTTTTCTGTAAATCTGCATGCCAAGCCTTGGAATGGTCTCTCCAGCCTGCAATGGATTGATACCATTCTGCTGGCATTGCCCATGTCATGGCAGCAATGACGGCATGCTTCAGCTCTTGTGGTGCCTCTCCAAGATAAAGATCTAAGAATGCCGCTAGCTTGACTTCATGAGCACGATCTTCTTGGGGATAAATATGCCAAATAAAGGGTTTACCTGCCAATTGTGCTCGGACAAAAGAGTCCTCCCCGCGAACAATATTGAAATCGCATTGCGAGAGAACCCAATCATATTCATCTTGAGAAACAAAGGGAATGGAGATGAGTTGAATAGATTTCGGTAGCGTAATTTCTTGCTTAGGGCGACTAGAGCTGAACTGAAGCTGTTGAAGCTGACCGTGTGCTAGAACAATGTCGAAGTCCTCACCTAATCTTCCGAGATCCTCTAGCCACTTTAAAAGGGGAGCGCCTGGATAACAAAAGACGCTGATGCGTTTCGAATTAGGGCGTAATAGCTTCCAATGGGTTTCTAAGCTTTCTGGAACAGTAGCGCTACAAGCCAAGGAGTCTGCGGGTGCGGGGTCAATGAGGAGGCCTCCTGCATTCTCCTGAAACCCTGGGAAGAAGAAATACTTCGGTATGCCATGAGCTTGCGGTGATGGCTTCCCATGAAAATCTGCAATCCAAGGTTCGGCGCTCAAGTACTCTAGATTGATGATGATGGGTTTTTTGGGGGCAATCAGTAGGCCTGCAAGGTAGCGATTAGGCAGATCACACCCAAAAGCTTCAATGACAACATCGGGCGTTTCTACTGGGTGACGGCTGTTGTTATGGCTAGCTTCCCAGGGCTGGATATTGATTCTGCGTTTGATTTCCGGATCAACTCCAGAAGCGAGTAAATTGAGGGTTGGCAGGTCATCGCAGAAAATGCGCACCTCTTGGCCGTGAAGACTTGTTAAGCTTCTCGCTAGACGCCAGCAAACACCAGCATCACCATAGTTATCTACGATTTGACAGAAAATATCCCAACGCATGAGTAATTCGCTTTATGAAACCCTTCAGCAGGATGTTAAACGGCTACCCGGATTACCGGGGGTATATCGCTTCTTTGATGAGGCGGGACATATCTTATATGTCGGTAAAGCGCGCAATCTCAAAAAGCGGGTATCTAGTTACTTTCAGCGCACGCAACTTTCGCCGCGGATAGAGCTGATGGTGGGAAAGATTGCTCGCTATGAAACAACAGTAACACGCTCAGAAACCGAGGCCTTAATTCTAGAGAATAACTTGATTAAGGAGTTAGCCCCTCCATTCAATATTCTCTTTCGAGATGATAAGTCTTATCCCTATGTGATGTTGACAGGCCACCAGTTTCCGCGCTTGGCCTCTTATAGAGGAAAAACGGATAAGCGTAATAACTACTTTGGGCCATTCCCTAATTCATGGGCAGTACGTAACAGCGTACAAATTTTGCAGAAAGTGTTTCGCTTGAGAACTTGCGAGGACTCGGTCTTTAAGAATCGTAGTCGACCCTGTTTGCTGCACCAAATTCATCGTTGTAGCGCGCCCTGCGTAGGGCGGCTCAGTGTGGATCAATATGGGCAAGATGTAGCCCAAGCTAAACGCTTTTTAGAGGGCGATCATAGTCGCGTGCTATCTGAGTTGGAAAAGAAAATGCACGCCTACAGCGATGCTATGGAATTTGAAATGGCCGCTGTCTTAAGGGATCGAATTGCTGATCTCTCGAGTGTTTTGCAACAACAATCGATGGATACCGTCGCTGATGGTGAGGGCGATGTCGATGTGATTGCTGTAGCGCAAATGGAGGGCGTGATCTGCGTGAACTTGGCAATGATCCGTGGTGGTCGTCATTTGGGTGATCGCGCCTATTTTCCTAAGGGTTTGCGCTCTAGCTCGGGAGAACTTCCGCCACCTGCAGAAATTCTCGAGGCATTTATTGCGCAGCACTATCTTGAAGAGAAAATTGGGGATGGTGAAGCAACAACCAATTTAATTCCACCAGTTCTCATTCTCAATCATCCTTTAAAAAAGCTGGGCGATGATGTGACGGCGCTAGAGGAGTCTGCTGAAGAAGCCCCTCCGGAAGGTTTACATGATTTACTCAATGCCCAAGCAGGTAAGCGTATTACCTTTCTTCATCAGCCTCAAGGGCAGAGACGGCATTGGTTGGCAATGGCTGAAGGCAATGCCAAGATTGCAATTGCTAAGCGCTTAGTCGAGACTGGTGGTCAGTTAGCAAGAGCTCGAGCATTGGCAGATATCTTGGCTTTGGAGTTAGAAAGTCTTGAGCAGTTGCGCATTGAGTGTTTTGATATTAGCCACACCTCTGGCGAGGCAACGCAAGCATCTTGTGTGGTGTATTCAAAAAATGCCATGCAGCCTAGTGAATATCGCCGCTTTAATATTAATGACATTACTCCAGGCGATGACTACGCAGCGATGCGCCAAGTTTTGCAACGGCGTTACGCAAACTTTCAAGAGCTTCCTGTTGAGAAGATGCCACAACTCATCTTGATTGATGGTGGCAAAGGTCAGGTTGAGATGGCAAGGCAAGTACTCTGTGAATTCGGCATGGATATTAGTCTCATCGTGGGCGTTGCAAAGGGAGAGGGGCGTAAGGTGGGTTTAGAGACCTTAATTTTTGCAGACGGTCGTCAGTCTCTTGAACTCGGTATTGATAGTGCCGCTTTGTTATTGGTGGCCCAGATCCGCGATGAAGCGCATCGGTTTGCCATTACGGGTATGCGGGCTAAGCGGGCAAAAGCCAGGACGGTTTCTCAGCTGGAGGAGATTGAGGGGATTGGGGCAAAGCGCCGTCAAAAACTACTGGCCCGATTTGGTGGCTTGCGTGGCGTTGCCAATGCCACTATTGAGGAGCTCTCTGGTGTGGAGGGGATCTCCACCGCATTAGCTGAACAAATTTATCGACAGCTTCATTGATTTCCCAGGGCGCTGACATTGGTTTATCCTTAAGCTATGCCTTTTAATTTACCTATTGCCCTGACTTGGTTGCGTGTAGCAGCCATCCCATTAGTGGTCGCAGTATTTTATTTACCCACTGACTGGTTAAGTCCTTTTGATAAGAACCTCACAGCAACTGTTATTTTTGTTTTGGCTGCCGTAACTGATTGGTTGGATGGCTTTCTCGCTCGTCGCATGAAACAGGAGTCTGCATTTGGTCAATTCCTAGACCCCGTTGCTGACAAACTCATTGTTGCTGCTGCATTGCTAGTCTTGCTCAACATGGATCGCGTCCAAGTCTGGGTTGCCCTAATCATTATTGGTCGTGAAATCACCATCTCAGCATTAAGAGAGTGGATGGCACTTCTGGGCGCCGGTAAAAGTGTTGCGGTTCACATGGTCGGGAAGTTAAAAACGACTGCTCAACTGATTGCGATCCCATTTTTGCTATTAAACGACACCTTGTTTGGCTGGCTCAATTGCGCACAAGTTGGCACATGGTTGATCTGGATTGCATCCTTTTTAACGCTGTGGTCGATGTTTTATTACATGAAGAAGGCCTTGCCCCAGTTAGTGGATCAAGCTAAATAAAGACAGTGCAGCCAGACAATACATGGGCTTGAGCGATCTAGGGCCTATCCCTGTTTCAAGGTTCTACAGCAAAAAATGCCTTCTTTTAAATTGTTTGCTAAACTACTGCCCTGTTATGCGGGAATAGCTCAGCTGGTAGAGCGATACCTTGCCAAGGTATAGGTCGGGAGTTCGAACCTCCTTTCCCGCTCCAAGTTCGATGGGAAGCCCTTAAAAAGCTTCCCATTTTTGATTTGGGTTTTTGGCGCGTTGGCCGAGTGGTTAGGCAGGAGCCTGCAAAGCTTCGTACGGGGGTTCGATTCCCTCACGCGCCTCCAGTAATCTAGAGTAAACCTTGCAGGGTTCATCTAAGATATTTTGAAGATTAAGTACGCAGCCAAATTCATTGCTAGGGTAACAACATGAACAAACTGAAGCGACTCAAAATCATCACATTGTCGGTAGTACTATGTGCGTTATTGGCGGCTTGTGCATCCTCCGGAGATGCACCAACAGGTACCCCAAGCGAAGTCCAAGAAATTCAGTCACAACTTTTAGGAGATATGCCTTTGCCGGCAGCATCCAGAATTATTGGCTCTGATTCACTCATTATTGGTCGTGGTGATAACTGGGTTGGTCGAGTAGTGCTCTCTGGTGTGCAAACCCCAACAGATATTTATGCATTCTTTCAGGCGGAATATCCAAAAGCTGGATGGACTACGGTGAGCGCTGTCAAATCAAAAACCAGTATTTTGGTTTTTACAAAAGGGGATCGGACATCCACTGTGGAATTAAATGAGGGTGCATTCACTGGTCCGAAAACGCTGATTACTATTACTGCGTCACCTAAGAATGCTAATGTGGTCGCGCCGACCAAGAAATAAAAGCACCAAAAATAGCTGCACCAAAAAAGATGAATGGCCTCACTGAGAGGCCTTTTGCTTTATTGGGCTGGGCGACTCAGAGCCCGCCAGCCCTGATGAGGCCGACTGCTTGACCTTCAATCGCGAAGTTCTGCTGACGAGCATCAACCATAATATTTTTGAAATCTGGGTTCTCGGCTTGCAATTCAATCACCATGCCGTTGGCTGTTTTCTTTTGGTTCCAACGTTTCACTGTGACCTCGTCATCTAAGCGGGCGACAACGATGTCACCATTGCGCACTTCGGAAGTTTTTCTGACTGCCAGATAGTCGCCATCGAGAATGCCTGCATCGCGCATACTCATGCCAACTACTTTCAACAAGTAATCAGCGCCCTTGCTAAACAAGCTCGGATCAATCGGCACTTGTTTTTCAATATGCTCAACGGCCATGATGGGGGAGCCTGCAGCAACACGGCCAATGAGAGGCAAAGTGAGTTGCTGAAGCGCACCGGACGGCAAAGACATCTGGCGATATTGATTGGGGTTACGCGTTTGATTAAATCGCTGCGGAATACGAATGCCACGAGAGGTTCCTGGGGTAAGTTCAATGTACCCTTTTTTCGCTAAAGCACGCAAGTGCTCCTCAGCAGCATTGGCAGAGGCAAAGCCGAGTTGCGTTGCAATTTCTGCGCGAGTAGGAGGAGAGCCACTTTCCTCAATGGCCTTTGTAATCAATTCCAAAATCTCACTTTGACGTGCGGTGAGCTTGGGGAGGGCAATCAGCTCCTCCAGAAAATCAACTGTATTTATGTCCATACTGGGATTGTATACAGCACTATTTGAATATTCAAGCTATTTGAAGGCGGATAATGCGAAGATGAGCTCAACCTCCAATATCCCTGCAAATACACCCCATATTTTGGTTTTAGGTATGGGTGGCACGATCGCGGGTCTTGCACTAAATCCCGAACAGACCCCTATGCAATACCAGGCTGGTCAAGTGGGAATTGAGGCATTACTTGGCCAGGTTCAATCGGCTATTCCCCAAGGCATTGCGCTAGTTTCACGTCAATTAGCCAACATTGATAGTCGCAATCTTGCTGAGGCTAATCTGACTGACCTTGGGATTGCGGTTAGGGAAGCGCTAATGGATGACTCGGTAAAAGGGCTTGTGATTACCCACGGTACCGATACGATCGAGGAGACGGGCATATTTCTCCAAGTAACTTGTGGAAAATTAGCCCAGACTCAGTCCAAAAGAGTTATTTTGACCGGGGCAATGCTGCCGAGTAATGCGCCTGGAGCAGATGGACCATCCAATTTGTTGGATGCCTTACGTTGGGCTTCAACCTCGATTGAGAACTGTCCCGGAGGAATTTTTGCGGTAATGGGCGGTAAAGTGTGTATGGCGATGGATCTAGCCAAACGTCATGCCAGAGCACTTAATGCGCCCATTCAGGATTCGCCAAATAGCCCCATTCGACTGGTTAAGCCCTCCTGGCTATCTGGCGTAAAAGCAGTGCAGGCTGCTTGGAATGAGGATTTGCCTATTCCACAAGCGGGGGAATGGCCTTGGATTGAAATCTTGACTAGTCATGCAGGTGCTCGCCCTGAAACGGTGGTTCAGTGGCTTAAGAGCGATGTTCAGGGCTTGATAGTCGCTGGATCAGGGCAGGGTGGCATTCATGATGCTTGGGTAAAACCTCTGGATCAGGCCATGGCACAAGGTATTGCCTTGGTGAGAACGACGAGAACGGGTGCGGGCGCTACTTTACAAAACATTCCCGAGGTGGATTCAATCGGATGCTGTGCTTCAGGGTCATTCACTGCCCCGCGAGCCAGAATCGCCCTTCAATTAGCTCTGAATGCGGCAAAGCAGGCAAATTTAGTTGGTAAACCCCTGACTTGGCAGGATTTTTTTGCTAGAATAGCGGACTTACCTGAAGTTTGGTGAGGACTTAAAAGCAGTAAATATGCGTAGCTCGTTTTACCTACAATTTGTTACTACCTTGTCACACTGGCGCTAACTTTAAAACCATCGGAAGTTAGCAAGACGCCCAGGTGACTTCATCCTTAAGGAGTGTTAAATGCGTCATTATGAAATCGTTTTTATCGTCCATCCGGACCAAAGCGAGCAAGTGCCTGCAATGATTGATCGCTACAAAGCGACATTAGCAGCTGCTGGCGGCAAAGTTCATCGTATTGAAGATTGGGGCCGTCGTCAGATGGCTTACATGATCGATAAACTCGCTAAAGCCCACTACGTTTGCATGAATATTGAGTGCGACCAGAAAACTCTGGAAGAGCTTGAGCATGCGTTCAAATTTAACGATGCTGTTTTGCGTCACCTCATCATCAAGACTAAGAAAGCCGAAACTGAGCCTTCCATCATGATGAAAGAAGTGCAACGTGAAGAAGCTCGTAAAACTGCTCAAACCGAAGCTCCTGTAGTAGCGGCTTAAGTTAGAAATTTGAAGAGGAATACACAGACTAGAAAACGTATCAGAGTGACGGAGCGGCGTTGAATCATTTCACCCTTACTGCATTCTTGGTATCTAAAGACGCGATTCGATTTACACCAGCAGGAATACCCGTGATGCACTGCCAGCTAGAACATAGCGGCGAGGTAAGCGAGGTAGGAACAGCCAGGAAAATTCAGATGAATGTTGAAGCCATCGCAATCGGCCCAATACAAAAGGGCTTAGAGCAAATGGATTTAGGAGCCAAGGCAGTGTTTGAAGGATTCTTAGCACCCAAGACTCTACGTAATCAAAGACTGGTTTTCCATATCACCCATATTCAATTGAAAAATTAAAGAGGAAATCATCATGGCGTTTGGAAAGAAACCCGATTTCAAAAAGAAACCCGCTCAGAACCCATTGTTCAAGCGTAAGCGTTATTGCCGTTTCACTGTTGCTGGCGTAGAGCAGATCGACTACAAAGATGTAGATACATTGAAGGACTTCATTGGCGAAAACGCCAAGATTACTCCTGCACGTTTGACAGGCACAAAAGCAAAATATCAGCGTCAGTTAGATACTGCTATTAAGCGTGCCCGTTACTTGGCTTTGTTGCCATTCTCCGATCAACACAAGAAATAATTGGGAGCCCTCAATGCAAATCATTCTTTTAGAAAAAGTAATTAACCTGGGCAACCTCGGTGACATCGTTCGTGTTAAAGACGGTTACGCTCGCAATTTCCTAATCCCACAACGTAAAGCCCGTCGTGCTACCGAAACAGCTATCGCTGACTTTGCAGTGCGTCGTGCTGAGTTGGAAAAATTGGCTGCTGAGAAATTGGCTGCTGCTGAAGCAGTTGGTATCAAACTCAAAGATCTGGTTCTCGAAATCGGTCAAAAAGCAGGTGTTGACGGTCGTTTGTTTGGTTCTGTAACCAACCATGACATCGCTGATGCATTAAAAGCCAAGGGCTTTGTAATTGAAAAAGCTTCTGTACGTATGCCTACTGGCCCATTGAAGATGGTTGGTGATCACCCTGTAGCGGTAGCTGTTCATACCGATGTAGTGGCTGATATCACTATCCGTGTAATTGGCGAGCAAGCGTAAGCTTTATACCTTCGGTTTTTTTAATTAACCATAAGCCTCATGGCTGAATCCCGCTCACGCTCCCTGATGTCAAATCCTGGCATGATGGGTTCTGGGGATGCAGCCTTGCAGGCCTTAAAAGTACCGCCGCATTCTGTAGAAGCCGAGCAGTCTCTGCTCGGCGGTCTATTGATCGACAACACAGCCTGGGACCGCCTAGGCGGCACCTTAACTGACAAAGATTTCTATCGTCCTGAACATGCTCTGGTCTATAAGGTCATTCAGCGTTTAGTTGGCGACAATCATCCTGCTGACGTCATTACTGTTCACGAGGCTGTTAAGTCCGAGCAGGGTGGTGATTTAGTAGGTATTGATTACCTCAATTCTTTAGCGCAAAGCACGCCAAGTGCAGCGAATATCAAAGGCTATGCCGATATTGTTCGTGATCGCAGTATTCTGCGCCGCTTAATTGAAGTATCTGACAACATTGTGAACTCAGCATTTGTGCCCGAAGGCCGTTCAGTAAGAACGTTATTGGATGAAGCTGAGTCACGTATCTTGCAAATTGGTGAAGAGGGTAGCCGCAAAGCCGATTACCTAGAGATTGAGCCATTACTCAAAACCGTTGTGGCACGTATTGATGAGCTCTATAACCGCCAAGGCGGAAGTGACATCACGGGTATTGCGACTGGTTTTATTGATTTAGATAAGCAAACCAGCGGTCTGCAAAAAGGCGATTTGGTGATTGTGGCCGGAAGACCTTCCATGGGCAAGGCGCAGCCATTAGATGCAAAGGTCAAAACGGTTGATGGCTGGAAGTTAATGGGCGATCTTCGCTTTGGTGATCGACTAGCCTCTGTGGATGGTCAACATTCCATGGTTACTGGCATTTACCCGCAAGGCACCAAGCAGATATACAAAGTGATTTTCTCTGATGGTCGTGAAGCGGAGTGCTGTGATGAGCACTTGTGGCGCGTGATGTATCGCGATTGGGATGCACCTAAAGTCATCAGCACAGTGCGTTTAATCGAGATGCTCTCCTGTGCCCGCTACAAAAATCGCTTGTGGATTGATCCTGTTTCTGGAGATTTCGGTCATTCAAATATATTGCCGATTAACCCTTGGGTGTTGGGTGCACTGTTGGGCGATGGCACATTAGCTTTGTCTCATAGCAGCGTGATGTTTTCTACCAAATCTCTAGAGCTTGTAGAGCGCATCAATGCACTTGCTGGCTATGAGATGGAGTTAGTTCATGCCAACGCATTCGATTGGAGGTTGGTTTCTAAGGCCAGAATTGCGGCCAATGGCCAGCGCCAGTCAGTTCCAATAAATAACTTTAGGTCTGCATTACAAGACTTGGGTGTTTTAGGTTGCAGAAGTTTTGATAAATACATTCCTACAACCTATCTTGAGGCAAATAAGACCTCTCGTCTTGCACTGTTTCAGGGTCTGATGGATACCGATGGCTGGATTGAGAAATGGGGCTCCATTCGCTTTTGCACAGCAAGCAAGCAATTATCAGAAGATGTTGCATCCCTAGCTAGATCATTGGGTGGGTTTTGTTCAATCGCACACAAACAGTCGAGCTACACCTATCGGGGTGAAAAGAAGCAGGGTCGCTTAGCTTATGTTCTGAATATGAGTTTTGGTCCTGGCTTTCAGGCGTTTACTTTGCCTGAAAAGAAAGCAAGACTCAGAGCAAGTTGGGATCGCCAACGCAGACTTTCATTTAAGAGTATTGAGCCATCTAGAGTTGCACAGGCTCAATGTATCTCAGTTAGCCATCCAGACAGAACCTACATAACAAATGATTACGTAGTGACGCACAACACAGCATTTGCCTTAAATATTGCAGAGAACGTAGCACTAGCCGAAGGATTGCCGGTGGTTGTGTTCTCGATGGAGATGTCTGGTGAACAATTAGCATCTCGTTTGTTGGGCTCAGTGGGGCGCGTTGATCAAAGTCGGATGCGTACCGGTAAGCTGCAGGATGATGAGTGGCCGCGTGTCACAGATGCGATTGCCCGTTTAAGCAATACCCAGATTTTGATTGATGAGACTGGTGCTCTCTCTAGTTTAGAGTTGCGTGCGCGTGCGCGTCGTATCGCTCGTAACTTTGGGGGCACACTAGGCCTTGTTGTAATTGATTATTTGCAATTGATGAGTGGTTCCGGTTCTGAGAATCGTGCAACGGAAATCTCTGAGATTTCACGATCGCTTAAGTCTCTCGCAAAAGAATTGCAGTGCCCCGTAGTGGCTCTGTCCCAGTTGAATCGTGGTCTTGAGCAAAGACCTAATAAGCGCCCAATCATGTCAGACTTGCGTGAGTCAGGCGCGATCGAGCAAGATGCCGACTTGATTATGTTTATCTATCGTGATGAGGTCTATCACCCAGATACAACCCAAGATAAAGGGATGGCAGAGATCATTATTGGCAAGCAGCGTAATGGACCGATCGGTACTGTGCGCTTAAGCTGGCAAGGCCCATATACCAAGTTTGATAACTTGGCGATGGGATCGGTTGGATACTCCTCTGGTGGATACGAGCCGTTTTAATCTCTAATTACTGCTAGGGACTTAATCTCCTAGCCTCAGTAAACCTCGCTGCCCAATAGGGCGCAGTAATGTAATCCAGTCGGACAGTCCCGCCAGCACTAGGGGCATGTACAAATCTGCCTTGTCCCACGTAGATCCCCGCATGGGAAAACTTTGCCCCGGTAGTATTGAAAAAGACTAGGTCTCCAGGGGCAGGTGAGCCGTTATCGACACCTTGACCTCGGTTGCTCATCTCTTGAATGGTGCGTGGAAGTTTAATATTGGCAGACTTATTAAAGACGTAGGCAATTAATCCACTGCAATCAAATCCGCCGTTAGGATTGTTCCCGCCGTAGCGATAGGGTACTCCGACCAAACCTAGCGCTGCAATCGAGATATCCTCAGTGCCAACGCTCGTGTCTTGTTTGAATTGGGCAACCTTAGCTACATGATTTTTTGAGCCAAAGTTAGCGCATCCTGAGAGCATGCTGAGGATGCAAATAAAAATGCCGCACCCCATCAGAGTGCGGCATGAGAGGGCTTTCTTAGAGAGCGTCAGCAGCATGATCCGCAAGACGTGAACGCTCACCGCGGGCAAGGGTCACATGTCCGCCATGACGCCAACCTTTGAAGCGATCTACTACATAAGTAAGACCTGAAGAGCCTTCGGTTAAGTAAGGCGTGTCGATCTGGGCAATGTTACCCAAACAAATAATCTTCGTTCCTGGGCCAGCACGAGTCACCAGAGTCTTCATCTGTTTGGGTGTCAAGTTTTGTGCTTCATCAATGATGACAAACTTACTTACGAATGTTCTACCGCGCATAAAGTTCATACTCTTGACTTTAATGCGCGAGCGAATCAATTCCTGGGTGGCAGCACGACCCCACTCACCAGCATTATCTTCATTGCGATGGAGTACTTCCAGATTGTCATCAAAGGCGCCCATCCATGGCTGCATCTTTTCTTCTTCGGTGCCCGGTAAGAAGCCGATATCTTCGCCAACAGGTACGGTAGCGCGAGTGATGATAATCTCGTTATATCTCTTGCTATCGAGTACTTGCTCTAAGCCAGCCGCCAAAGCCAGCAAAGTTTTTCCGGTGCCGGCTTGACCGAGCAAGGTAATGAAATCTACTTCGGGATTCATGAGCAGATTTAGCGCAAAGTTCTGCTCACGATTACGCGCAGTCACGCTCCACACATTATTTTTTTGATGAGAAAAATCTCTCAAAGTTTGGAGAAGCGCAGTCTTGCCGTTGATCTCTTTCACCTGAGCATAGAACGGTGTTGAACCATCCGGATTTTCCTGATAAACAAACTGATTTACCAGCATGCTGGGTACCGAAGGGCCCGTAACACGATAAAACATCGTGCCAGATTTGCCATCGGCCCAGCTTTCCATGGCTTTGCCATGTTTTGGCCAAAAATCTGTCGGCAAAGTCATGACGCCTGAGTACATCAAATCTCGATCTTCTAATACTTGATCATTGAAATAGTCTTCGGCAGGTAATCCTAGTGCACGAGCCTTAATGCGCATATTGATATCTTTGGATACCAACACTACTTCTTGTCCTTTGCGAGTCTTTTGCAGTTCACTGACAACAGCCAAAATCACGTTGTCACCTTTACCTTCAGGCAAACCCTCTGGCAAGGCCAGAGTAGTGAGCTTGGTTTGGAAAAAGAGTCGACCAGATACGTCTTGATTGCCTAATTTATTAAGTGGGATGCCATCGTCTAGGGTGCCGCTAGTGCCAGCTACCAGTTGATCTAAGGTGCGACTCACTGTACGAGCATTGCGAGCCACCTCAGTCATACCCTTCTTGTGGTTATCCAATTCTTCCAGCGTAGTCATTGGTAAAAACAGATCATGCTCCGAGAAACGGAACAAAGAGCTCGGATCATGCATTAACACGTTGGTGTCCAGGACGAATAGACTTGGAGGTCCAGTACGAACCATGCGTTTGGGTTTTTCTGGGACATTTACTAGCTTGGTATTACTACGTTCATTACGTGGCGTAGCTGGTCTACGGTCTCCTTTAATTTTCTCAAGCGCAAGCTCAGCATCGAACAGATCTTCTTCTGCATCGTCGGTCCAATGAGGCGCATCACTTTCCATCGCAACAGACTTGGCTGGAGCAGGACGCTTCTTTAAATTGGGAGTGTCCTTACCGCTAATTTTGACTTGGCCAGCAATTTGAGTTGGGATTGGGGGCAATGGCATGCAGACTCTCCTAAAAGAAAAAACCGTCAAACGGGGTGCGTTGACGGCCTATTGCGAAACTGGTTGATATGCGAACTAGAAAACCGAGGGGGTTGTTTGCCGGACCTGATCTGAAATACTCAGGCTGATAAATTAAACCGACTATTGGACTTTCTCGCCGCTTACGGTGCATATGACTTTACTTTACCCCAAATCAAATACTTTGCAAGCGCCATCCAGTAAATTTATTAAAAACTTAATGCGTTTCTTGGGCAGTTTGTAATACCTCTGTCACATGTCCCGGTATCTTCAGGCCGCGCCACTCTCTCACGAGATTGCCCGAGGAATCAAAGAGGAAGGTACTGCGCTCAACTCCACGTACCTGCTTGCCATACATATTCTTCGTCTTCATCACACCAAACAGTTGGCATAGCACTTCTTCAGTATCGGCAACCAGTTCAAATGGTAGCTCTAACTTACTTCTAAAATTGTCATGCGACTTTAGGCTATCTCTAGATACGCCAACGATCAGAGTGTTCGCCTTGGTAAAGGCATCAATATGGTCACGAAACTCGCCGGACTCCGCGGTACATCCTGGAGTCATATCTTTTGGATAAAAATAAATTACCAGCTTTTTACCTTTAGCTGATTCTGGAGTAAAAGTCAGTCCTGAGGTTGCTGGGACTGCGCACTGGGGCATTGGCTTACCAATTTCTACTGTCATGACGATCTCTCTTATTGAATTTTTCTCTGCATTACTTATTCTAAATGCTGGCTACAGCAGTTGTACTTACGCTAATTGCAAAATCAGCTCACCACTGCGGTTAGGGATTTCTCCCCAGGTAACTGGCTGTATGGCTATTTTATCCAGTTGCTTAGTGGCTTCCCAAGATTGGTGAAGTTCTCCCATGGTGACTAGGTCGTGTCCTTGATTCAGCCAGCCCGCCAGCAGTTGCTCAAAGGCGGGAAGTAGTTTCTGGCCTTCAAGCTCAGCATGCAGAGTAAATACCTGGTCATTGGGGTTGCTTTGGGTAATCTGGAGCAGTTTCTTCACTGCGCCAAATTCATCAGCGTCATCAATGCCAATCAACTCATCAAAAGTCGGCAAAGTGGTGGGGTACTGCACGTGTTTTGCTTTGCCAGAAGGCAGTGTAAAACGGTAAGGCATGAGATTAGGCTGAGCCCTGCCATCAGAGGAGTACTTGATACCCCATTGGTCAAGTTGCTCAAAAGCAGTCTCATTCATTTGCCAGCCAGCAGCGCCATAAGTTGCCGGTGGATGTCCAAAAATCTCAAGAAAGCGATCCCAGCTTTTTTGCATTTGCGCTTGAGTCCACAGGGCATCGCGATTGCGCACAGCATCTTGCCATGCCACATGGTCCCAGGTATGAATACCTGTCTCATGACCAGCCAAATCAATTGCACGCATTTCAGCAGCAGCTTGTTTTCCAATATCGGGGCCAGGCAGGAGAACACCATAGAGTAGTGTCTTTATGCCGTAATGCTCGACTACAGAGGTGCGGCTCACCTTCTTGAGGAAGCCGGGGCGAAACACCCGCTTGAGTGCCCAACCAGTATGGTCGGGACCTAAACTAAACAAGAATGTGGCCTTGAGACCGAATCGCTCGAGCGTGCGCGCTAAATTTGGTACACCCTCTTTGGTGCCGCGTAAGGTATCAACATCTACCTTGAGTGCAATTTTTGCCATGAACTTTTAAATTAACTTTCGCTTACTCTGTATCAACTAGGTGACGTGCTTTTTCTACATCTTGGCGGTAGGCTTCAAATATATTCTTTAGCGCATCACTCATATTAGTAGTTGGCTTCCAGCCTAATTCGCTCATCGTGTTATCGATCGCAGGAACACGGTTTTGCACATCTTGGTAGCCTTCGCCGTAGTAGGCGCCAGAAGTTGTCTCTACAATTTTCACTTCATTGGCTGTCTTCGCATACTCCGGAATGCTGCGGGCAATTTCTAGCATTTGATTGGCGAGTTCGCGAATAGAGTGATTGTTCTTTGGGTTACCAATGTTGTAGATCTTGCCATTAGCAATGCCGTCTTGGTTGGCAATGATGCGTACTAGCGCATCGATACCATCATCAACATATGTGAAGGCGCGTTTCTGTGCTCCACCATCAACTAAGTTAATTGGCTCGCCGCGAACGATATGACCCAAGAACTGAGTTACCACACGGGAGGAGCCTTCTTTTGGAGTGTAGATGCTATCTAAGCCAGGACCAATCCAGTTAAATGGACGGAAGAGAGTAAAGCGTAAGCCTTCCATGCCGTAACCCCAAATCACACGATCCATTAATTGCTTGGAGCAAGCGTAGATCCAGCGTGGTTTGTTGATCGGACCATAGACCATCGTAGATTCGGCGGGGTCGAACTCAGCATCTTCACACATCCCATAGACTTCAGATGTAGATGGAAATACCAAATGTTTTTTGTACTTAACAGCAGAGCGTACGATGGGTAAGTTTGCTTCGAAGTCGAGCTCAAATACTTTGAGTGGCTGCTGAACATAAGTCGCTGGAGTAGCAATAGCTACCAAGGGCAGAATGACGTCGCATTTACGAATATGGTATTCAACCCACTCTTTATTAATCGTAATATCACCTTCAAAGAAGTGCATGCGCGGATGGTTTACCAAATCACCTAAGCGATCATTTTGCATATCCATGCCATAGACATCCCAATCGGTTGTCTCTAGGATGCGCTTGGAAAGGTGATGACCAATAAAGCCATTTACGCCAAGAATGAGTACTTTTTTCATCTTTTTACTGCCTCGTTTTTAATCTAATGTGTCTTTGCTGTAAACCAGTTCAGTATCTCTACCGCTTGTTGGTCGCCGCCAATGCCGAATACCTGATTATCAACCACTTGGATGCCAGGGGTCTCAAGATCTAATTGAGCTGGAAAGGGCCCCTCCAGACTCGTGCGAGCCACAATCATCCGCTGACCTTGCCAGTCTGTAAAAGCCCCAGGATAGGGCGGTGCAACAGCCCTAACGAGGTCATGAACCTGCTGGGCCGTCTGTTGCCATAGAATTTCTCCATCCGAAGGCTTACGCCCGCCAAAATAGCTACCATCGGACAGTAAGTTAGGTTTTCTGGGTACGCGGCCCTGAACCAGCTCCGGTAGCACCTGATTAATTACATTTACTGCTGCCTGGCTCACTTTGACAAAGACATCCGTAGCGGTTTCATTGGGGCCAATTAAGACGGCTGACTGCCCTACGATATCGCCAGCATCCGGCTTGACTTCCATGACATGCAGAGTGGCGCCAGTTTCAGTTTCACCATGCAAGATTGCCCAATTGACTGGTGCGCGACCACGGTACTTTGGCAATAGAGAGCCATGCATATTTAGGGCGGCAATCTTGGCGCAAGCCAAAAGCTCTGCGGGAATCATATGGCGGTAATAAAAAGAGAATAGATAGTCAGGCGCTAGCTTCTGAATCTGTGGAACGAGCTCGATTAGTTGAGCCGCATTCGGCGTGACGTAAGGAATTTTCTGGTCCTCACAGAGCTTGGCAACACTGCCAAACCACACGTTTTCATTGGGATCATCTTGGTGCGTCACTACTAAGTCAATCTGAATACCCTCATGGAGTAATGCTCTGAGGCAGTTGACACCCACATCGTGATAAGCAAAGACGACTGCGTGCAATTATTTTTTCTCTAAAACAGTTTGCACAACATAGCGTGGACGCTCTCTAACCTGTTGATAGATTCGGCCGATGTATTCGCCAAGCAGGCCAAGGCCAAATAGCATGACGCCAATCAAAAAGAAGGTGAGGGCAAAGAGCGTGAAAACCCCCTCAACCTCAGCGCCTAGAACAAAGCGGCGAACTAGTAGGTATATAAACAAACTACCAGCCGCCATTGCCAATAACATACCTAGGATAGAGAAGATCTGCAGCGGCATCACAGAGAAGCCGGTCACTAAATCAAAGTTCAGGCGAATGAGTTGATACAGGCTGTACTTGGATTCACCAGCGAAACGCTCTTCATGTTTAACGGTAATCTCAGTGGGATTCGCAGCAAAGGTATAAGCCAATGCTGGAATGAAGGTGTTGCTTTCATCGCACTGACGCACGAGATCTACAATGCGACGGCTATAGCCACGCAACATACAGCCTTGATCTGTCATTGTGATGCGCGTAATTTTTTGGCGCAGATGATTCATGGCGCGTGAAGCGAATTTTCTGAAGATGCTATCGCGACGATCTGCGCGAATGGTGCCGACGTAGTCATGACCTTTAAGTAATTCATTCGTCAAGGCATCGATTTCTTCAGGGGGATTTTGTAAGTCGGCATCGAGCGTGATGATGTATTCACCATGGGAATATTCAAAACCGGCCATGATGGCCATATGCTGGCCAAAGTTACTATGAAACAAAACTGCCCGAGTCACGTCAGGGCGCAATTCCACTTGCTTAGCCAAGATGCCGGCGGAACGATCTTTGCTGCCATCGTTCACAAAGACCACTTCATAGGCAATGTTGCGCTTGCTAGCTAAGGTATCGAGTGCTGGATATAAGCGATCGAAGAGGGCTTGAAGACCATCTTCCTCGTTAAAAACGGGGATGACGATACTCAGTGTGGGATTGCTGTCTTGCTTAGCTATATTCGCAGTCATAGTGCAATTTTGCCTGATTCCGCTATCAAGACTAACTTTTGCGGTGTTTCTTCAGAATTCCTGTTAAAGCACTGGCTATACGGCCAATATCTTCATCTGCCATTCCCGGAAAGAGGGGGAGAGTCAGAATTGAGCGGCCGATGCGTTGTGCAATTGGGGTAGAGTCGGTTCTGTAGCCTAATTTTTGGTATAGCGTAAACCCAGTAATGGCAGGGTAGTGAACGCCGGTGCCAATGCCAAGATCTTTCAATTCTGTCATTACTTGCGCACGATCCACATTCAATTGCTCAAGCGGTAAAACGACCTGAAACATATGCCAGTTACTATCGGTAAAGTTTTCAAGCGGAAGTTCTAAATGTAAGTCGTCCAATCCAGCGGATTTCATCTCAGCGCGGATGACATCAAAATACTGTCTTGCTAAAGCAGTTCTGCGAGACTGAAATGCTGGCAGTTGTTTGAGCTGATGTAGGCCAATGACTGCGTTTACATCTGTCAAATTATCTTTACCACCCAAGATATCTACATCCATCCCATCCATCCCTTGGCGTGTGAGACCTTGTAAGCGAAACTTTTCAGCCAGCTTAGCCTCGTCGACATTGTTCAATACCAAGCAGCCACCTTCAACAGTGGACAAATTTTTGTTTGCCTGAAAACTGAAGCTCACGAGATCGCCAATGCTGCCAATCTTTTGACCTTTCCACTGTGATCCAAAGGCTTGTGCTGCATCTTCAATGACGCGCAATTGATATTGCTTTGCCAGGCTATAGAGTTGATCCATATCGACTGGCAGTCCAGCTAAATAGACAGGCATGATGGCTCGGGTTTTGGGGCTGATGGCAGCGGCTACTTTACTCAAGTCAATATTGCGAGTGTGAGGATCAATATCTACAAACACAGGTGTTGCGCCCACACTCAAAATGACGTTGGAGGTAGCAACCCAAGAGATCGGAGTGGTAATGACCTCATCACCTGGTCCTATACCGGCAACCTGCAACGCAATCTTCATGGTTGCAGTGCCATTCGCAAAGCAACGTACAGGGCGTCCACCAAAATACTCGCTTAAGGAAGCTTCAAACTCAGCAAGCTTAGGTCCTGAAGTGACCCAGCCAGAACGCAGGACCTCAGCTACGGCATCAATGGTTTCTTGATTGAAGTGTGGGCGCGTGAAGGGGATGAAGGGCGGCGTATTTTCAGTGGTCGACATAGTTCAGCTTAAGACCTTATTGTGATGAAGTACTTGTAGACTCGGGGTGCTTGACAATCACGCGCCTCGAATCGCGTCCCACCTCTTGCATGGGAACATTGAGTTTTTGTAGCTCGATATATTGCTCCGGAACCATCAAAGCATAAGCCGTTTGGTCTTCCTTCCAGCGCTCAATAAATGCATCTAAGGTAGGTAGCCATAGCTCAGGCTCTTGCTTGGCGCCAAACCCAAGCTCATCTAAAAACTCCACCATCGTCATAGTCCTTCCTAGATAGAAAGGTACTGTGTGATCCAAGATTCGTACGGAATAGAAGTTGACTTTGTCTGGAATACTCGACTTCACTTGCTTCACGAGATCGATACCAGATACTGCGCGTCCCAAAGTCTCATGACCCGTACCCGCAATAAGTGCGCAAAGAAAAAAGCCACTAGCAAAACTCGTAATACTTGATAAACCATGGCGCTTACTCTGCACGAATGCCAAAAGACTCCATAGGATCAATGCAATGAGTGCTGCAACCACCCAATAGGTATATTGCGCATAGGCTTCAATTTCATCTGGTCGCGCTTGTTTGCCAACCTCACCTAAGAAGAGAAAGCCAACTCCACCAAGAATGGCAAAGAAGAGCGTTTGTATTTGCCAAGGCAATGAGAGTGCATTGCTAAAGCCTAGATTACGATCCAAGCGATGTCCGACGATCATGGCTAGCGCTGGAAAGATAGGGATGATGTAGCCAGGTAATTTGGATTGAGAAACACTAAAGAATCCCAAGATGACTGCAAACCAACAGGTCAGCAGCCAGCCGCTGGAGAACTCGCGATTACGCTCTCGCCAAGCTTGTCCAATGGCTCCGGGGACTTGCGCGATCCAGGGCAAGAAACCTAAGAGCAGCAAGGGTAGGAAGTAGTAGATTGGGCCTGTTCTGCTGTGGGCTTTCTGAGTAAAGCGTTGCAAGTGTTCGTGAATAAAAAAGAACTCGAGGAACTCAGGATTGCGTTGCGATACCAGCACAAACCAAGGGGCAGTGATTGCCAGGAACAAAACAGTGCCGCTAATAATGTGTAGCCGCTTCCAAATTTTCCAGTCCCACGCGGTGATGGAATAAACCACAAACACCATGCCGGGAATGGCTACTCCGATGACACCTTTAGATAGTGTTGCTAGGGCCATAAAAGCCCAGCATGCCCACATCCAATTTCGGTTATGGGTCTTGTAGCGCGAGTTTTGCGCTAGCAACAAACTGCAGAGAGCGGCAACCAAGAATGCTGATAACCCCATGTCCAATGAGTTCACGTGACCACCAATGACCCACATTGGACTGGAGGCTAAAGCGATAGCAGCTAGCCAGCCCGCCCGGGCGCTATAGATACGCGCTGCAGTAAATCCAATAAAAATAATGGTTAGAAACCCAGTGAGCGCAGTCCACAAGCGCGCTTGCCAATCGCCAATGCCAAAAAAGTGGAAGGCACTAGCAGTAGCCCAAATTTGCAAAGGAGGCTTTTCAAAATATTTGTAGCCGTTATAGCGAGGGGTTATCCAATCTCCTGTTACTAGCATTTCGCGGGCAATCTCAGCGTAACGACCTTCATCAGATGGAATCAGGTGTCGGTAGTTAAGAGTGCCAAACCATAGCAATGCGTAAATCAGCACCAGAATCAAAATAGAGACTGGGTTTAGGGCGCTAGACTGCCGAATCTGACCAAATTGCATTAGGTGGCTTCCACGATGAGGGCGAGTAATACTTGACGGCCTTCGCCAACTAAAATGTTGTAAGTGCGACAGGCTGCTTGAGAATCCATCACTTCAAAGCCAATTTTGGCCTCAATCAGTGTTTTTAATAGTTCTGGCTTAGGGAAGCGCTGGCGCTTGCCGGTTCCAATAATGATTAATTCAGGCTTTAGGGTCACCATTTGACTGAAATCAGCTGCACTGAGTTCATCAAAAGATTGGACTGGCCACTCCAGGATTTCGCCGTCGGAGCTCAATAAAACAGCATGACTGTAGGGGATCTTATTGATCTCGATGTAACCATCACCGTAACCGGTGATCGTGTTGGCTCCGGAATGGGGGTCAGATTGAAGCTTCATATGGACTCTCTGTCATAATTGAGGTGATTATAGCTAGCTGTTTTTTCCTAAATTTCAAGAACTTACCCTCTAATTTATTGTGAAACCGATCCTCAAGTCCGAAAAACTCAACCACGTCTGCTACGACATACGGGGACCCGTGCTGGAACTCGCACAGCGGATGGAAGAAGAGGGTCACAAAATCATCAAATTAAACATCGGCAATGTGGGTGTTTTCGGCTTTGATCCCCCTGAAGAGATTCAGTTGGACATGATTCGTAACTTGAGTAATGCATCAGCGTACTCCGATTCCAAGGGTATCTTTGCGGCTCGCAAAGCAATCATGCACTATTGCCAAGAAAAAGGCATTCAAGGTGTTACTTTGGATGACATCTATACCGGTAATGGTGTCTCTGAACTCATCGTTTTGGCAATGAATGCATTACTGAATAATGGTGATGAAGTGCTAGTGCCAGCTCCAGACTATCCCTTGTGGACCGCTGCAGTCAGTTTATCTGGTGGTACTCCAGTGCATTACTTATGTGATGAGTCTAAAGAGTGGGCGCCTGATTTGGCTGATCTCCGCAAAAAGATTACTCCCCAGACTAAAGCGATTGTGGTGATTAACCCTAACAATCCTACTGGTGCAATCTATTCAAAGGAAGTCTTGACAGAGTTAACCGCGATCGCTCGTGAGTTCGACTTAATCCTGTTTGCTGATGAGATTTACGACAAGATGTTGTACGACCAAGAGCAGCATATCTCTTTAGCATCCTTATCTACCGATGTTGTCACTATCACCTTTAATGGTTTGTCTAAGAACTATCGCTCTTGTGGCTATCGTGCTGGGTGGATGGTGGTATCTGGTGATAAAGAGATGATTCGAGATTACATTGAAGGTCTCAATATGTTGTCCTCGATGCGCCTGTGCGCTAACGTACCAGGTCAATACGCAATCCAAACAGCTTTGGGTGGCTATCAAAGTATTAATGATCTGGTAGCCGAGGGTGGCCGCTTGGCTAAGCAACGTGATCTTGCTTGGAAGCTCATCACAGCAATTCCTGGTGTGACTTGCGTTAAACCCAAGTCTGCTTTGTATTTATTTCCGAAGCTTGATCCAGAGATGTACCCAATCGAAGATGATCAGCAGTTTGTAGCCGACCTTCTGAAGGAAGAGAAGATATTGCTAGTTCAGGGCTCGGGCTTTAACTGGGTTAAGCCGGATCACTTCCGTGTCGTGTTCTTACCCCATGAAGATGTGATCACCGAGGCGATTGCTCGTCTTGCACGTTTTCTGGAGCGTTATCGTCAAAAACACAGTCGCAAAGCGGCTCATTCAACAGCAACAAAGGCATTATGAAACCGATTCAAGTTGGGCTATTAGGTATTGGCACTGTAGGTGCTGGAGTATTCACTGTTCTCGAACGCAATCAAGATGAAATTACTCGTCGCGCTGGTCGAGGTATTCGCATTAATACCGTTGCCGATCTCAATGTAGAACGTGCTAAAGAGTTAGTCAAAGATCACGCGCAAGTCGTGAGTGATGCCCGTGCTGTTATCAACAATCCTGAGATCGATATTGTTGTAGAGTTGATTGGTGGTTACGGTGTTGCTAAAGATCTAGTGCTTGAAGCGATTGCTGCTGGTAAGCACGTAGTGACAGCCAATAAAGCATTGATCGCTGTTCATGGTAATGAGATCTTTAAAGCTGCGCACGAAAAAGGTGTGATGGTGGCATTCGAAGCGGCCGTTGCAGGCGGTATTCCGATTATTAAAGCTTTGCGTGAGGGCTTAACTGCTAACCGCATTGAGTGGATTGCCGGCATCATCAATGGCACAACAAACTTCATTCTTTCAGAGATGCGCGATAAAGGGCTAGACTTTGCAACGGTCTTGAAGGAAGCGCAGCGTTTGGGTTATGCGGAAGCAGATCCCACGTTTGATATTGAAGGCGTAGATGCGGCCCATAAAGCAACCATCATGAGCGCAATCGCCTTTGGTATCCCGATGCAGTTTGAAAAAGCGCATGTTGAAGGTATTACTAAATTAGATGCTATTGATATTAAATATGCTGAGCAGTTGGGCTATCGCATCAAGTTATTGGGTATCGCCAAAAAGACGGTTACTGGTGTAGAGCTGCGTGTTCATCCGACATTAATTCCGACGAAGCGTTTGATTGCTAACGTTGAGGGCGCGATGAACGCCGTTCAAGTATTTGGTGATGCAGTAGGTACCACGCTTTACTACGGTAAGGGCGCTGGTTCAGAACCCACCGCTTCAGCAGTGATTGCCGATTTAGTAGATATCACGCGTTTATTGGGTGCAAGCCCTGAAAGTCGGGTTCCTTACCTCGCATTCCAGCCGGATGCAGTACGTGATATCGCCGTATTGCCGATGGGTGAAATCACCACCAGTTATTACTTACGTCTGCGTGTAGCCGATCAAGCTGGCGTGCTGGCTGACATAACCAAGATCTTAGCCTCCCACGGCATCTCGATTGATGCGCTATTACAAAAAGAGGCGGATGAGGGCGAGAGTCAAACAGATTTAGTTGCTCTAACTCATGAGACGAAAGAAAAGCACATGCTGGCAGCAATTCAAGAAATTCAGAATCTGAAAACTGTCGCTGGCGCAGTTGTGAAGATCCGTTTAGAAAATCTGTCCTAAGATAATCATGCGTTACCAATCGACTCGCGGCAATAGCCCACAACAATCCTTTCTAGAAATTCTGCTTGGTGGCTTGGCCCCAGACGGCGGCTTGTATTTACCGGCCGAATATCCGCAGGTGAGCAAAGAGCAATTGGATTCTTGGCGCGGCTTGTCTTATGCTGACCTTGCGTATGAAGTGTTGAGTCTATATTGCGACGATATTCCTGAGGCAGACTTGCGCACTCTATTGCGTAAAACGTATACAGAGCAAGTGTATTGCAACGGCCGTGCTCAAGATAATGCCAAAGACATTACGCCAGTTCATTGGCTAGGTGAAGAGCAGGGTACACGGATTGGTTTACTGAGCTTATCGAATGGTCCAACATTGGCATTCAAAGACATGGCAATGCAGTTGCTTGGTAATCTCTTTGAATATGCCCTCAAGAAAAAAGGTCAAAAGCTCAATATTTTGGGCGCTACCTCTGGGGATACTGGAAGTGCTGCTGAGTATGCAATGCGGGGCAAAGCAGGTGTTACCGTCTTTATGCTTTCGCCGCGCGGCAAGATGAGTTCGTTTCAGTCTGCGCAAATGTATTCTTTACAAGATCCGAATATTTTTAACTTAGCAGTGGCTGGTGTATTTGATGATTGTCAGGATATTGTGAAGGCAGTCAGTAACGACCACAGTTTTAAAGCCAATCACCAAATCGGCACAGTGAACTCGATTAATTGGGGTCGTGTTGTGGCTCAGGTGGTGTACTACTTCCAAGGTTATTTGCTTGCCACCAAGTCCAGCACAGAAAAAGTTTCCTTTACAGTGCCATCAGGTAATTTTGGCAATATTTGTGCCGGTCATATTGCTCGCATGATGGGCTTACCGATTGCGCATCTCATTGCCGCTACGAATGAGAACGACGTCCTCGATGAGTTCTTCCGTACGGGCGTTTACCGTGCACGTAAGTCTGCCGAGACTTTGCATACCTCTAGCCCCTCTATGGATATTTCTAAGGCGAGCAACTTTGAACGCTTTATCTTTGATCTTATGGGTCAGGATGGCAAGGTTACTGCAGGTATGTTTAAGCAAGTAGACGAGGCTGGTGGATTTGATATTTCAAAAGATGCTGTCTATGCAGAAATTGCGAAGTATGGCTTTCAGTCAGGCCGCAGCACGCATGAGAATCGTCTGGAAACGATTCGCAATGTAGATGCGCAGTATGGCGTCATGATTGATACGCATACAGCTGATGGCATCAAAGTCGCCAGAGAACATTTACAGCCAGGCATTCCGATGTTGGTGTTGGAGACTGCCTTGCCAATTAAGTTTGAAGAAACGATTGAAATCGCTTTGGGACGTCCCGCAGATTGCCCGGCAGCATTTAAAGATATCAAGTCTTTGCCACAGCGCGTTGAAAATATCGATGCCGACGTCAATCAAGTAAAAGCATTTATTACAACGCATCTCAACTAAATACATAAAGCACAATGACTAAGCCACCGATGTTGACTGCTCAGCAGGCTTTAGATCACTTACTCTCACACGCAAAGACCGTGGCTGAAACTGAAACGTTGGCGACGCAAGCTGCATTGGGTCGTGTGCTTGCCCAAAGCGTGAATAGTTTGGTTGATGTGCCGCCGCTGGATAACACGTCGATGGATGGTTATGCTGTGCGGACTGCAGATACTCAAATCCCCGGCAGTACTCTAACGATTGCGCAACGGATTCCGGCGGGCTCGATGGGCACGCAACTTGAGCCGGGTACTGCCGCCAGGATATTTACTGGCGCACCAGTTCCACCCGGTGCTGACGCTGTAGTCATGCAAGAAGACTGCGCAGTTCCCGAGGGGTCTGTGAATCAGGTGCAAGTGAATATCGCACCAACATCAGGCCAATGGATTCGTCGGCGGGGTGAGGATTTAACGGCAGGAAAGACTGCATTAACCGCAGGCACTTTTCTTCGCCCACAAGAATTGGGTATGGCTGCCTCAGCGGGCTTAACGCATTTAAATGTGAAGCGTAAAGTGAAGGTTGCTGCATTTTTCACCGGCGATGAACTCTCATTGCCTGGCGAGCCGCTCAAACCCGGTGGTATTTACAACTCCAATCGCGATACCTTGTTGGCGTGCATTAAATCCTTGGGTTGTGATGCAACGGACTTTGGCATTGTTCCCGACAGCCTCAGCGCCACACGAGAGACCTTGCGCAAGGCTAGCAAAGACCATGACCTAATCATCACTTCTGGTGGCGTATCTGTGGGTGAAGAAGATCACATCAAGCCGGCAGTGACCGCTGAGGGTAGATTAGATCTCTGGCAAATTGGTATTAAGCCCGGCAAGCCTTTGGCTTTTGGTGCCGTGCGTAAGTCGGATGATGCAAAGAGTGGTGCGGCAGAGGCAGAAACTTGGTTTATTGGCTTGCCTGGTAACCCAGTTTCGAGTTTTGTGACCTTCTTATTATTTGTACGCCCATTCATTCTGAAGTTGCAAGGACGGGATGCGAGCCTTCCTCAGGCCTACCCAATGCGCGCCGATTTTGATTGGCTCAAAGCCGATCGTCGTAATGAATTCCTGCGAGTCAAGATCAATGCGCAGGGTGGTTTAGATCTATTTCCGAATCAAAGCTCTGGGGTGCTCACCAGCGCCTCCTGGGGCGATGGTTTGGTGGACTGTCCTCCAAATCAGCCGATTCAATCCGGGGATATGGTGAAATACATTCCCTTTAATGCGCTTCTTTCTTAAGCGGATCAGCATTTATGAAAATCCAATTACGATTCTTTGCCTCACTCCGTGAAGGCTTGGGTATTGCTGAAGAGAGTATTACTGCTCCAGAGCCAGTTAAGACGATTGCCGATTTGCGGGGCTATCTCATTGAGCGTGGCAATCCTTGGTCTGAGGTATTGGCGAGCAAAAAAGTAATTCGTTGTGCCCTTAATCAAGAGATGGTGAAGGAGTCCACTCTCCTGCTGGAGGGTGCTGAAGTAGCCTTCTTTCCCCCGGTAACTGGTGGCTAATATGCAAAATGATTTCATTCGCATTCAAGAGGCTGACTTTGATTTAACAACTGAAGTCACAACGCTTCGCAAGGATGATCCTCGCGTAGGTGCAGTAGTGACTTTCGTGGGTACAGTACGCGATCTCAATGACGGTAGCCAAGTCAAAGGCATGACGCTAGAACACTATCCTGGGATGACAGAAAAATCTCTTGAGGAAATCATTACTCAAGCCAGAGGCCGTTGGGATATTTATAAAACCCTTGTGATTCATCGAGTAGGGCTATTAATGCCCGAAGACCAAATAGTGTTGGTAGCAGTTACTAGCGCTCACAGAGGGGAGGCATTCGCTGCCTGTGAGTTCATCATGGACTATCTCAAAACGGCCGCACCGTTCTGGAAAAAAGAAGATACCCCGGAAGGTGCAAGATGGGTTGATGCCCGTGTGACTGACGATACTGCAATGGCACGTTGGAATCTATAGCAATCTGATCTGAAACTTCACTACTAAGTAATGCCATGGGGCGCCACTCGGTAGCAATACGATTCAGCAGTAGTTACTGGCCTTCATGATAAATCTCAGTAATTAACTGCGAAAAGTGAGAGGTGAATAGTTTTGGGTTACCTAGAGCGCTACTTGCAATTCGTTCCCGCATCGTAGAGCGCCAATTCGAGAGTCTTTCTATGTCGCTTGATAGTTTTTTTGCTTGCTCCACAAACTCGGAAATATCATTTGCTATGCACTCATTGAGGTGAAGTTCATTAAGGATACTTGCTGTTTGATTTGAGGCAGGGCTTTTACCGGTCCTCGTAATCACAGGCACACCCATCGATAGGGCCTCGCAACTAGTGGTTGCCCCTGAAAATGGATAGGTATCCAATGCAATATCCACCTCATTATAAAAATGGAAAAGTGATTCATGGTCGCAATCTGGATACAGTTCAACTCGTGAGTTGGGAATGCCATGCGACAAGAATAACTTTCTAATATGGTCTCTTAGTTGGCTATCGCGCAACGTTCTCCATCGCAACTGAATTCTAGATTCAGGTATTGCCTCTAAAGTTTTTGCCCACATCTCAATACATTCATTACTAATTTTGGACGTGCTACTAAAGCTGCAAAAAGTGATAATGCCATTTGCTATTGCCGGTAGTGCAGTAATCTGAGGGATGTAAGGCGGAGGTGTGTAGCAAAAGCGTGAGCATGGTAAATGATGGATGCGTTCTGAAAAAACTCCATCTGGTACGCCAGTTAAATGCCATTGATCGAAAATTACACCATCCATTTTGCTCATATAGGTTGATGCGAAGTAGCCTAGATAACTTAATTGAATTGGCGCTATTCTTTGGTTAAATATCGATAGTCTGTTATTGGCGGTATGTCCAGATAAGTCAATCAAAACATCAATCTGAGCTGCTTGAATCTTTTGAATTAAGTCTACATCTGCTAAGTGCTCAACAAAGTAAAAATCCGAAGCGGCGGCAATAAGGTCATGGGTTAACTGATCTGTTTTGGAATTGGTATAGAAAATAGTAGTTGAAAAAGATTCACTCAGCTCTTTTAGCAAGCCAATAAAAAACCATCCAACAGGATGTTGGTACATATCTCCAGAAATAAATCCTACTCGAATGTTATCCGTTGACTTCTTATTGATAGCCATAACATTTTCTTCTTGATTAACCTTCCTTATTTCTTTTTTAGCAGTAGAAATATAGTTTTCAGGTGATGCATGGTAATTTGAAAGCATCAATAGATTGGAGATAGTGCTGTTGTCAAACTGTTTATTGATGATTCTTTTGGAGAGTAAATCTAAAGCTTTGGGAGTTTGAATTTGCTCACAAAGGCTAATGGCAAGATTGTTAACATCACCCGGGCTTAATTTTTCCTCCTCAATTCCATTAAATAGGGCGGATGCTTTAGTGGGCAACCCAACCCCAAGATAGGCGCTTGATAGTGCGGTCCTCGCGCGCTCATGACAGGAGCTTAGAATAAGTGATTGGAGAATAGGAATAGACTCTGCAAAGCGACCTTGTGCAAGATTGATATTGGCCTTCTGAAGTTGAACCTCTTCTGGTAGCTTGAAATCCACATGCTCTAGTTGCTTTACAACCACGAGAGCCTCATCAAGCTTTTGAAGGCCCATCAGGGCTGATGAGAGCTCAAGGTATAGGATGAAATCCGTTGGAGAATTTGCTATTAGCTCTTGATATTGAGTTGCAGCCAAATCAAAGCGCTGTAATTTTAAATTTTCTCGAGCAGATTGGACATCAAATTGCATGTCTAAAGATCCTGAATGGTAAGGTGTAGATTGTTATTCATGCAGGTGGAGCAGAAGGAGTGACCATATTTTAATTGCTCAAGTTCGACCCTGTTTTTTTCTAAAAAATAGGTTTTTTTATCTACTGTATCCGAGAGGTCTTTTGTTGTGCCGCAACATAAAGAAACTGAGCCGTCATAATTTATTGCAGTCATGTTAAATCGTAACTCACAATCCATATTCCCCGATCTTCTAAGCTTGTTATTCTCTGTGATCGTCTTTGGATGCAAGAAAAGTTGCTGTTCTATTCCCAAAGCGTTATCACCTAAATTTTTGATGAGAGAATACGCTTTTTCGATTGGTGCCATGATTGCATATGAAGGGCGGTATCCAAAACCATAGTCATCCGCAAGTGCTTTGATCTGTTGCATCTCCTCAATGGTATTTTTATAGAGATGATGGCCCACCCATATTTCAGTAGATGCTTGATATTTATCTCTAGCTTCAGCTAGTTTTTCAAAATTGCTAATGACTACTTGAATATCCCCGCGTTCATGGGTGACTTCATAAACTTCCTGCTTCAAACTAGAAATAGATACTTTAAATCGATTGGGGTTGGCCTCCATCACCTGCTCAATTCGATCCGATATATTTAAGTTGCTCGAAATAAAGGAGGTTAGATTCTTTTCTCGTATCTGTTTGATGAAATCTGGTAAGTGTGGATTCAGGAGTGGCTCACTCCAATTGAAAAGCCAAATATCCGGATTGTGGTTTGGATTTTCTCTGCAAATCTTTTCAAGAATCTCCAAAAATAACTTCGGCTGCATGATTCCTTTTGGCATCTGACTTTGATTACCAACCGGGCACGTGGGACAACGTAAATTGCATCCACCCACAACATCTATTGCGTATACATAGGAGGATGACTCTATTGGGTGATAGCGCTCTAAAAGCTGATTTTTTTCTGGACTGAAAATCGTTTTTTCTAAATATGCTGGAATCTCAACTTGTCTTTTGAGTTCGCTCAATGCCGGGAAATGGAGTTGATTCAGCTCGGCAAATCTCACCCACTCCTCTGCATGTTTCTTGTATGCGTTAGATAGGAGAATTTGTATCACCAACTCAACAGCTTTATTGCGGTCTATTTCATTTTTACTATCTTGCGCAAAAGAGTCCTTAATGAACTGATCGCCTCTGAGATCAGATTTTCGCAATAGAAGGGTTCCCAAGTTAAACAGAGCGCCGGCCTGATTGGGGTTTATCTGGAGTGCAGCAATATAGAGGTTTTCAGCCTTTTCTGTTAAATTGAGCCGGTAGCATTCAGCGGCTTCTGACAGTAATTGATTCAAAGTTTGGGCGCTCATACTAATAATTTACTGCTAATCACTATGAAACCCCCTAAATCCTCATCACTGAACCTATTTCTTGTTGGAATTTCTGCATCGAGCGGTGTTTTTGCGGCCAATTGTTTTCCTGGCTCTTTTAGCTCTAATGGTACTGATATCCCCACAGCCTGCACTCCTGCGCCTGCTGGCTCTTATGTCAATTTTGCAGGTGCAACTGCAGCAACCTTAACATCGCCAGGAACGTATCAACCGAATGCCGGTCAAACATCGGCTCTCCAGGCTACTCCCGGTTACTACGTTCCGTTTGCAGGTGCTACTGAGGCGACTTTGGCACCAGTTGGGCGCTATGTTTCAGTTTCTGGTGCATCTGTTGCCACTCAGGCACCTGCAGGTTATTTCGTGGCGGTTACTGGCGCTACTCAAGCGACACCATCACCAGTTGGGTCCTACGTTTCTGTTTCTGGCGCATCCGCTGCCACCTACGCTCCTGTCGGGAGTTATGTCGCCACCACTAGCCAAACTTCGGCGACTCAGACTGCCCCTGGTTTTTACACATACGCTCCTGGCGCCTCTAGTCAGGTTCCTGCCGGCCTAATGGCTGGGCCACTTAACTCTACTATTAGAGCTAATGAGGCTAGTATTCGAGATGCCAGCCTCATGATTGAGGATAAGAGTGATGCAACGATTAAGTCATCTTTCTACTATCAGGGTGGTTCAGTTGATCAGGTGGGTCAGTCCTCAGGGGCCAAGCAAAATATTTCTTTTTGGGGTTTAAATCTCATGGGCAATATTTTTGGCGGAAAAGATGACCCTGCGGGAGTTCTGGCGAATGTAAGCTCAATAAATTATTCCGCTGGCTCAGATGGAAGTGGCAATGGACTGGGCTTAAGCGTAGGCTTATTTAAAAAGGTACAGATTGAAGCAGTTAAATTGGTTGGAACCCTACTTTTCGGTAACTATAACTACAACAGCACCCGACAGAACCTGACACAGAGCACAGTTTCAGGCTCATCTGCAAATATTCAAAGTGCGACTGGCAATACCAATGTCAATACTTACGGTGTTAACGTATTAGGTTCGATTCCTGTAGCTAGAGCATTGCCAAATCTAGATGGTTTTTTAAATGTAGCAGTTACCAATTATGCGTACAAGGGCATGAACGAGTCGGTGAGTGGTGCAGGAGGAAATCCTAGTGCAGGCCTTAATACCTCATCAATGAGTTATGTATCTGTGCCTGCCACTCTTGGCTTGAAATACTCCCTCATGGATGCATCCAATGAGTACAGTCTCGGGTCTATTTCAGTTGGCTATAAGTACGACTTTGGAAAATCATCGAGCTTGAATATGTCCACACAATCTAGCCCTGGCTACCAGTTTGGATTGCCGATTGCTTTAACCAACGCTCGCGCTACTGTAATTGAGATTTCTTCAGCCAACTATGAGTTAAAGAAAGATTTAAGCTTATCGGCCGCAATCTCTACGGAGTTTTCTAGCGCTTACTCGTTTTATCAGGGCAGCTTACGGTTACGTAAATCCTTTTAAATACTGCTTTGTGTAGACCTATTTATTTCAGACGCTAACTCCAGTCCACTAAGCCAGGCGCCTTCGACTCTGCCGCCATGAAGCCAGTCTCCACAAAGTCCTAAACCGATATCCGGTAGCGAAAGATAGCCAATTGCATTCTCCAGTCCGCCGCTCGCGTAGCGCCAGCGGTGCATGCTGATTTCAGAATCTTGACAGTGAACCCCTAGCCTCGTTAAACATGCCAGCATTTGCTCTTGAGCTTCTTCCTTACTGAGCTCGACATGCTCTTGGCTCCAATTCGGATTGCCGTGAATAGTCCAGGTTTGGCCTTGACGCATCGGCTTAGATCCATTTTGACAAATCCAGCTAATGATTTCTTGATTGATAAAGGCTGCATCAAAGTCTGTCATTGTTTGCTTGGGAAAATGCGCCATCATCGTCCAGCAGGCCTGCATCTGTGCTGAAGTGGTGATAGTGGCGACTCGAGCGTCAAGATCGTTCGCTAAAGCGCTAGCCTGAGGAGCGGGTATCGCCAATACGACAAAATCATACAGCCCTAAAATTTCATCTTCCTCGCCGCATCGAAGAGACCACTGGTCACCTTTTCGCTCTAATCTTGAAATTGTTTTCTCATATTGAATGGACATACTCTCAGCCAAATACTTTCCGGGTGAGTTCATATTGGGAATGCCAACATAGCGAACGTCTGGTGAGCTGCTATCACGCCATGCCTTGTTCTCGTACACCTTAAGTTTGGGCATCCAGATATCGGCAGTACTAGCCTGAATCCAGCTTTGTACTTCCTGAATAAAACGAGGATCTCGAGCTGTGAAATATTGGGCGCCATGATCTGCGGACCAATCTTGCGTACGACGTGTACTCATACGTCCACTGGGGCCGCGACTTTTTTCAAAGATATCAACGGACATGCCCAATGCTTGTAATGCTTTTGCGCAAGAGAGGCCTGCAATTCCTGCGCCAATCACTGCCACCTTTTGAATTGCTCTATTGGAGTTCATATTTTAGAAAGTATTTTTCGAAAGGTCAGGTTGATTCGGGGGCTCATGACGGTTTTGGTCTTCAGTAAGCTGTGATGCCAATATTCCTGAATAGGTGGATGCATGATCAGTAGACTCCCATTTTCCAGAAAGAGGGCATTGGTGGTTTTATCCTGCTTATGACGAAAGGCAAACTTGCGTCGAGCACCTAGGCTGATTGATGCAATCGGATTACTGTTATCCAACTCTTTCTCATCGTCGCTATGCCACCCCATACCCTCTTGACCGGTGTGATACAGATTGAGTAAGCAAGAGTTGTAGGTATGGCCAGTGACTTGTTCTAACTTCTGCTTTATTTGTAGTAACTCGTCGGTCCAATTCTGGGGTTGTTTTGGAACTCCAGAGTAGGTGTAACTGCAATCAGGATCTCCTACCCAGGCTACCTTTCTACTAGTGGTAACCAGTTTTCCAAACATCTGAATGCGATCTGATTCCCAGCTCAGCGAGCTCAATAGCTTTTCAAATAAGTGGTCAGAAGTATCAGCATCATAAAAATGGTTGAAATACTCAGCTCGCCCATCTTTTGCCAGGATGACTATGGGTTCAGATGGGCTCTGGGTTTGAAATAACAGGTTTTGCATGGCTAGATGAATCGGGCTGAAGGGATGAGTGCGCTATTTGGTTAAAAACTCTAGAATAGGCCTCATTATGAATTGTTCAGGATGAAAAGGTGAATCATGAAAGCACCAGATAAACGTTGTTGTGGTTCCGGCGTCTGCATCATTAACGATGCGGGGGAGTGCTGGTGTGGCCAGGTATGGGATGGCGAGAAAATGAGTGCACCACCCCTGATGTCAGCAAAAACGAGTTCTTTAGACTCTAGTGCCGATCTTAAAGATGTGCACTCTAAAGACGCTAAACCTGAGTCTTAGGATCTTCTTTTAAGCAAACCTTGCCAGCAGCTTGTTCTGCCGTCTTAAACCATTCTGGACGACTCTTGCTTTGATTGAGCTCTTTCAGTTGAGCGGCACTGAGACTGTTGCTAAGTTGGCGTGCCGTGCAGTCACAGAAGTCATTGAACGTCCCAGCAGAAATGCCTTTTAATTTAGCGTGCACTTGCATCTGCTCTTTGACACAAGACTCTTTGTAGCCAGGGCTAACTTGAGTTGTATTTACCTGTTGAGCCTGTGCAGGGGATAGTGCAGTAACAAACAAGCCGATAGAGATGATTAGGGTAGATAGTCTCATAGTGAAATAGCCAGCAGGTAAATAAAGATACCGAGTTGAATCACATTAATCACGACGCTTAAGCCATGTAAGACATGGAACTGCTTATTTCTCCCCTCATCTTTTGCTGCATTAATTCTTCCGGTGAGAAAAAATAATGTGAAAGCGAACAGAATCACACAGGCGATCAGGTAGAGCCTGTTAACAGGATCTTGCTCAGTAAATACGGTTACTAGAGTAACTAGGCCTAAAAAAGCATAGTATTTTGGGAAAAAGTTTCGGACATATTTACTGGACCACTCTACGGGCAATACTTTAAATACGGTAGGGGCTACGACAACAGTAAAGAACAGCATGATTCCCACCATGCCTGCAATAAGATAATTTGTGATCATGATTGATTTTTCATAAGGATGATCCGTAAACCCTACGGAGGGAGTGGGCGGCTACGCCGTCCTTTAATGCTTCTCTGACGGGGATTGCCATCAGTCGAATGGTGGAACGCATCGCCAGTCGCTCTAATCGACTTGGTACTGGACGATGAATGATGGGGTATACCCAATTTGGTAGATTCAGAAAACCTGCGCCAGTAATCATTTTGACAAATGGCCTGGAGATGAGATTACTTGGAAAGCTATCGAGGAGACCGATGATACTTTTGGCCCTCTCTCCATAATGTAGTTGATCGCGGTAATGTTGTATTGCCAACTGAGTGCCATCATAAGTATTGGGTAAATCAATAGCGCCCAATCTCTCCCCAAGCATTTTCATTTCCGCAAAGTACTGATTTTTTTGCTGGGCATGAAGAGATTCACTTCGGTATGACTCATAGGAACTCATAAAGCTAAAGGTTTCAGTCAGATGAACCCATGCTAGCAAGTTCGGATCATCTGCCCTGTAGGGTTGGTTAAATTCATCGAATCCCGTGACTTTTTGATGAATCTGATTGACGCGATGAATGGCATTGTTGGCCATTTCATTGGAGCCATAGGTCGTTGCGGCAATAAAGAATGCAGTCCTGCCTAATCTACCTTTCAGATCCTCTCTGAAAGTCGAGTGATCCCACACTCCAGCGAGTGCTTTAGGGTGCAGGGCCTGCAGTACCAAGGAGCTGATGCCGCCGATCATCATTGAAACAAAATCTGCATGCACCTTCCAGGCTATGGACTCGGGGCCAAAAAAGCCTCGATCGCCGGCGGGGGATAAAAAAGCGATCGGCGGGCCTCCGCCGCCCACCATTTGTCGAATAGATCGACGAATGAGTTCATCAATCATTTTTTAATGCATGACGATGTTGTGCAAGCCATCTTCCTCGATGATTTCTGAAATCAAATCGAGTCGAATTCTGGGGTTACTTTGCGCAAGTAAGTGATTCTTCTGCGCGAGGGGGAGTGGTAGTAATTCAGCCAACCGATTAGAGACCCAGCCACAATCATCGGGATTTGCTGGCATCCTAAATGCGCCATCTCCCAATAGATCTTCACTTTTAATAATAGACATGATCTCCTGCAGGAGCGAGGCTACCTTTTCATGTTCTTTTGGTAATGGGATTTCAGGGTCAGCGGCAATCAGCTCAATCTGGCCCATCCACAAACCATCAGACTCTTGTCGGAGATTGAGTACTTTGAATCGTTGTATTCCATAAGACTTGGTCATATAGAGGGCTGGCTGAATTGGATCAAATTCCTCTAATGTTGCCAAGGTACCAATATCAGAAAAGTGCGCTACGGAAGTATCTGAGTCAACGGCTTTGTCAGCCAGAATGCTGATTACTCCATAGGGGGTATTTTCGCGAAGGCAACGCTTCATCATGTCTAAGTAGCGTGCTTCAAAAATTTTGAGCGCAATGATGCCACCCGGAAATAGGGTGGTTCCCAGAGGAAATAAGGGAATCCAGCTAGCGGTTAAAGAGGGTTTTGTCATCCGTTTAATTTAAAGGATTTACGTTTAGTTTGCTGAGTACTTGAAATAGCGCCATGTTCAGCAGTAATTTGGGATTTCAGCTAAATTGCTACCTATTCACAGGAGAATAAACATGATGCAAAAATTGCGAGTTAAGCTTGCGCGTTGGATTTTGGGCAAGCATTGCCCCTGCTATCAGATGGGTTACCACACCATGGTCGATTTTCAGCAGCGTAGCGCTGATCAGCTTGAGAAGGCCAAACAGGCCAAAGCTGCCACCAATTAACCGTTGACAATTTTCCAGCATGAAAACTTGGAAAATGCGGCGAAATTGTTCGCTGACACCCTCTCAGTTGCTCAAGTTCTATTTGGGTCTGGTTTGTCTGTCAGTTACCGTAGCCACCGGTTTTTTATTGGTCGGGGTAAAGATGATTCTGATCTTCACTGCAATCGAGCTGACTGCAGTGACAATCGGTTTTTTGGTGTACTGCAGACATGCCTTGGATTTTGAGCAGATAGAGATCAGCGGTACCCGTTTGGTGGTGAAGAAGTTCATCGCCTATAAAGAAACCGTGATTGAATTTAATACCCGCTGGGCCAGACTGTCTCAGCCGCAAGAGCGTGAAAAAACTTTCTCTATAGCGCAGACGGGGCAAAGCGTTGAGCTTGGTCAGTTTTTAAGACCTGAGCAATTGCGAAGTTTGATTGCTGAGATCAGACCTTACTTGGGTTGATGACAACCATAAGTAAAAAAGGGTTAAAGCTCAGTGCTCGGCAGAAATCGGCGTTCAACCCGATACTGAATGTAATTCAACATAATTGCTAAATTCAACATGAACGTAAATACAGCTGTGAGGGCCGCACTCAATACTTTGGTCGATATCGCTTCGCATTCGGGTAGCGTTCACCCAGTAACCGGCCTAGAGTTGGCACAACGTCAAAAACTATCGATCAGCAGGATTGAGTTGCTATTAAGTGCCTTACGTGCCGCCGGAATCGTTAAGGGTACAAAGGGGCGTAACGGCGGCTATACGCTCTTGCAAGACCCCCGAATGGTCACTATTAAAGACGTGGTGTTGGCCATGAACTACATAAAAAAACGCAAGGTTGAGGCCTGCGATGTGGCAAGCGAGTTGTATCAATCCCTTGAGACTTACATGCTTGGCTGTATGGCCAATGTGAGCCTCTCCGATGCTATCAAGGACTACGTACCTCGATTTAGTGAGGCTAAGGCAGCTCCGGAGCGTCAGACGATTTCTTACGCACCAGCTTATTCAGAAATTAAAATCGATAAGCCAGTCAAGGGCGAGGTTCAGCGAGTCATTAAGGCACCTTTTAAGAAGGTGGAGGATGTTCCGCTAGGACCAAACTCCATATTTAGCTTTGGTGACTATCTGCACAAATCCAGTTAAAGCTGAGATGATTCGCAAAATCTGGCATGTCCTTGAGTGATCAGGAATATCCCCCATTAGCCTTTGTTGATATTGAGACAACAGGCTCTCATTTTGAGCGTGATCGCATTACCGAAGTGGGTATCAAATCTCTGATTCATGATCAGGTAGATACTTGGGAAAGTCTCATCAATCCCCAAGCATTTATTCCGCAAAATATCCAAAGCTTAACCGGCATCCGGCCGGAGATGGTAGGTCGCCAGCCGCCTTTTGAAGACTTGGCTACAGAGATTGCTCGAGAGCTCGAGGGCAAAATCTTTGTAGCCCATAACGCACGATTTGACTATGGGTTTTTAAAGGCATCTTTTAAGCGGGTAGGCATCGACTTTAAGCCCAAAGTGCTGTGTACCGTGAAACTCTCCAGATTATTATTTCCAGAGCAGCCGAGACACAATCTCGACACCATTATCAGTGCTCATGGCCTACAGATTAGCGCACGTCACCGCGCATTGGGCGATGCTGATTTGCTTCTCCAATTTTGGCGAGTGTGCGAGGCTAAGCTCGGTCGTGAAGCGCTTCTTAAGGCAGTAAATCAACTGATCGGCAATGCGAGCTTGCCGCCCAATATTGATAAAGCACTGGTGGATTTGATTCCAGAAAAGCCGGGTTGCTATATTTTTTATGGCGAGAATCAAGTTCCGCTGTATATCGGTAAGAGTATTTCCTTACGCAGCAGGGTGATGGGACATTTTCAGGGGGCGCTCACCTTGCGAAAGGAAATGAAGCTCTCCTTACAAATCAGGGATATCGATTGGATTGAGACTAGCGGGGAATTGGGCGCCCTGATTCTGGAGTCGCGCCTCATTAAAGAACGTATGCCCAGCATGAACATTAAATTACGCCGATCCAAAGACCTCTGCGCTTGGAAATTAGAATTGGATCAGGATGGCGTGCTAACGCCGAGCCTAGTCGGTCACCGTGAATTAGATCCCGGAGTTCAAGAAAATCTGTATGGCTTGTTCTACAGCAAAAGAGAGGCTAACTCTTATCTCAAAGCCATTGCAAAAAAATATCGACTCTGTGAGGCGCTACTTGGCTTGGAGAAGCGTATTGAGGGCAAGGCTTGCTTTGGTTACCAGGTAAAGCAATGTGGGGGTGCGTGCATTGGAGACTCCCCCATTGAGTTGCACAATCTACAACTCAAAACTACCTTGGAATTGTTTCAGGTTCAGGTTTGGCCATATTCAGGCCCCATTGCGATCAAAGAAGCTGGCCATATGCATGTAGTGGATCGATGGCGTTATCTGGGTACCGCAATCAACGAGGAAGAGCTCTATGAGTTGGCTGACTCAGGAGAGGGCGAGTTTGACTTGGATATCTACAAGATCTTAAAAAAAGCATTGGCAGGAAACTTCAAGAGTCAGGTGATCCCTTTAGGGGTTCAGGGTGCTGCGTAGGTTCTGGTCAATATCCCAGCCTATTTAAAAAATCCCAGCTTTTCTGCTCTGGGTAATTTCTTGAGCTTTGACTCTGCCTTGGAGGCTTCAGATCGATCAGGGTGCTCTTGTGTTGCCAAGAGAATGACCGGTCTTCGCCCCCTCGTATAACGCGCACCTTCCCCCGAGTTATGGGCTGCTAAGCGATGATCAAGACGGTTGGTGATACCGGCGTAATAGCTGCCATCAGCGCACTCTAGAAGGTAAACAAGCCAAGTCAAAATAGGGGATAAATTCGCTTAAAAAAGGTCTGAAATACTTGAAATTAGTCACAATGCCCCTATATTCTATAGATACATATATTGAAAAGTAGATCGACTAGATCGACTAGATTCAGCTAATAGGGTGAAAAAATGAGAATCGATAAATTAACTACTAAATTTCAAGAGGCACTGAGCGAGGCGCAAAGCCTAGCTTTGGCCAAAGACAATCAATACATTGAGCCGGCACATCTGCTGCTGGCCATGCTGCGTGATTCTGACGGCGGTGCTAAAAGTTTATTAACGCGTGCTGGCGTCAATGTTGCTGGCTTGGAAAAAGGCGCCGAGAAGCTCATTAGCAATCTGCCAGAGGTGCAGGGCACGAGCGGTGAGGTGCAAGTGGGTCGTGACCTCAGTAATTGGCTGAACTTATGTGAAAAAGAGGCCAACAAACGTAATGATCAATTTATCGCTGGTGAGTTGTTCTTGCTGGTGGTGGCAGATGACAAGGGGGAGCTAGGTAAGCTTGCCCGTGAGAATGGTTTAAATCGTAAATCGTTAGAGGCGGCTATTGATTTAGTGCGCGGAGGAGAGTCAGTGAATAGTGCGGATGCTGAAGGTCAACGTGAGGCCTTAAAAAAATACACCATCGACTTAACCGAGCGCGCTCGTATGGGTAAGCTCGATCCAGTGATCGGTCGCGATGATGAGATTCGTCGTACCATTCAGATCTTGCAACGTCGGGGCAAAAATAACCCCGTCTTAATTGGTGAGCCAGGCGTAGGTAAAACCGCAATTGTGGAGGGCTTAGCTCAACGCATCGTCAATGGCGAAGTCCCTGAAACCCTCAAAAATAAACGTGTCTTGGTATTGGATATGGCGCTGCTATTGGCTGGTGCCAAGTATCGTGGCGAGTTCGAAGAGCGCCTCAAGGCCGTTCTAAGTGACGTAGCTAAAGATGAAGGTCAAACGATCATCTTCATCGACGAGATACATACGATGGTGGGTGCAGGTAAGGGTGATGGTGCTATGGATGCCGGCAATATGCTCAAGCCCGCATTGGCTCGGGGCGAGCTGCATTGTATCGGCGCAACCACGCTAGATGAGTACCGTAAGTACATTGAAAAAGATGCTGCACTTGAGCGCCGTTTCCAAAAAGTGATGGTGGAAGAGCCTAGCGTAGAGGCCACGATTGCAATCTTGCGCGGTTTGCAAGAGCGTTATGAGCTCCACCATGGTATCGAAATCACTGACCCTGCAATCGTTGCAGCGGCAGAGTTATCTCATCGTTACATTACTGATCGTTTCTTGCCAGACAAAGCAATTGACTTGATTGATGAAGCAGGCTCCCGCATCCGAATGGAGATTGATTCCAAGCCAGAGGTAATGGATAAGCTCGAACGTCGTCTGATTCAGTTGAAGATTGAGCGCGAAGCAGTGAAGAAAGAAAAAGATGAGGCTTCACAAAAACGCCTTGGCTTAATTGAGGATGAAATTAAACGCTTGGGCGCTGAGTACGCTGATCTTGAAGAGATTTGGAAGGCGGAGAAAGGCGCTGTATTAGGTGCCGCCCACATTAAGGAAGAAATTGAGAAAGTACGCGCTGATATTAATAAGCTACAGCGTGAAGGTAAGTTGGAGCAAGTCGCTGAGTTGCAATACGGCAAGCTACCTGAGCTAGAGGCGAAGCTCAAGTCTGCCGCTGCTGCCGAAGCAAAGGGTGATAAAGAGGGTGTTGTCAAACACAAGCTTTTGCGCACTCAAGTTGGTGCCGAAGAAATTGCAGAAGTCGTATCACGTGCAACGGGTATTCCGGTGTCCAAGATGATGCAGGGTGAGCGTGACAAATTGCTCAAGATGGAAGAGTTATTGCATAAACGCGTAGTAGGTCAAGAAGAGGCGATTCGTGCGGTATCGGATGCGATCCGCCGTTCCCGCGCCGGTCTTGCAGAAGAGCACCGCCCTTACGGTTCATTCTTATTCTTGGGGCCTACTGGTGTCGGTAAGACCGAGCTTTGCAAAGCCTTGGCTGGCTTCCTGTTTGATAGTGAAGAGCACTTGATTCGTATCGACATGAGTGAGTTCATGGAAAAGCATAGTGTTGCTCGTCTGATTGGTGCGCCTCCGGGTTATGTGGGTTATGAGGAGGGCGGTTACCTTACCGAGCAAGTACGTCGTCATCCCTATAGCGTGATCCTGTTCGACGAAATTGAAAAAGCCCATCCGGATGTCTTTAATGTGCTCTTGCAAGTTCTTGATGACGGCCGTTTGACAGATGGTCAAGGCCGCACTGTGGACTTTAAGAACACCGTGATTGTGATGACCAGTAATATTGGCTCACACCTCATTCAGTCGATGGTCGGTCAGAAGCAGTTGGCGATTAAAGAGGCGGTGTTTGAAGAGCTAAAGGGCCATTTCCGTCCTGAGTTCTTAAACCGAATTGACGAGATCGTCGTGTTTCATGGTTTGGATAAAGACAATATCGCTAATATTGCGAAAATCCTTCTCAAAAACTTATCCGATCGCTTGGCAAAGATTGATATGCAGCTAGAAGTCAGTGATGCCGCTTTGAAGAAAATCGCAGAGGTGGGTTTTGATCCGGTATTTGGAGCCAGACCCCTGAAGCGTGCCATCCAGCAATATATCGAGAATCCAGTCTCTAAGATGATTCTGGAGGGTACATTTGGCCCTAAGGATGTAGTGCCGGTAGATGTAGATAAACAGGGCGACTTTAGCTTTACACGCCTGGTTCACTAGGTAGTTGCTAAAGAAATGGTGCAGGAACATTCCTGCACCAGTAAACTCGGTACATGACTGATGCACTCACATTGAGACGTGCCAGTGATGTCCGGGTGGTGAGTTTAATTAGCCTGGCGCACGGCAGCTCTCATTTCTTTCATTTAATTCTGCCTCCCATGTTCCCTTGGTTGAAGGCGGAGTTTGGCTTTAACTACGCTGAGCTCGGATTGCTCATGACCATTTTCTTTGTGGTCTCCTGCGTTGTTCAAGCGGCGTCTGGCTTTCTAGTTGATCGTATTGGTGCTCGACCTGTTCTGCTTGTCGGAGTGGGCTTACTGGCCTTATCCGCGCTGGTGTATTCGCAAAGCAATGGATATGCCATGTTGGTATTAGGCGCGGTCATTGCGGGTTGTGGCAATGGCGTCTTTCACCCTGTCGATTACACACTCATCAATCATAAAATTTCACCACCGAATTTGCCTTATGCTTATTCCATTCATGGGGTAACTGGCTATATCGGCTGGGCTGCCGCTCCCGCATTTATGGTGGCCATTACCACCATCGCTGATTGGCGTATTGCATTTTTATCTGCTGCTGTATTAGAAGTACTGATTCTAGTAACCCTGTGGGTTAGTCGTGCGCGCTTGATGGATGATGTGCAAGCCAGGCGAGATGAGTCCGAAGCTAGTCATATCGCAAGCAATCCTGGCGGCGCTCCCTTAAGCACTTTTGGCTTCCTGAAGTTGCCAGTCGTCTGGCTGTGTTGGATCTTCTTTTTCTTCAGCATGGCAGCCACTACTGGCCTGCAATCTTTTGCGCCCACAGCATTATTCAAAATTTACGACATCGCCGTGAGCTCTGGTAATTACTACTTAACACTCATGTCTTTGGGCGGCGCTGGAGGCATGTTATTGGGTGGCTATTTGGCTAGCAAGTTAAAAGTCCCAGAGCGCATTATTACGATCTGCTTTTCCGTCAATATCGTCATGGGTCTTTTAGTGGCTACCGGTGTGGTTCCTGTTGAGTTGATTGTGATCGCCTTTATTGTGATTGGTCTTGGCCTCGGAATTGCCGCACCATCACGTGATTTGATGATCCGCTCTGCAACACCATCAGGCTCATCGGGTAGGGTTTACGGCATCGTGTATTCAGGTATTGATTTGGGCGCTGCTTTGAGCCCGCTAATCTTCGGCATCTTCCTAGATGTAGGTTTGCCTAAACTCTTATTTGTAGGTGTTGCTCTACTCCAGCTCATGATTATCTTGACTGGGTTTAGAGTGGCAACGATCACTGCAGCTAAACCGGCTTAATTTAGCTGTCATCTTTTCATAATATGAAAAGATATTCCCATACGTAAAACGTAGGGCAATATTTCAGCCATGGCTCTCTTTCGCCCATTGGATAGCCATTTCATAATGCAAAATATGTATTCTAACTTATTGAATTAAATGAATTAATTATTTTCATTGATTGATGAAATAGTACTTGCAAGCTTTTTTCCGATGCGTACACTCTTATATAAGATATAAGACATAAGACATAAGACATAAGACATAAGACTTAAATGTCTTAATTCAATTTCATTATTGGTCACTAGATGTTTTTATTTAACTCAGGGAGAAAAGCATGACAGATCGCAAAGCAGAAATCGCAGCAATTCAAAAAGACTGGGACACCAATCCACGCTGGAAAGGGATTACCCGAGGCTACACAGCCGAGGATGTTGTCCGTCTCCGTGGTTCATTAAAGATTGAACACACCTTGGCAAAACACGGTGCGGAAAGATTGTGGGAATTGGTCAATAACGAAGCCTACGTAAATTGTTTAGGCGCTTTGACTGGCGGTCAAGCTATGCAACAGGTTAAAGCGGGTGTGCAAGCAATTTATCTGTCAGGCTGGCAAGTGGCTGCAGACGGCAACTCATACGCAGCAATGTACCCAGACCAATCCTTGTATCCAGTAGATTCAGTACCGAAGATGGTTGAGCGGATTAATAACTCATTCCAACGTGCTGATGAAATCCAAACAGCTAAAGGTATCAACAAAGGCGATGCTGGTTACATTGAGTATTTCGCTCCTATCGTTGCCGATGCTGAAGCCGGTTTCGGTGGTGTATTGAATGCATTTGAATTAAGTAAAGCATTGATCAAGCAGGGTGCTGCGGGCGTTCACTTTGAAGATCAATTGTCTTCTGTAAAGAAGTGCGGTCACCTTGGCGGTAAGGTATTGCTGCCGACCGCTGAGTCGGTTCAGAAGTTGATTTCTGCACGCTTGGCTGCGGACGTGATGGGTGTTCCCACCATTATCTTGGCTCGTACCGATGCCGAAGCAGCCGATCTGCTGACCTCAGACTACGATGAAAACGATAAGCCATTCTTGACAGGCGAGCGCACACCAGAAGGTTTCTACAAAACACGTAAGGGCTTAGATCAAGCCATCTCCCGTGGACTGGCATACGCTGCCTATGCTGATATGGTTTGGTGTGAAACAGGTACGCCAGACTTGGATTTTGCACGTCAATTCGCTGAAGCAATTCGTGCGAAGTTTCCTGGCAAGATGTTGGCTTACAACTGCTCACCGTCATTCAACTGGAAGAAGAATTTAGATGACGCAACCATTGCTAAGTTCCAACGTGAATTGGGTGCAATGGGCTACAAGTACCAATTTATTACCCTCGCCGGTATTCATTCGATGTGGTACAACATGTTCGACTTAGCTCAGGACTACATGCAGCGCGGTATGACTGCTTACATCGAGAAAGTACAAGAGCCAGAGTTTGCTGCTCGTGATCGTGGCTACACCTTCGTATCGCATCAGCAAGAAGTCGGCACTGGTTACTTTGATGATGTGACTACCGTGATTCAGGGTGGTAAGTCTTCCGTCACTGCATTGACTGGTTCTACTGAGGAAGAGCAGTTCCACTAAGTAATTCCTAGGTAATCCCTAAGTAGTGCATAGCAGTACAGTAAACAATCCGTCTTTACTGTCTCGGCATCTAAATTGCCCCACAAGGGTGACTTAGATGCCGTTTTCGTTTACATTCTTTCCATGACGAATTGCGTACTCTGTAAAGAAGAGCTCAAACCTGAAGAGGGTCAATTGATTTGGCGTGGAGATGACTGCCGCGTCATTCTCGTAAATGATCCGGATCTACCGGGCTTTTGTCGTGTCATCTGGAATCGTCATGTCGCTGAAATGACGGATCTCACTTACGGGGAACGCGAGCACCTTATGGCCTTAGTCTTTGCGGTGGAGGGGGCGGTGCGCCATGTTATGCAACCAGACAAGATCAATATTGCCGCACTGGGCAATATGGTTCCACATATTCATTGGCATGTCATCCCGAGATATCGAGACGATGCCTACTTTCCTGGATCTGCGTGGTCGGTAAAAACTCAGCAAACTTCAGTGATCAATTTGGAAGCTCGCAATAAATTACTTCTGGAGCTGCCCGCAGCAATTAAGTCTGAGATCTCAGCGCTCTTTTAAAGTACCAGAGCAGCAGAGTCACCAAGCCTCAGACTATTACCGGCTATTTAATCTAAGGTGGCGCCAGACTTCTTGACTACGCCAGCCCAACGGCCTACGTCAGCATTTACCTGCTTACCAAAAGCTTCTCCATAAAGATTCGGTGTGTCGGAACCGTTCTTCTCCCAAATAGCTTTTAACTTAGGTGTATTCAAAGCCTTTTGCACTTCCACAATCATCTTGTCGATAATTGGCTTTGGTGTGCCTACTGGAGCATGTAGCGAATACCAAGTAGAAACTACATAGTCTGGAAGGCCAGCCTCTTGGAATGTAGGTACATTCGGGATGGCGGGCGAACGCTTATTAGAAGCCACCGCAATCGCAGCTAACTTACCTGCATTAATCTGTGGAGCAGAAGTAGCAAGACCGTCAAATTCCAAATCAACCTGACCTGCTAACAAGTCATTCATAGCCGGGCCAGCACCACGATAGGGAATGTGGGTAATAAAAGTACCTGTTTGGATTTTGAACAACTCACCAGCTAAGTGATGTACGGTGCCGCTACCAGCACTGGCATAGTTATATCTTCCAGGATTTTTTCTGATTAGCTCAATGAAATCTTTGGCATTACGTGCACTGACGCGTTGAGGATTGACTACTAGCACCTGAGGCACGTTCGCGATCATGGCGACTGGAATAAAACTTTTTTCAATGTCGTAATCCAAGTTTTTATACATTGAAGGTGCAATCGTGTGATGAGATGCACCAACAAACCAGGTGTAACCATCTGGGGCTGCTTTAGCAGCAGCTGAAGCACCTACAGTGCCACCGGCACCACCTCGGTTATCGATAATAAATTGCTTACCCATTTGCTCTGTTAGTTGAGCTGCTAAGGGCCTTGCAAATGCATCAGTGCCACCGCCAGCAGGGAAGGGATTTAAGAATGTCACCTGCTTCACTGGCCATTCTTGGGCTGTTGCTGTTTGTACTGCGCCGATACTGAGTAATCCAACAGCGAATGCTTGGCTGAGTAGTAAAGTTGACTTCACTAATACTTTTTTGCTTTTCATGTCTCACTTCCATTTATTGTATTTTTTGGAAACTCAATTCTGCAGTAGTTGGCAGTAAATGGGATGATGGTTTTCCCTTATTTAAGGGTTATTACTTAGTTCAGATAGATCAATGTCATTCACAATTTGAAATTACGCGCCTGAGTTTTGCGTGTACTCGGTGAGTTTTTTTAAAAAGGAATGGCTTTGAAGAAAATGATTGATCGTATTGATCATATTGTGCTGACAGTTACCGATATTGAGATATCCACAATATGGTACGAGAACACTCTGGGATTCGAGAGAGAGTTTTTTAGGGGGCCAGAGGGTCAGCCACGTCATGCCCTGAAATTTGGCCAGTTAAAAATCAATCTTCAGGATGCCGCAACTGAAACGCCTACTAAAGCCAGAGTCCCGACCATTGGGTCTGGAGATTTCTGTTTAGTTGCTGCCATTCCCTTAGATGAATTCATTGAGCACCTGCATCAGATTCAAGTTCCAATCGATGTCGGCCCAGTTCCGAGAAGAGGCGCCTTAGGGCCAATCCGTTCGGTATATTTACGCGATCCCGATGGCAATTTGGTAGAGGTTGCCGAGTACGTGTGAGGTGGGCTTAACAACCTAGTTGCGTCGCAAGATCATTTAGATCCTTGGCGTGATAATCCGTGAAGCTTTCACGGTGCAAATCATCTCTAATGACCTTGGGACCGAATTCTAATGGCCTCTCGATAAAAGCCGTTTTGAGGCCGCAAGCTTTTGCAGCTAGGAGATCATCCTTGTGTGCTGCCACCAGCATGACTTCTTCGGGGGAAACATCAAAGATATCAGCAACGCCGAGATAGGTTTCTGGGTCGGGCTTATAGTGACGAAATACTTCTGCAGACAAAATGAGATCCCACGGCAGTGCGGCATTCTTAGCCATATCTGCGAGTAGGCCTAGATTACCATTGGAGAGAGTGACAATCATCGATTGACGCTTCAGTCTTCCAAGGCCCTCGACGGTATCTGGCCAAGGATTAAGGCGATGCCAAATCTGATTTAAATCGTGGATTTGTGATTCAGATAATGAGTTGATATCAAATGATTTCAGTAAGTCATCCAGAATAGAGCGGTGCAAATCATCTATTTTTGTCCAGCCCAACTTGCCCGAGCGTACCTTAGCCATTGCGGGTTTATAGCCGGATCTCCAGGCGCTAGCAAACTCGATTGGATCAACTGCTAGCCCCAATCTCTCAACTTCGGCCACTATCGATCCATGCCAATCCACTATTGTGCCAAAGACATCAAATGCTAATATTTTGCTTGGTTTAATCATGAATAAACTCTTTTATCGAAAAATAGTTTTTGGGTCTGAATGACGCTCAGGATTGATGTTAGATCAGACTCATCAATGCTTCTAGATACTTTTCGGGACTCAGTGCTTGACCTTCGCGCTGCGCCTCCCACATTACTTGCCCTAAGCATTCCATCATGGCATGTTGGGCTTCATGTTCAGAGCCGAGTTTTTTAGCCAGCTTTTCGGAAACCGCTTTAATCCCTGGTGGTTGATCGATAGAGATTTGCTCACTGATCGATAAATGCATCGAGAGGTGTAAGAATGGATTGGTTTCTCCTCGCTCGGGCGTGTAATCTTGGGCTATTGCACCTTCAGGATCCGCTAAAAGATTGTGATATTCCGGGTGTTGCAACATCCAGTCGCTCGCAAGCGTTTCCATTGGCGTCAGGATGTGATTATCTATTTTCTTCTTCCAGGTATCGCAAAAAAATCGTCTCACTTCTTCTCGGGTTGGATTAAAGATTGCCACGGACTTTCCCTTTACCAGTTTTTTGTTTAAAGCCGCATAGAGGTTCAACAATACACAGCTCACAATCGGGATTGCGCGCCTTGCAGGTGTACCTGCCATGCAGAATAAGCCAATGATGGGCATCCTGCAAAAACTCTTTGGGTACTCGTTTGAGAAGTTGCTCCTCTACTTTCACTACATCTTTACCGGGGGCGAGGCCAGTACGGTTGGATACCCTAAAGATATGGGTATCGACCGCCATAGTCAGGTGCCCAAAAGCAGTATTAAGAATCACGTTAGCCGTCTTTCTACCAACGCCGGGAAGCGCTTCAAGCTCTTCTCGATTTTGCGGTACCTCGCCACCATGCTTATCTATCAACAGTCGACAGGTCTCCTGAATATGCTTGCCCTTGGAGTTAAATAAACCAATATGCTGGATATAGGGCTTAACCCCTGCCTCACCGAGATCCAACAGAGCTTGAGGTGTATTGGCAATTTGAAAGAGTTTTTTCGTGCCTTTATTGACGGAGATGTCAGTGGCTTGTGCTGAAAGCAGTACGGCAATTAGCAACTCAAATGGTGAGCTATATTCCAGCTCTGTCTCTGGGTGGGGATTGTTTGCCCTCAGTAACTCAAAGAAGGCTTGGCGCTTTTCGAGATTCATCATTGCTGTTGTTGTGCCCTCGCAATCGCAGCTGCGATGATGGCGCGTTTTCTTTCTTGTTCTTTTTTGGCTACTTCTGAGTCTGGATTTTCAGCATTCACTACTAGCAGCTTAGCAGCTGCTTTCTTTGCCAGGCGGTCATCATTGTCACGCTGCTCGCGATCCAGTCGGATATCACGGGCCTCATATCTTGCTCGCGCTGTTTCCGCTAATTCAGGTGACCAGGCATCCCAGCCAGTTTGATTGTGAGTGACATCAATCATAGTGATGCAATCTACTGGGCAGGGTGGAATGCAGAGATCGCAACCGGTACACAAGTCACCTAAGACCACGTGCATTTGCTTTGAGGCGCCCACAATCGCATCCACCGGACATGCCTGAATACAGAGCGTGCACCCAATGCAAGTCTTCGGATCAATAAACGCAACTGGTCTAGGACGTTCCACGCCGCATTCAGCATCGATCGTTGGATGTAACTCAAACGCATCTTGAGGAAAAATAGAGGCTAGGACAGCGCTGAGTCTTTTAATTCCCTCAACGCCGCCAGGAGGGCAGCGATTGGGTAAGACCTCGCCTGTTGCGAGCGCTTCTGCATAGGCGCGGCAATCCGGATAACTACATTTGGTGCATTGAGTTTGAGGAAGTATGTCCTCGAGACGATTTGCAAGTTCTGTCGTCTGCTGGGTATTCATTGCTATGTATGTGTCCTCAAACTAGAAGCGCGACCCGGAAGTCGCGCTACTGTTCTATGCAGACTTTGAGCCTTCTAGTTTGGGTGGTCTAGCGCGAGATTTTTTTTGCATACCTTGGTGTTCACGAATAAACGTTTTAATTTTAGGGTACACCTTCTCACGCCAGCGACGACCAGAGAATATGCCGTAGTGGCCAGCACCCGCAACCTCATAGTGATCTTTCTTCGTCTTGGGAATGCCCGCGCACAATGCATGTGCTGCACGAGTTTGCCCGCTACCAGAAATATCGTCGAGCTCACCTTCAATGGTGAGCAAAGCTGTTTTCTGAATATCTTGCGGTTGAACTAATTCACCGGCAACAGACCAAGTGCCATTCGGTAATGAATAGTCTTGGAACACTGTCTTGATAGTGTCCAGATAATACTGCGCATCCATATCAATCACTGCGTTGTATTCATCGTAAAAACGAATATGTGAGGCAGCATCTTGCTCGTCGCCACGCACCAAGTTTTGGAAGTAATCCCAATGTGACTGCATATGGTTCTGCGGGTTCATAGCAATAAAGCCGGTGTGCTGCAAGAAGCCTGGATATACTTTGCGACCAGCACCTGGATAGCTTGGTGGCACTTTATAAATTACATGACTTTCAAACCAATCATAAGATTTTTGATCAGCTAAGTTATTAACCGCTGTTGGGGACTTGCGTGCGTCAATTGGGCCACCCATCATGATCATCGAGGTAGGTGTTTTTTCACCGGCAGAGGCCATCAAAGAGATTGCGCCTAATGTAGGCACTGTTGGTTGGCATACGGAGATCACATGCAAATCATCTGCACCAATCGCGCGAATAAAATCTTGCACATAGTGAACGTAGTCATCCAAACTAAAGCTGCCATCTTCAGTCGGAACAATGCGTGCATCAATCCAGTCAGTAATGTAAACCTTATGGTCTTGCAAGAGAGTGCGAACAGTATCACGCAGCAATGTAGCGTGGTGACCGGAAAGCGGCGCTACTACTAAGACAACTGGATCAGCTTTTAATTTCTTAATGACATCCAAATCATCAGAGAAGCGTTTGAAGCGAATTAGGTTACAAAATGGCTTGGCAACAATGGTTCTTTCATGAATCGCTACTTCGCGACCATGTGCCTGCACGGAGCGTATGCCGAACTCCGGCTTGTTGTAGTTTTTACCCAAGCGATAGAGGAGTTCATAGCTAGCAGCTAGACGTTCTGACCCTGGAATTTTGGAGGCTGGATTTGAGGCGTCAATAAATGCCTCAGAGGCTGCACGAGCCCAAGAGCTAACCGGTTGAAGTAGCGCTTTTTGAAATTCGTGTAACTGATATAGCATGTTGCCTCCTGATCATTCAGTGTAACCGCTGATTACGGGTTGTTACATGTCTTTATGCTAATACGCGAGCGATTGCCTTAGCCACCTTATCAATATTTTTAGTATTGAGGGCGGCTACACAGATACGGCCGGTAGAGAGGGCGTAAATACCATCTTCCTTTTGTAAGCGCTCTACTTGCTCAACCGTGAGACCTGAGTAAGAGAACATGCCACGCTGCGCTTCGATAAAGGCGAAATCTTGCTTTACGCCAGCGGCAGCGAGTTTTTCAACCAGTCCATGACGCATTGCTTTGATGCGATCACGCATTTCAGCTAATTCATCTTCCCAAAGCTGTCTTAGATCTGGCGAGTTCAGAACGGAGGCGACAATTGCGGCACCGTGTGTTGGTGGATTGGAATAGTTTGTACGAATGACGCGCTTTAATTGCGACAACACACGAGTGGACTCATCTTTACTTTGGGTCACGATAGACAGTGCGCCAACGCGTTCACCGTAAAGAGAAAAGGATTTTGAGAATGAGCTGGATACAAAGAATGACATTCCAGACTCAGCGAATAAACGGACTGCAATACCGTCTTTCTCGATGTCTGCTGCAAATCCTTGGTAAGCCATATCTAAAAACGGAATCAAGTCTTTTGCTTTGCAGATCTCAATCACTTGACGCCATTGCGCTTCAGTGATGTCTGCACCGGTTGGGTTATGGCAGCAAGCATGCAGCAACACGGTGGTGTACTTTGGGAAAGATTCTAAAGACTTCACCATGCCATCAAAATTAACGCCACGAGTAACGCCATCAAAATAAGTGTATTCAAGTACTTCAAACCCAGCGGATTCGAAAATCCCGCGGTGGTTTTCCCAAGTGGGATTGCTGATTGCGCAGGGCGCATTCAAATTGAGGCGCTTAATAAAATCCGCACCAACACGCAACGCACCTGTGCCACCAAGGCACTCGGCTGTAATGACGCGACCATCCTTCATGAGTGACGACTCTGCGCCAAACAAGAGGTTTTGTACTGCGCTGTTGTAAGGGTTTGGACCTTCAATTGGAATGTAGCTGCGAGGTGAGTGCTTGGCCACAATGGCCTCTTCAGCCTTCATGACTGCTTTCAGAAGAGGTACCTTACCTTCGTCGGTGTAATAGACACCAACGCCTAAATTCACTTTGTCTGCGCGTTGATCGGCGACATAGGCTTCAGTGAGGCCAAAAATAGGGTCTTTAGGGGCTAGTTGGACGGAAGCAAAAAGGTTCATTAGAGGATCAGAAAGAGATATAAAGGGTGAATAAAGGGTGTATCTGAGTGTTTATTAAGTTTAAATCCAGCTAAATTTGCTTTAAACAACTGTTTTTGAGTTTGGATTCAACTAATTCCAAATAAAAACGGCAAAATCAGTCTTTGTACAAAATTCGCTGTGCACTTCAAACGTACAGATGAAATGATAGCTGAGATGCCCCCTAAGTCGCCTAAAAGTCCCCCAAATTCCCCCGTTGCCGAAAGCAAGAAAAGCCCTGTAGCTGATCCTTTGGGTGAGGCAGGCCATGACCTAGATCCAGCCAAGTTTGTTTCCTTCCCGGATTCCCCATTCCATCTCTATCAGCCCTTCCCGCCCGCCGGGGATCAGCCGGCTGCAATCGATGCTTTGGTGGCTGGAATTGAGGACGGATTGACCTTTCAGACCCTGCTGGGGGTCACGGGTTCGGGTAAAACCTTCACGATGGCTAATGTGATTGCCCGAACTGGCCGTCCTGCCATCATCTTTGCTCCTAATAAGACCTTGGCCGCTCAGCTCTACAGTGAATTTAGAGAATTTTTCCCTAAAAATGCGGTGGAGTACTTTGTGAGTTACTACGACTACTACCAACCAGAAGCATACGTACCGACACGCGATTTATTTATTGAAAAAGATTCATCGATCAATGAGCATATTGAGCAGATGCGTCTCTCTGCTACGAAAAGTTTATTAGAGCGACGTGATGTCATCATCGTTGCCACGGTCTCAGCCATTTACGGTATTGGTAATCCAGGCGACTATCACAGCATGGTGATGACTTTGCGCCCCGGCGACAAGATGAGCCAGCGCGATATTTTGATGCGCTTGATTGCGATGCAATATGACCGCAATGAAACTGATTTCAAGCGCGGTGTATTTCGAGTACGTGGCGACACGATCGACATTTTCCCGGCTGAGCATAACGAATTAGCAGTTCGTGTAGAGCTATTTGATGACGTGATTGAGAGCCTACAATTTTTTGATCCGCTCACAGGAAAAATTCGTCAAAAGATTCCACGTTTTACCGTATACCCCAGTTCGCACTATGTAACGCCACGCGATACTGTCCTCAAAGCCATTGAAACAATTAAGACGGAGCTGCGTACTCGCCTTGATGAATTCGTTAAAGATGGTAAGTTGGTTGAGGCACAACGCTTAGAGCAGCGCACCCGCTTTGATCTAGAGATGCTCAATGAGTTGGGCTTCTGTAAAGGGATTGAGAACTATTCTCGCCATCTCTCGGGCGCTATGCCGGGTGAGGCTCCGCCTACCTTGGTGGACTACTTGCCGAATGATGCCTTGATGTTCTTAGACGAGAGCCATGTCCTCATAGGGCAGCTCAATGCAATGTACAACGGTGACAAATCGCGTAAACATACCTTAGTAGAGTTTGGTTTCCGCTTACCTTCTGCGATGGATAATCGTCCACTCAAGTTCACTGAGTTTGAAACAAAGATGCGTCAGACAGTCTTTGTTTCGGCAACTCCAGCCGATTATGAAAATACGCATACTGGACAAGTGGTTGAGCAGGTAGCTAGACCGACAGGATTGGTTGATCCAGAAATTGAAGTCTTACCAGCAAGCACACAAGTCGATGACTTGCTAGGTCAGATACATGAGCGCGTCAAAGTACATGAGCGCGTTTTAGTAACCGTACTCACAAAACGTATGGCAGAGCAGTTGACAGATTATTTATCTGATCACGGTGTCAAGGTACGTTATGTGCACTCTGATATCGATACGGTAGAGCGAGTAGAGATTCTGCGTGATCTGCGCTTGGGCGTCTTTGATGTCTTGGTAGGTATTAATCTCTTGCGTGAGGGTTTAGATATTCCAGAGGTCTCACTAGTAGCGATCTTGGATGCGGATAAAGAAGGCTTCTTGCGTTCAGAGCGCAGCTTGATTCAGACAATTGGTAGGGCGGCGCGTAACGTAAAAGGTAAGGCCATCCTCTATGCCGACCGCATTACCGATTCCATGAAACGGGCGATGGGGGAGACGGAGCGTCGCCGTACCAAGCAAGTTGCTTTCAATAAGGCAAATGGGATTGAACCTCGTGGAGTCAAAAAGCGCATTAAAGACATTATTGATGGGGTTTACGACGTCAAAGAGAAGCGTTCTGAGATGCAGGTGGAACAAGAGCGGGCTCGCTATGAGGATATGAGCGAAAAGGATTTAGCGGGCGAAATCAAGCGTTTAGAGAAGCAAATGAACTCTGAGGCCAAGAATCTAGAGTTTGAAAAGGCTGCCGCAAGCCGTGATCGCCTGACTAAAGTGAAGGAAATGGCTTTTGGCGCAAGATCCCGAGACGCCGTATAGAGCGCAGGGTTAATTCCTGAGCAAATTAGTCGGGAATATGTTAAAGTTGAGTGGAATGGTCGGGTATTACCCGCCCGACTGTTAGCTGTCCATAACAATCCATTACCAAGGTGACATATGAGACTTACAACTAAAGGCCGTTTTGCAGTAACCGCAATGATCGATTTAGCCCTGCGTGAAACGCACGGGCCTGTAACTTTGGCTGGAATAAGCCAAAGACAGAAGATTTCCTTGTCCTATTTAGAGCAGTTGTTTGGCAAATTACGCCGCTTCAACATCGTGGAGAGCACTCGTGGCCCTGGCGGTGGATATACCCTTGCACGCCAATCCAATGAGATTAGCGTGGCTGATATCATTGTGGCTGTAGATGAGCCTTTGGATGCCACCCAATGTGGCGGTAAGGGCAATTGTCATAGTGATGAAGAAAGTCATGGTCGTTGCATGACTCATGACCTGTGGTCGAACCTGAATTCCAAGATGGTCGAGTATCTCAGTTCAGTTTCTTTGAAAGATCTCGTTCATCAACAGGAAGGGCGTGGCATCGTGTTACACGATTTGCGTCCTAAAAAAATGAAGATTGAAAGTACCAAGGCAGAAAAGCCGGCATCAGCAGTCGTAGCAGCAAAGGAAGTCGCCCCTAAGCGACCCCTCGTTAATTCCGTTTTTAACCTGGCTCAGTAAGCTTAAAACTGCTCAGCCAACTAATCGATAAGCAAAATATGAACGCACCACACGACATTCCTAAGCAACCAATCCCCATGTTTAGCCCTAAACACTTTCCGGTGTACATGGACTACTCATCTACAACACCGATTGATCCGCGAGTAGTGGACAAGATGTTGCCTTATTTGCGCGAGCAGTTTGGTAATGCCGCATCGCGAAGCCATGCCTATGGTTGGGCTGCGGAGGAGGCAGTTGAGTGGGCGCGTTCAGAAGTAGCTCAGTTGGTGCATGCTGATCCAAGAGAGATCGTATTTACCAGTGGTGCTACAGAAAGTATTAACTTAGCAATCAAAGGCGTTGCGCATTTCTATAAAGATCGCGGCAATCACATCATTACCGTCAAGACTGAGCATAAGGCCACTTTAGATACCTGCCGTGAGCTTGAGCGCGAAGGTTTTGAAGTAACTTACTTGGACGTCCTCCCAAATGGTTTGATTGATTTCGCTCAGTTGGAAGAAGCGATGAAGCCGGGCACCATTTTGTTATCGGTGATGTATGTCAACAATGAGATTGGTGTAATCCAAGATATTCCACGTATTGGGGAACTCTGCCGCTCACGTGGCGTGATTTTCCATGTGGATGCAGCGCAAGCTACTGGCAAAGTTGAAATCGATTTAGAGAAAACTAAAGTCGATTTAATGAGCTTTTCTGCTCATAAGTCCTATGGCCCTAAAGGTATCGGCGCATTGTTTGTCCGTCGTAAGCCCCGTATTCGTATTGAGGCCCAGATTCATGGTGGCGGTCATGAGCGCGGTATGCGTTCAGGCACATTAGCAGTTCACCAAATCGTTGGCCTGGGCGAAGCTTTCCGCATCGCACGCCTTGAAATGGAATCAGGCAACGCCCGCATTCGTGCTTTGCGCGATCGTCTGCTAGCTGGTTTGAAGGATATTGAAGAGGTTTATGTCAATGGCGACATGGATCAACGTGTTCCGCATAACCTCAACATCAGCTTCAACTATGTTGAAGGCGAGTCCATGTTGATGGCATTGAAAGATCTAGCGATTTCTTCTGGTTCAGCATGTACTTCAGCCTCATTAGAGCCATCTTATGTATTGCGCGCACTGGGCCGTAACGATGAATTGGCTCACAGCTCGATTCGTTTTACTCTAGGTCGCTTTACTACTGAAGAGGAAGTCGATTTCACGATTAAGTTGGTGAAAGAGAAGATTGCGAAGTTACGTGAACTTTCACCATTATGGGAAATGTTTAAAGATGGTATTGATCTCAGCACCATCAAGTGGGCAGCACACTAAGCAGTATTGAAGATATTTGAGTAAGTTTAAAGTTAAAAGAAATTACGAGGAAATACCATGGCATATAGCGACAAAGTAATCGACCATTATGAAAACCCCCGCAACGTCGGCTCATTTGAGAAGGGTGACGATCAAGTTGGCACTGGCATGGTAGGTGCGCCTGCCTGCGGCGACGTGATGAAGTTGCAGATCCGTGTAAACGATCAAGGCGTGATTGAAGATGCGAAGTTCAAGACCTATGGTTGCGGCTCTGCAATTGCTTCTTCCTCTTTGGTAACTGAGTGGGTTAAAGGTAAAACCTTGGACCAGGCTTTAGAGATCAAGAACTCCTTGATTGCTGAAGAGCTGGCACTGCCACCAGTAAAAATTCATTGCTCTATCTTGGCGGAAGACGCTATCAAGGCGGCAGTGGCTGATTACAAAGAAAAGCATCCTACGCTGTAAAGATAAAGAGGCTTTCATTATGGCAATCACCTTAACTGATAAAGCGGCGAAACACGTTCAGCGTAATATTGATAAGCGCGGGAAGGGTTGTGGCCTGCGCTTGGGTGTTCGCACTACAGGTTGTTCAGGCTTGGCTTATGAGCTCGAATATGTGGATGAGTCAGCGCCAGAAGACACGATGTTTGAGTCAAACGGTATTAAAGTATTTGTGGATCCAAAGAGCCTGGCCTATTTAGATGGCACCGAATTGGATTTCGTACGCGAGGGTTTGAACGAGGGCTTTAAGTTTCAGAACCCGAACGTAAAAGATGAGTGTGGTTGTGGCGAATCCTTCCGCGTCTGACGATTATTTTCGTTTCTTTGGTTTAGAGCAGCGCTTCAGTATTGACTTAGCTACTCTAGACAAAGCTTATCTCGCTATTCAAAAAGAAGTACATCCTGACCGCCACGCACGCGGTAGTGATACTGAGCAAAGATTAGCCATGCAAATGGCTACGCTCGCAAACACGACCTTTCAGACTCTCAAGAATCCCATTCAACGTGGACTTTACCTTTGCAAGCTTCATGGCGTCGACGCGCGGCTAGAGACCAACACAGCCATGCCAGCCGCCTTTTTAATGAAGCAAATGGATTGGCGCGAAAGTCTTGAAGAGTGCGAAGAGGATCTGACCGCGCTGGAATTGCTTGCGCAAGAAGTGGATCAATCCAAGCGAGATACCCTAGCGGAAATTGCACAGGCTGTGGATGGTGCCAAGAATTACCCCCGTGCAGCTGAGTTACTCAGAGGTCTGCTTTTTATTGATAAGTTTGCACTTGAGCTAGATGATGCTATCTCGGCCTTGGTATAGCTTTACACTCTAGTCCCCATGGCCCTATTACAAATCTCCGAACCCGGTAAATCTCTTGCGCCACATCAGCGCCGCATTGCGGTTGGCATTGATCTAGGTACCACCAACTCTTTGGTGGCGATTGTGCGAGATGCTTTACCTAAAGTGCTCCCAGATGCAGAAGGGCGCGAGTTACTCCCATCAGTTGTGCGCTACTTACCGAACGGTAGAACCCAAGCTGGTTTTGAGGCAATTGAAAGTATTGTTTCTGACCCAAAGAACACGATTGTTTCTGTAAAGCGCTTTATGGGGCGAGGCATCGTTGATGTAGAAAATATTGAAAATACGCCCTACGACTTTGTCGATGAGCCTGGTATGTTAAAGCTCAGAACTGTCGCAGGCGATAAGAGTCCGATTGAAGTCTCAGCAGAAATTCTGGCGCGCTTGCGTCAGTTGGCGGAAGACTCAGTGAATGACGATATTGTGGGTGCAGTCATTACCGTACCAGCTTATTTTGATGATGCGCAGCGTCAAGCCACAAAAGATGCTGCGAAGTTAGCCGGTATTGAAGTGTTGCGTTTGCTCAATGAACCCACTGCTGCAGCGATTGCTTATGGTTTAGATAATGCGTCCGAAGGTATTTATGCCGTTTACGATCTCGGCGGCGGCACCTTTGACATTTCTATTTTAAGAATGAGTCGAGGCGTATTTGAGGTGCTTTCTACCGGTGGCGATTCGGCTTTAGGCGGCGATGACTTTGATCATCGACTGTATTGCTGGGTGATAGAGCAAGCTAAACTCCCGCCACTCTCGATTCAAGATCACCGCAAACTCTTACTAGCTTGTAAGCATGCCAAAGAGCTGCTGAGTCACAATCCATTGGCGAGCGTACATGTAACCCTTACAGACGGTACCGTTGTCAATGTAGGGGTGAGCCAAGCCCAGCTCTTTGAAATAACTCAGAACTTGGTTTCTAAGACTTTGGTCGCGGTAAAGAAGGCCTTGCGTGATGCTGGCCTTAAAGCCGATGAGGTTAAGGGCGTTGTCATGGTGGGCGGGGCAACCCGTATGCCTCATGTACAGCGTGCTGTTGGTGAGCTATTTGGTACGAAGCCTTTAAATAATTTAAACCCGGATCAAGTTGTAGCATTAGGCGCTGCTATGCAAGCGGACTTGCTCGCTGGCAATCAAAGTAAAGATGATGAGTGGTTGCTGTTAGACGTGATTCCACTATCCCTCGGTATTGAAACCATGGGAGGTTTAGTTGAAAAAATTATTCCTCGCAACACACCGATTCCAGTTGCTCGAGCACAGGATTTCACGACCTTTAAAGATGGTCAAACTGCTTTAGCGATTCAGGTGGTTCAGGGTGAGCGTGAGTTAGCGCAGGACTGCCGCTCTTTAGGTAAGTTTGAATTACGTGGTATCCCGCCAATGGCCGCTGGTGCGGCTCGCATTCGGGTGACTTTTCAGGTGGATGCCGATGGCCTGCTTTCTGTCAGTGCTATGGAACAGGTTTCTGGAGTGCAGGCCTCGATTGATATCAAGCCTTCTTATGGTTTGACTGATGCAGAAATTGCTCGAATGTTGCAAGATGGTTTTGCCTCTGCAAAAGTAGATCTCTTGGCTAGATCCTTACGAGAAGAGCAGGTCAATGCTCAACGTTTATTGGATGCTGTCCAGACTGCATTAAATTCTGATCGTGACTTGCTTACCGCTGATGAGCAAGTGTTGGTCGATCAAGAAATGACTGCATTACAAAGGATCTTGAAAGAAGAAACCGATAGCGATGTTTTAAGAAAAGCGGTTGACCATGCTGCTAAAGCTACTGATGAGTTTGCCCAAAAGCGGATGAATGCCAGCATTCAGAAGGCTTTGGCTGGCAAGAATGTCGCTGAAATCTAAACAGTCAAAATAGAAACATTCATTTAATAGAAATTAATCATGACCCAGATCGTTGTTTTGCCTCATAGTGAATATTGCCCAGAAGGTGCGGTAGTTGAAGTTGCCCCCGGAACTTCTATTTGCGAAGCTTTATTAGAAAACAACATCCCCATTGAGCATGCATGCGATATGGTGTGTGCTTGCACTACTTGCCACGTGATTGTGAAAGAGGGTTTTCAAAGTCTTAATGAGCCTGATGAGAATGAAGAGGACTTGCTAGATCGCGCATGGGGCCTAAAGCCTCAGTCCCGCTTATCCTGCCAAGCGATTGTGGCTCGCCAGGATTTGGTGATTGAGATTCCGAAATACACCATTAATCACGCCAAAGAAAATCACTAATTTCTAGCTTGGCATTCGGTATTACACTCTAGAAATACAAGAGGATTAATGTGTGTATGAATAATCACCATAAAGCAGGGTACTTGTTTGGATTCGTAGTGCTATTGAGTGCATGCTCAAACAACAACGATCTCTATCAAGGCGCAGCCTATCCGCAGTACTACACCCAAAGTGGTGGTTATAACAATTCCCCACAGTTGATTTCATCGGCGCAATTGGAGTCTTTACTCTCTCCAATTGCCTTGTACCCCGACTCCTTACTGTCGTTAATGTTGTTGGCCTCTACTTATCCATTAGAGGTTGCTGAGGCCTACAACTGGCGCAATAGTAATTCCAGTCTCAATGGTGCTGCATTAAAAGATGCCCTTAAAGCGCAATCTTGGAACGATAGTGTGAAGTCGCTGCTTTCATTCCCACCAGCGTTCAATATGATGGGCGGCAAATTGCAATGGACTCAAAATCTGGGCAATGCCTATAAGCTGCAACCAGCAGACACAATGAAGGCGGTACAGGTTTTACGTAAGCGTGCTATTCAGGCTGGCACCCTCAAGTCGAATCAACAAATGACGGTCAGTACGGATGCCAACTCCAATATATTGATTGGCCCTGCCAATACTCAAATGGTCTATGTGCCGAACTACAACCCCACTGTTGTGTATGGTCCGTGGCCCTACCCGGATTATCCGCCATATCCTGCTTACAACCCCGCCTGGGGAATTATGTCATTTGGCTTGGGGATGGCAGTAGGTGAGGCATTTTGGTCAACGCCAAGTTGGTCGAACGGTACGATTAATGTGAATAATAACGACGCCAATAATCCAGGACGATCTTCTAGGGGATTGATTGGTCCAAGCAGTATTCAGAACCAACAGCGCCTTCTCAATGATTGGAAAAATAATGCGACTCCGCAAGATCGGCAAGCCGCAAGAGCAGCGGGGCAGAGGGCCGATAACGCTTTTCAGAAAGATGCTACGCCTCAAGAGCGTACCCAAGCAAATCGCTTAAATCAGGAAGCACGTAATGATTACCAGCAAGATCGCAGTAATCCAAATACGTATCGTGAGGCAGCCCAAGAAAATGCGATGCGAGATCAGGCACGTTACGACCGAATGAATGATGACCGCTTCGGTGGGCGTGGTGGTTTTGGTGGTGGTCGTATGGGTGGATTTAGACGCTAATCTGTAGAAAATATCACTATGAAACCATTTCGTATCACTCTATTAACCATCAGCTTAACTTTGCTATTACAGGCAAATGCTTATTCTCAGACTAACTTACCTAAAAATGATGCGTCTACAGCCGCTTTAGTCGACTTATGCAAAAACCCGAATGATATGGACGCTCGGAACTTTTGCTTTGGATTTGGAGAGGGCATTTATCAAGCCTATCTCGCAAGCCGTAATTCAAAACAAAAGCCCAGCATTTGCTTTACATCGGAAACAGGTACCAGAGAGGCCATTCTCCAGGAGTTCCTAACTTGGAATCAAAGCAATCCCCAATTTAATCAGGAGCGTGCAGCGAAGACGCTGATCCGATTCTTTGAAGCAAAGTACCCTTGTAAGTAGTTGGTCCTAAGGTATTGCATGATCTGCACCAAAATAATGCAACTTGCACCGAAAGAAAACAAAACTTTTTTGTGTTGTGAAGACCAAGGACTAATATGAAGTTGTTGTTCATTCTTTAGGCAGTACCTCCATAGATTTACTTTGAGCCACCCGAATGAACTGACCCCCAAAAGTTGGACGTTATGTCCAACCAAGGGGGTTTTGTTTTATGAGCAAGTACAGCAAGCAGTTCAAGCTAAAGGTAGTTAAAGAGTTTCTAAAGTCAGGTGGTCTTAAGCGGGTAAGTCACTTATTTGAGATTAGTCACTCAGATGTCCGCAAATGGGCTTTAGCCTATCAAGCACGTGGCCATAGTGGTCTTAATCCTAGCTACCAACGCCACTCCCCGCAGTTCAAAGTACAGGTTCTAGAGTACATGGCACAGTATCAGATATCAGCTAGGCCAGCTGCTGCCCACTTTGGGATTGGTAGTATGACCACCATTTTGCAATGGCAAAAACTCTACAATGAAGGCGGTATTACAGCCCTTGCCAATCGACAGAGAGGACAACCGCCGATGTCCCAATTTAATATCAAAGCATTACTCAAAAAGCCTATCTCGGAGCTCACGCCGGCAGAGTTGCGAAGACGTTTGGGGTATGCCGAAGCACAGGCTGCCTACCTAAAAAAGTTAGAAGCCTTAGCTCAGAGCAAAGCAGTAAAAGAGAACAAGCCCAAGTAATTACTGAGCTAAGGCCGCATTACCGTTTACCAGACTTACTACTCATCGCCAAGATGGCTAAAAGCGTTTACTACTACTGGCGGGCAGCCAGTAGTAAAGCTGATCCTTATCAGGGGGCTAAAGAGCATATCACCCAGATCTTTAATGCCCATCGGGGTCGCTATGGCTATCGGCGGGTACATTTAGAGCTGCGTAATCAACAGCAATACCTAAACCACAAGACCGTGCAAAAGCTGATGGGCCAACTAGGACTGAAGTCCCTTGTGAGGCCCAAGCGCTATCAGTCTTATAAGGGGTCTGTGGGTAAGGCAGCCCCTAACTTGTTAGAGCGCAACTTTATAGCTAAAGCACCCAATCAAAAGTGGGTGACTGATGTGACTGAGTTCAATATCAAGGGCGAGCGAGTTTATCTCTCACCCATCCTGGATCTATATAACCAAGAGATCATCTCCTATGAGATTGCTGATCGACCACAGATTAGCTCAGTAATGCAGATGCTAAAGAGCGCCTTCAAACGACTCAAGAATGAAGACAGGCCAGTATTGCACTCAGACCAGGGCTGGCAATACCAAATGGGGCTGTATCAACAGGCCCTACACCAGCAAGGCATTACTCAAAGCATGTCTAGAAAAGGTAACTGCTTAGACAACGCAGTTATGGAAAACTGGTTTGGGATTATGAAGACCGAGTTCTTCTATCGGAAGAGGTTTGAAAGTGTCGAATCATTTAAAGCAGAACTAAAGAAATATATCCACTACTACAACCATGATCGAATCAAACAAAAACTAAAGGGATTAAGCCCGGTAAATTACCGAACCCAATCCCTCGTGCTAACCTAACTAAACTGTCCAACTTTTGGGGGTCAGTTCACGCGGGGTGGCTTTTTCTTAATATCTTGACGCTCGGCAATTTGATTTAGTGCCTGGGTAGTTAGAATTAAGCCATCTCTTTAGTTTTACCAACTCATCTGATTGGATGGGGTCTCATTTACTGAATGGGAAGCGAACAGTGTATTTAGTTGATGCTTAAAACAGTCAAAACTTATCTTCCTGGCCTTATGGCCTGCATTGCTATAACTATAGCAACTAGCTTTCTTTCGCAAAACTATGGCGGCCCACAACTTTTATATGCCCTCCTAATTGGCCTTTCACTCCATGTTATATATGACAGAGAAGTCATTAAGCCTGGCGTTGATTTCTGTGCAAAGAATATGTTGCGCTTGGGAGTGGCATTCTTAGGTATACGTATTACCTTCTCCGATATTGCCGCAATTGGTTTGAGTACAGGGCTAATGTTAGTAATTGCAGTGACTGCAACGGTTTGTTTAGGATTTATTTTGGCAAAGCTGCTCAATCTCTCGACTGACTCTGGCTTGATTGCAGGTGGCTCTGTAGGGATTTGCGGTGCATCTGCCGCTTTGGCCATAGCCTCAGTTTTGCCAAAAACAAAAGATAATGAGCGCTTTACCCTCTTGGTAGTGGTTGGCGTGACAATTTTATCCTCGCTCGCCATGGTCATATACCCCTTCTTATTGCAGGCGATGGATATTAGTCCATTATTTGCGGGTATTTTCTTGGGGGCCACCATTCATGATGTGGCTCAGGTTGTAGCTGCGGGAATGATCTTTGGTCCCGAGGCTGGTGATGTTGCAACTGTAGTGAAATTGTTTCGAGTGGCCTTGTTATTACCAGTTGTTCTATTTATTTCGGTTTTTTTGGGCGCTCAAACATCATCCAAAAAGTTAGGGTGGGCCAGCCTAAGATTGATCCCTAATTTTCTTCTTGGATTTATGGCGCTATCAGTGGTGGCCTCTATGCAAATATTGCCCTTACCCACCATTGAATCTATAAGCGATCTATCTCGCTGGATGTTAGTTATTGCGATTGCTGCTTCAGGAGTGAAGACAAGCTTTAAGGAATTAGGAAAACTTGGCTGGAAGCCCGTACTCATGTTACTTGTTGAGACGATTTTTATTGCCTCTATTGGCTTTGCATTTATTCGAGTTGTTTAGCTCTACTCAATTAAGTGCTTCTCGAATCATGCCTGCTGCAACAGTATGATTAGTAGCTTCATCAATCAGAATAAATGCACCAGTTTTTTGAGACTGGCTAAATAAATCTGTAGCAATTGGCTTTTGCAACACAAAGTCTACTCGACCGATTTCATTTGCGGTGAGGGGGTGTGTTTCGAGCGCATGAGACAGTGTCTGTATATCCAATACTTGCTTGATTGCCTTCACCTTGGCGCTAATCGTATTAGTGGTGTGACGCAAGGCATATTTCCGACTTAAGGAGAGTGGCTCGCTATCTAGCCAGCAAAGATCGGCGGAAATCTGCTTGCATAATATGGGTGGTGTTGGGTCCTGAGCGCTGATGAATAAACAACCTCTAGAAACATCGATATCCTCAGTCAAACTAATTGCTACTGCTTCACCTGTTTGAGCAGACTCTACTTCATTATTAGCGCTGGCTGGATTCTGATTTGAGCAATTACCTAGGTAAATCTTGGAAACAGTAGCCTCACGATTCTCTGGCAGGACTGTAATCTTTTGACCAACATGAATACTTCCAGATTCAATTTGGCCAAGATAGCCTCGGAAGTCATCGGAAGCGCTGCCATCCTGACGGGCAACATACTGGACTGGAAAGCGTAGACCTGTCTTTTCAGATTGTGGGCTTGTGTCCAAAGCCTCCAGCCACTCTAGTAAGGTAGGTCCTTCATACCAGGGCGTGTCTTTACTGGCATTCACTACGTTGGCACCTAAGAGTGCCGACATCGGAATCAAGGTTGGCTCAGGTAGTCCAATTTTTTCGCTTAAGTCCACAATAGACGTTTTAATCGCATGGAACACTTGCTCATCAAAATCGAGTAAGTCCATTTTATTAATGGCAAATACGACATGGCGAAGGTCGAGAAGGTGGACGATAGCGGCATGTCTTTTGGTTTGTGCCAAGAGGGCTGAGGGTTGAGTATTGAGATCTACGCGAGTAGCATCTACCAAAATCACGGCCACATCAGACTGTGAAGCACCGGTAACTAGATTGCGCGTATATTGCTCATGCCCTGGTGCATCGGCTACGATGAACTTGCGTTTTGGGGTTGAGAAATATCGATAGGCCACATCAATGGTGATGCCTTGTTCGCGCTCTGCCTCAAGACCATCCGTTAATAGTGCCAAGTCGACGCCTGCATCTAATGAAGTTACGCGTGCATGCTTAGTTTTTGATAAAGACTCGAGCTGATCTACCAAAATCGATTTAGTGTCGTAGAGTAGGCGACCAATCAGGGTGCTCTTACCATCGTCAACGCTACCTGCGGTAATAAAGCGGACGACGTTTTGGTGGGTAGCAGCATTATGAGATTGAATCATTAGAAGTAACCTTCTTTCTTACGGCGCTCCATCGAGGCCTCATTTATCTGATCATCCATCCGCGTTGCACCGCGCTCGGTAATCTCAGTAATCGCAGTTTCAGCAATAATATCGATGGGCGTAGCAGCTGTACTCAGTACGGGGCAGGTGCAGCTAATATCGCCCACAGTACGAAAACGCACACTCAATACTTCGCTAACATCCCCAGGTGCTTTAGGGGTGATATTGGTAACGGGAACCAAAAGGCTATTTTTTCGGACGACTTCGCGCTCATGGGTGTAGTAGATACTTGGTAGCTCTAAATTCTCGCGAGCGATGTATTGCCAAATATCGAGCTCGGTCCAATTAGAGATGGGGAATACGCGCATGTTTTCACCTTTGGCAATACGAGCGTTATAAAGATTCCAGAGCTCAGGGCGCTGTGCCTTTGGATCCCATTGACCGAATTCATCACGAAAAGAAAAGATGCGCTCTTTGGCCCTCGCTTTTTCTTCATCGCGCCGTGCACCACCCATAAGAGCATCAAACTCATACTCGGAAATTGCCTCAAGTAAGGTGACAGCTTGAGCAGCATTACGTGAATCTGTTTCTTTACGGAGACGTACAGTACCTTTTTTGATGGAGTCTTCAACATGACCAACAATCAGTTTCACACCCGTATTTTCAACTACTGCATCGCGATAGGCAATCACTTCTGGATAGTTATGGCCAGTATCGATATGTAAGATAGGGAAAGGTAGCTTTACTGGGCGATCGCCAAATTGGAAGGCTTTACGTGCTAGGTGAAACATCACAATCGAATCCTTCCCGCCTGAGAAAAGCATTGCGGGGTTTGCGCATTGCGCAACTACTTCACGGATGATATAGATTGACTCAGCTTCAAGCCAATCCAAATGATCATCTAACAGTTTTTGTTCTTGCATTTCGTAATTTGTTCTTTGCCATTAAATAATTATTTGTTTACGTGAAGACCGCACTCTTTACTATCGCTCTGTAACCACCACCAACGACCTGCACGAATATCCTCGCCCTGTTTAACAGGACGTGTACAGGGTTCGCAGCCAATACTAGGGTAGCCCTTTAAATGCAGCGGATGAATGGGTACATTCTCCTGTTTGATATAGGCCCAGATATCACTCTCGGTCCAATCAAATAAGGGGTTGAACTTGGCAATGCCACGAGCATCATCATGTTCTTCAAAATTTAGCTCAACTCGAGTAGTCGATTGCTCACGTCTTTGACCGGTCAGCCAAGCATCAGCACCAAGTAAGGCAGCATTTAAGGGCTTAATTTTTCGAGCACCACAGCAGGCTTTTTTAGCCTCTTCGCCATCGTAAAAACCATTCATACCGTACTGATCAATAAATTCTTGAATATCACTATCTTCTGGGTAGGCTTTCGCGATTGAAATCCTATAGTGATTTTCTGTAGTTTGGGTCATTTCCAAAGTTTCTTGATGAAGACGACCGGTAGCCAGTGTGAATAAGCGAATGTTTGCTTTGGACTTAGCAATGGCATCTGTAATCACCATGTCTTCAGCGGCGAGGCTAGTGGCGAAACGGAGATCGGAAAATCGTGTAGCAATATCTGTTAAGCGCTGCTTGAGGGCGGCTTTCTTTTCTGCTAACCGATTGGCAGATAAAGCACTTCCTGGAATAGACCAAAATTCTGGTTTAATCATGAGGACACCAGCTTCACCCCAACCAGAAATAATGTGCCCGCCAGTGCCGTACGTGTAGCGCGCTCAGAGAGTACGCTTGAGAGTTTGGCGCCTAGCCAGATAGCAGGTACAGATCCAATTAGCAATCCCATTAGTAAGTCAAAATGTACATTACCTAGCCACCAATGCCCAAGCCCAGCCAGCGCAGTCAAGGGCACTGCATAAGCAATATCAGTGCCCGCAACTTCAGAGGCTTTTAAGTGTGGGTATAGCAATAAAATAAGTGTCGCACCAATTGCCCCGGCTCCAATTGATGAGACTGTTACGAGGACACCAATCACAGCACCCACAACAATTGTGGTGATCCTCAATGCTTTACCTGTTGGAAGGTAATGTGGATTTTCTAGAACCCATCTCAGAATTTTCATTCTGAAAAGAAGGGATGTGGCTGTTAGTAGAACGGAGATTCCAATAGAAATGCTAATGAGGTGATTCCAGTCCTTAGAAACCGGTCCTGCATATTTTAAAACTAGGATTGAGAGAATTGCCGTACTGATACTCCCGATACAGAGCAGTCGAACAATATCCCAGCGCACATTTCCATGAAAGCGGTGCGCAGCAGTGCCAAATCCTTTAGTAATTGCTGCAAATGCAAGATCAGTCCCTACCGCTGCTGTTGGGGAAACTCCAAAGATCAGTGTAAGCAAGGGCGTCATTAGTGATCCACCGCCTACGCCAGTCATGCCAACCATTACTCCGACGAGTGCGCCTGAAATAATAAAATGCGATGAATCAAGTAAAAATTGAATCACAATCACGCTTTCTATAATTAAGCGAAAGCTTTCTCAAACTCATCGAGCTTAATAGTATTCATGAGAAAGAGTATTTGGCGCTGGAAACTCTTGCGCTCAGCTACATTCTCATGTGGTAAACGATCATGTTCACGCAATAGCTTGGTAATAACTGGGTTGTAATACTCTCTGACGGGGGACATCTCGGTTCCTAGTAAATATCTCGTTAGGATAATTTAACAAGGGCTCTATATATCCACAAGAAATATATAGCGATATCTAAATTACTTATAGATATATAGATTTAATCACTTTTCAACGAATGCCCGCTCAAAGACATAGTCGCCTAACTGACCAAGGCTTGGGGATACTTTGAAGCCTTTGGCATCGAGCATTTCAGCGGTTTCTTTCAGCATGGATGGGCTGCCGCAGATCATGGCGCGATCCACTGCCGGATCTAATGGAGGCAAGCCAATATCTTTAAAGAGTTGGCCAGACTCAATCGCCGTAGTTAAACGACCTGTGTGCTTGAATGCCTCGCGCGTCACCGTTGGATAGTAGATCAGCTTTTCGCGAATGATTTCGCCAATATATTCATCTTGGGTTAATTCATTCTTGATGTATTCAGCATATGCCAATTCACTCACTAAACGTACGCCATGAATCAGAACCACTTTCTCGAATTTCTCGTACGTATCTGGGTCGCGAATAATACTCATAAATGGAGCGAGACCAGTGCCAGTGCTAAACAAGTAGAGATGTTTTCCTGGATTCAAATCATCAATCACTAATGTACCAACAGATTTCTCGCTTACCAAGATAGGGTCACCTACCTGAATCTTCTGGAGACGTGAAGTGAGCGGACCATCTTGAACTTTAATGCTCAAAAACTCTAAATGCTCTTCATAGTTTGGACTGGCAACGCTATAAGCGCGTACTAGTGGCTTGCCTTCAACCTCAAGTCCAATCATCAAAAAGTGACCACTACGAAAGCGTAAGCCTTTGTTTCTGGTAGTTGTAAAGCTAAAGAGGGTGTCATTCCAGTGCTGAACGGTCAGGACGGTTTCGGTGTTGTAGGCTGCCATAAGTACTTAATAGTAATCACAAAAACCCAATTATCCTCGTTCTAGGCGTAGTTCTAAAGATAAAAAAGTATTTAGCTTATAAAAAAGGGGTCTTTTACAAGTAGTGCTAGCTCCCATAAGATCTCACTATACCTATCCCAAGGAGGACTGATGTCCACAAAGACTAAAACTGCAAAGCCCTTATTTCTAACTATCCTCCAGATTTTTCTGGGTTTGGCCCTGCTCAGCCTCTCCACCCACCTTGCCTTAGAAAGCAGTTCCTATCTTGAGGCTCTCAACCAAAGTGGTTTAAATCAATACCACGCCTTCGGCCTATTGGTTTGCTTAAGCTTTTTCTCGGGAGTGTTTCTGCTTGCGCAACATGTGCTCTCCCAGGATGGCACCAGCATTGATGAGCATTTTAAGAAAGCATTAACTTATTAAATCAAGATAGACTGTGGTCTGATCTTCACAAGGCCACACCATGAATCCTGTACCTCATAAGTCCATCTCTGATAGAGGTGCACGGTATGTGATTGTCCAGGCCGTTCTGATTGGACTGATTTTATTTGGACCACAAGGCCCCCTTTTGGTGAATGGAGAGCCGCTAAAAACGATTATTCAATCTTGTGGTGTTGCTATTGGCTTACTAGCTTTTTTGATCATGGGCATTGCCGTGATGAACCTAGGAAAAAACTTTACACCTTTACCTTGTCCTAAAGATGGCGCAGAGCTAGTTCAGACTGGTCTATACCGTTTCGTTCGACATCCCATCTATTTTGGAGTGCTGCTAGCGGCACTTGCCTGGTTCTTTATGTTCCCTGGCATTTATGTTTTAGCCTACGCCATTGGGTTATTTATCTTATTCGATATAAAAGCAAGACGAGAAGAGGTTTGGTTGGTGGAGCGCTTCCCTATTTATCGGGACTATCAGTACAAAGTTAAAAAATTAATTCCTGCCATATATTAGTTTGGCGTCATCAGTGATTGGAGAATCTATGAGTAATGAGCCTTCTGTAAGACTAGTGCAGCAAAGCGATTATCAATTTGCTATTTATTACAGCGAAGAGCGAGATCCCATTTATGGTGATGAGCCCCCACCATTGGGCAAATCTCAAGGGGCAACGCCATCCCAGTTCTTGCTGGCGGGCGTGGCAAATTGCTTGTCTGATTCGCTACTCTTTGCGCTCAGAAAGTTTAAGCAAAATCCAGAGCCCATTGAAACCAAGGCGACTTGTGAGATAGGTAGAAATGCAGAAAATCGTTTACGCATCTTGGCTATCTATGTAGAGATCCGTATTGGCGTACCAGGTAAATCCGTCGAAAATATCGAGCGTGTATTGGCGCAGTTTCAGGATTTCTGTACTGTATCTTCTAGTGTAAGTCTAGGTATTCCGGTCAATGTCACTGTCCTCGATAGTGAGAACACCAAGCTATATCCAGCCAACTAAGCTGATTGGCCGCATTAAAAGAAAAAGCCGCAGGAGTTTAATTCTGCGGCTTTTGATTTACTAGAAAGTAAGGTCTGAATGAATTACTCTTCTTCGCGACGCAGATGTGGGAACAAAATCACATCACGAATATTAGGTACATCAGTCAATAGCATCACTAGACGGTCAATGCCAATACCACAACCACCCGTTGGTGGCATGCCGTACTCTAGGGCACGAATGAAGTCATGGTCAAAGTACATGGCTTCTTCGTCGCCGGCTTCTTTTTGCTCTACCTGTTTACGGAAACGATTAGCTTGATCTTCAGCATCATTGAGCTCAGAGAAGCCGTTGGCAATTTCGCGACCGGTAATAAATAGCTCAAAGCGCTCTGTAACACCAGGACGTGTATCAGATTCACGGGCGAGGGGACTGACTTCGATTGGGTAATCAATGATGTAGGTTGGCTCCCAGAGATGCGCTTCAGCAACCAATTCAAAGAGGGCCAATTGAAGTGCGCCAATACCAGCGTTCTTGAGTGTAGGGCTATCTGGATTTTCACCACCTTTTTTCAATTCAGCGCGAATGAATACGGCATCCTCTAGTTGCGCAGCTTCGTAGCTCTTATTGGACTGACCGCAGTACTTGAGGATAGCTTCGGTAATGGTTAAGCGCTGGAATGGCTTGCTCAAATCGAGTTCACGACCCTGGTGGGTCAGTACGGCGGTACCTTGAGAATCGATAGCTGCAGCACGAATCAAGCTCTCTGTGAAATCCATCAACCAACGGTAATCTGTATAGGCTGCATAGAACTCCATCATGGTGAATTCTGGATTGTGGCGGGGGCTCACACCTTCATTGCGGAAGTTGCGGTTAATTTCGAACACGCGCTCAAAACCACCGACTACCAAACGCTTGAGATAAAGCTCTGGCGCAATACGCAAGAACATTTGCATATCTAAAGCGTTGTGGTGCGTGATAAATGGTTTAGCTGTAGCGCCACCAGGAATCGGATGGAGCATCGGTGTTTCGACTTCCATGAAGTCCGCATCGAGCATGTGACGCCGTAAGGAGGCAATCGTATTGCTACGCGCTCTAAAAGTATTGCGGCTCGCTGGATTGACGATCAAATCAACATAGCGTTGACGGTATTTGGTCTCCAAATCAGAGAGGCCATGAAACTTGTCCGGAAGAGGGCGCAAGGATTTGCTCAGTAGGCGCAAGTTGCTGCATTCGACTGAGAGTTCACCTTTGTTTGTCTTAAATAAATTGCCTTCAGCAGAGATAAAGTCACCCATATCCCAGTGCTTAAAAGCCCCATGGGTATCGGCACCGCTGATTTCATCATTGATATAGAACTGAATCTGACCACTGCGATCTTGAATGGTGGCAAAGCTGGCCTTCCCCATTACGCGCTTGAGCACCATACGACCAGCCACTTTGACATGCACCTTCTTAGCAGCCAACTCTTCTTTAGTAAGACTGTCGTAGTGGGTATGCAGATCTGTAGCCAAGTGTGTTGGTACGAAGTCATTCGGAAATGCTACTCCGCTTGCACGTAACTTCGCTAATTTTTCACGCCGCTCAGCAATGATGTGATTTTCATCAACAGCTTCAGTGGTGGAGACTGGATTAGGATTGGGATTCGCTTGATCGTTCATATAGTTTTTAAGTCACTGAAATAGGGGTAATGAATCAGACGCCTTGTTTTAGGCTGGCTTCAATAAAGGCATCAAGATCACCATCCAGAACTTTTTGCGTATTGGAGATCTCAACGTTCGTACGTAGATCTTTAATTCGGCTCTGGTCCAGGACATAGGAGCGGATCTGATGACCCCAGCCCACATCTGTTTTAGTAGCCTCTAATTTATCTTGCTCTACACGGCGCTTTTGCATTTCGTGCTCATATAGGCGTGACTTCAACATGGTCATTGCTTCAGCTCGATTCCGATGCTGGCTTCGATCGTTTTGGCACTGAACCACAATCCCAGTAGGGAGGTGGGTGAGGCGAACAGCAGAGTCGGTCTTATTAATGTGCTGACCACCCGCACCAGAGGCGCGATAGGTGTCGGTACGAATATCTGCTGGATTGACATCAATCTCAATCGAGTCATCAATCTCTGGATAAACATAAATACTGGCAAAGGAGGTATGGCGACCATTGGATGAGTCAAAGGGAGATTTACGAACCAAACGGTGAACACCCGTTTCTGAGCGCAAATGGCCATAAGCATATTCACCATCGACTTTGATGGTAGCGCTCTTAATACCCGCTACATCCCCATCAGATTCTTCAAGGATTTCTGTTTTATATCCTTTGCGCTCGCAATACTTGAGGTATTGGCGAAAGAGCATGCTCGCCCAATCGCATGCCTCAGTTCCGCCAGCGCCCGCTTGTATATCAATAAAGCAGCTGCAGGGATCCATCTCGTTGTGGAACATGCGACGGAACTCTAAATCGTGAATGATCTTGCTATAGCTCTCGACATCTTGCTCGAGAGCGCCAATCGTTTCAAAATCACTCTCTTCTTTAGCCATGTCGAATAATTCGAGTGCGCCAGTGATGTTGCTATTTAAATCCGTGAGGGTGGCAACTACGCCATCGAGCAACTTCTTTTCTTTGCCCAGCGCTTGCGCTTTCTTTTGGTCATCCCAGATGGTGGGATCTTCCAGAATTGAGTTAACTTCAGTAAGGCGACGTGACTTTACCTCGAAGTCAAAGATACCCCCGAAGTGCTTGCTCACGGGTGAGCAGATCGGAGAGGGTATTTGAAATAATATTGAGTTGTTCGGCTTCCATCCCCTGATTATAAGGGGGTTATTTCAGTCAGGTCCGAAGCTTAGCCCTCGTCGTGAGCCTCAATCATGAGTTGTACGCGAGCTTGACCCTGGAAGCGATCGGTCACTAGGCGGTAGGCTAGCCTGGCCTTGGCTGGTAAGGGCTGGGTTCGATTGAACCAGACGCCGGTGAGTGGTTTGCTAGCCAAATGGCCATCCCCCAGTGGACGAAGCTGCAAGCGAAGATGCTTTTCTTTCATCAGGCTCTGCTGGCCAATTTCAAATTCCCCATAAAAAATCGGCTGAGGAAAGCCTTGACCCCAAATTTCTTCGGCCAGGAGGTCACCCGTTTCTGTTGTGAATTCGGACGGATCGAGGACGCCATCATGTATGTGGCGACGCTCTAATAACTCATCACTCAATAGCTCTGCTGCAACCAGTTGAAAGAGGGTATCGAATTGCTCAAAATCCGCTTTTCTAATAGACAGTCCCGCCGCCATCGCATGGCCACCAAATTTGAGAATCAAACCAGGCTCTCGTTTGGAAACCACATCCAAGGCATCCCGCAAATGAAAGCCGCTAATCGATCTTCCAGACCCGCGTAATTCTTCGCCAGCGGCACCATCTGCAGGAGCAAACACAATGGCAGGACGATTAAAGCGCTCTTTGAGGCGCGAGGCCACAATACCAACCACGCCCTGATGCCATTGTTGATTCCAAAGGCAGATGCTGGAGCGCTCAGCCATGGTTCCCGCTAGCTGATCTTCAGCGAGATGGGCAAGAGCAGCCTCTTGCATGCCGCCCTCAATCACGCGACGTTCGCGATTAATGCGATCGAGCTCATACGCTAACTCAATAGCTTCATCAGGCTGATCGCAGAGTAACAAGCGGATGCCCAAAGTCATATCTGCAAGACGTCCTGCCGCATTGAGTCGTGGGCCAATAGCAAAACCCAAATCAAAAGTATTGGCTTTGCGAGGATCGCGGACCGCCGCCTGAAAGAGTGCCTGTATACCAGCCTGCGAGACTCCCATGCGAATACGCTTTAAGCCATTAGAAACCAAGATGCGATTATTGCGATCGAGCTGCGCAACATCCGCTACGGTACCTAATGCGACGAGGTCTAATAGATTTTCAATTTTGGGTTGAGTCTGCGCAGTAAATTTTCCGCGCTGACGAAGCTCTGCACGAAGCGCTACTAGTAAATAGAACATCACTCCAACGCCGGCGAGTGCTTTGCTAGGGAAGGTGCAACCCGGTTGATTCGGATTGACGATGGCAGTGGCTTTGGGGAGTCGATCTCCTGGGAGGTGATGATCGGTCACGATCACTTCCATGCCCAGCTCGCGGGCTCGATCTACGCCGGCCTCACTAGCAATGCCGTTATCGACTGTGATGAGATATTTGGGTTTTGGAGTTTGTTGGGCAGCTAAATCGACTACCTCTGGAGTTAATCCGTAGCCCATCGTAAAGCGGTTTGGTACTAAAAACTGAATTGCCGTATCGGGCCCACCCAGCATCTTCAATCCACGCAGTGCAACGGCACAGGCAGTAGCACCATCACAGTCATAGTCAGCTACTACCAGCATGGACTCTTTGCGCTCAAGAATATCGGCGAGCAAGGTGGCAGTACTGATGCAGTTTCTTAACTCGGTAGGTGAGAGTAGTTGCTTGAGATCGAGTGATAACTCTTCAGGCTTATCAACCCCGCGGGCTGCATACAATCTGGCTAGCAATGGGTGTAGACCACTCTGCTGTAACCAGCCGGCCGTACGGTCAGAGAAAGGGCGTTGGGCAAATACGCTCATGAAGAAACGATTTCTTTCCAAGTGAGGGGTTCTGATTTCTTCCAGAAGGCCCAAGATTTTTTATGTAAGTCTTTGGCTGTGAAGATTCTGTGACGCACTTTGCCTTTAGGGAAGTCAATGATTTCAAGCTCATCCAAGTCTTGATTCAACATAGCATTCTTTAGGCCATCCCAGGCGTTCTTTGGCTGATCCACCCAAGCAAAACCATTTACTAGTTTTGATAAATCCATTTCCCTTTGATGAGAAATCCCTAAATACTTGGCTAGTCCAACCAACAAAGGATGCTCTCCATAAATCTGGCCTACATTCCGCAGTAAATCAGGGGTGTGCATATCTACTAATTTGCCAATGCCACTGATCCACAAGGAGTTAATGCTTGGGTATCCGCGCTGCGCACGTTCTTCATTGACTGGATCGATATGCCACAGCATCTGAATTTCATTTTGGAGTTTGCGCCAAAGCTTGGCGATTCCAATTTCACTTTTGTCGCGGGGCATCCACCAGTCAATATTACGACCATGCGCCTGATCAACTGAGTGTGTTGCTAAGTTAGCAAAGGGCCCGGCTGGAATAAACCAATCACGCTGCCCCTGAAAAATCACTTTGTGACCAAAATCTTCTTCTATGAAGGGGAGGACTACCCCAAATAAACTCGCGGATTCTTCAGCAGTCAGATCAATCTGACTTTGCGCCATCAAAATCAAATGATCCCGGGTAGCGTGAAGATGGACTGGTTGCAGGCAGGCAATCACTTCATTGGGGTTCACTGTGAGATCACTTTGACCTAATAGCAGAACTGGAGCAATCGGTAACTGATCTCCTAGTAGGAAGCGCTCTTGCGGAAGTCCGCTAGGTGGGGCATTCTGATTTAATCCAGAGTCAAGGGTATCTTCCCCTGACACCATCAGGGTAAAGCGTCGTAAAGCGCTGGATTGGGAGCTTAAATTGGCAGTCATTCCCCTGATTTTAGGTGGCATTTACAGAATCCATCGGTTTGTCCATCCAATTGTCTACACTGTAACTATGTTGAGACTTCCCATTGAGCTAGAAATTGGCCTGCGCTACACCCGATCCAAGCGTCGTAAGACGGTGGGTAAGCGTGATGGCTTCCTCTCGTTCATCTCAGGAATCTCCACTGCAGGTATCGCTTTAGGCGTTGCCGCCTTAATTGTCGTACTCTCAGTGATGAATGGCTTTCAGAAGGAAGTCCGTGATCGCATGCTCTCTGTACTCTCTCATGTCGAAATTACCGCCCCAGACGGATTAGCGAATTGGGAGCCGATTGCGCTGAAAGTAGCCGCTCAGCCCCATGTGGTCGGTGTTGCTCCGATGGTGAGCTCACAAGGCTTGTTAAGCCGCGAGAACGTGATGCGGGGCGTAGCCATTCGTGGAGTGCTTCCGAGTGAAGAGGGCAAGGTTTCTGACTTGCCGAAGCAATTTGTCGCAGGCAGCATTGAAGATCTCAAGCCGGGGACCTTTAGTGTGGCGCTGGGGGCGCAATTAGCCAATATGGTGGGTGCACGTGTAGGCGATCGCATTAACTTGATCGTTCCTGAGAGCGACATGACTCCGGCAGGCTCTATGCCCAGAATGCGGACTTTACAAGTGGTGGGTATTGTCGATAGCGGCCATTATGAATACGACAGCTCTCTGGCCATCATGCACTGGAAGGACGCCGCTGCTCTATTGCGCTTACAAGATCCATCTGGCTTGCGTGTGAAAGTAGATGATATGCAGCGTGCACCGGAGATTGCCTCTGAACTGGCTCAGGTGGTGCCTCAAGCACTTTGGGTATCCGACTGGTCTCGCTCTAACCGCAATTGGTTTGCTGCTGTTCAAACGGAAAGAAAGATGATGTTCATCATCCTCACCTTAATTATTGCAGTGGCTGCATTTAACTTGGTCTCTACTTTGGTAATGACAGTGAATGAGAAGCAAGCCGATATTGCTATCTTGAGAACGATGGGCGCGAGTCCAGGACTCATTCAGCGGATATTCTTAGTGCAAGGTTTGGCGATTGGCTTGCTCGGCTCCTTAGCTGGTGTTGGCTTAGGTCTACTGATTGCTTTAAACATTGATGTCATTGTTCCGACAATCGAAGCCATTTTCCGAGTACGTTTTTTACCTCGTGATGTCTACTTTATTAGTGAGTTGCCCTCTGATGTGCGTCTATCCGATGTGGTCACTGTAGGTTTGATGGCTTTTGGTTTATCGGTGTTAGCTACCCTGTACCCAAGCCGACGGGCCGCCCAAGTTCAGCCTGCGGAGGCATTACGCTATGAGTGATTTAAAAAATACCTTGGCTAATGACTTCATTCTGAGCGCCTCTGGTTTGGCAAAAACCTATGGCAAAGGACCAACTGCCGTCGATGTCCTTAAAGACATTGATTTGCAGGTTAGTGCCTCAGAGAAAGTGGCGATCGTTGGTTCTTCGGGTTCAGGCAAAAGTACCTTATTGCATCTGTTAGGTGGCTTAGATACTCCCACCGCGGGTACTGTGATTCTCGCTGGTGAGAATCTCCACAAGTTACCGGTAAGTAAGTTAGATCAGTTACGTAATCGTAGCCTAGGGTTCATCTATCAGTTCCACCACCTCTTAGATGAATTCAGCGCTGTGGAGAATGTGGCCTTGCCTTTGCGTATTCGTGGTCTCGGTAATGATGAGGCTATGGAGCGAGCAAATACGATGTTGCATGCAGTTGGCTTAGCAAAGCGAGTGCAGCACACACCAGGTGAGCTATCTGGCGGTGAGCGTCAGCGTGTCGCTGTAGCGCGTGCGCTAGTAGGCAATCCTACTTGTGTTCTGGCAGATGAGCCGACGGGTAATCTCGATACCGAAACAGCCGATGGCGTATTTGACCTCATGCTGGACATTGCTCGTGAGCAAGGCACTGCTTTTGTGATCGTGACCCATGATCCTATCCGCGCTAAACGTTGTGACCGGATTTTGCATTTAGAGCGTGGAGTATTAAAGACTTTCGCGCAATGAGCGAAATCAAAACAGATCTCGTTTGGGTAGATACCCACTGTCATGTGGATGCTCCGGAGTTCAAGGATGCGCTTCCAAAGATCCTGGCTAGGGCAGCAGGCGAGGGAGTTCAAGCAATTCTGCTGCCAACAGTGCAGGCTTCAGATTGGGATCAAGCTAAAAGTTTAGTGAATCAGCACAGTAAACACATTCCAGGATTGGTTTACACGCTGGGTATTCATCCGCTGTATATCAAGCAAGCCAAAGAGGGTGATATCGATCTTCTCAAATCACATATTGAGCAATCATTAGACGATCCTCGGTTTGTTGGTGTCGGCGAGATTGGGCTTGATTACTTTGTTGAGGGGCTTGATCCCCAGCGTCAAGAGTTTTTCTTTCATGCGCAATTGGATTTAGCAGAGCAATTTCAGTTACCCGTGATTTTGCATGTCCGACGTTCACAAGATGCGATTCTTAAAGCCTTACGCAGAAGAAAAGTGCCTAGTGGCATAGCGCATGCTTTTAATGGTAGTCATCAGCAGGCTGAGCAATTTGTTGAACTCGGATTTAAGCTGGGGTTCGGTGGCGCGGCTACCTATGATCGCGCTTTGCAAATTCGACGTCTCTTGCAGGAGATGCCGCTGGAGTGCATCGTTACTGAGACGGATTCTCCTGACATTCCTCCTGCCTGGTTAAAACAGGAGGGCGGTCAGTTTAATGAGCCAGCTTTACTTCCCAGAATCGCCACCCAGTTAGCAGAAATTCGTGGTGTCAGTGCAGAGACATTTGCTAGTGCAGTTTGGCAAAATGCGTTGCAAGCATTACCTCGTTGGTCAAGTTTGATGACCAATATCTCCAGCCCACAATCCGCCTCTTAAGAACTTGCGCATCAATATTGCGGCGTTTATCGCCGGGGGATCGCTCCTTCTCTTTTTGTCTGCGGTACCTGATCACTGGTTATTGATCTGCATTATTTTGATGTTGTTTTGCATGATCGGCGTCTACAGTAATTGGTGCTTTACCAGGCGCCCTGATGTCAACACCATTTGCGTCGGATTCATTTTCTTGATTCTAGGCTTTGCTTGGAATGCCTATTATGCTCAGCAGCGTCTTAGTAATGTCTTGCCGATTGAGTATGAAGGTAAAGATATTATTCTTGAGGGCAGGGTCAATACCCTGCCGCAAAGTACCCCCAGTGGTGCGAAGTTTTCTTTTGAGGTGGATCAAGCATTTTCGGTAAGAGAAAAAATTGAGGCATTTCCTCCGCAGGTGTATTTGAGTTGGCAGCCTGCATGGCGTAATCCTCAAGATATTCCAGTAGTCGTTCCGGGCCAACGCTGGGAATTGAAGGTCAAGATCAAGCGACCTTATGGCTCCTTAAATCCCCATACTTTTGATTTTGAGCGTTGGTCTTTCCATCAAGACTTTGGCGCTAGCGGATCAGTGAGATCGGGCGAGCTTCTGCTTGAGAAAGACATTGGCCCAACAGAATTTTCGCTAGCAATGGAGTATCGGCGCTGGCAGTTGAGAGAAAAGATACGGCGTTTATTGCCAAGGGATGCGCGCTATGGCGGTGTGATTGCTGCCTTAGTAATGGGGGATCAAAATGCAATTGACCAAGAAGACTGGCGCGTATTTAATGCTACTGGTATTGGGCATCTCATCTCGATATCAGGCCTCCATGTAACCATGTTGGCAGGATTTGGTGCTCTGGTTGCGGCGTTTGTATGGCGTCGTAATACGCTGCCACTGTTGATTCCGGTAGGCAAGGTTGCTGCAGCGGTAGGTTTTCTGACTGCGTTTATTTATGCGTGGTTGGCAGGCTTTCAGATTCCAGCGCAAAGAACAATGTATATGGTGGGTGTCGTTGCCTTCGCCTTATGGTCTGGCAGAAATCCGCGATCCTTTGATATCTGGTGGTGGGCACTGGCTTTCGTGTTGCTAGTGGATCCAATGGCGCCTTATACGCCAGGGTTCTGGCTCTCGTTTGGGGCGGTTGCCGCCATCCTGTTCGCCATGCAAGATTCTGAAGGTCTCTTGGGTGTACCTACTGGTAAGGAGCTTGAGCTGCATTGGCGACATAGGCTCACTCAAGCTTTGCGAGAAGCTTGTCGTGTCCAGGCAGTTGTCACTATTGCTCTACTTCCCTTAACCTTGTATTGGTTTTATCAAGTCTCGATAGTGTCGCCATTAGCAAATGCGGTTGCTATCCCTGTGGTGAGTTATATTGTGACTCCTTTGGCTATTGCTGGCGCCTTATTGCCAGACTTTATTGGTCGGTGGTTGTTGCTACCCGCACATGTCACGATGGATTACTTGGCCATCATGCTGGCTTGGATGGCAAACTGGAAATGGGCGGTTACATGGTCAAACCAGCCTGCTTGGTGGGCGATCGTGCTATCGACTATTGGTATCGTAATAGCGATTCGTCCTGGTTCTATTCAGGGGAGCGCTACTTCAAGAGCCGCTGGCCTCGCATTGTGTACAAGTTTATTTATTCAGCCACTCTCCCATGTCAATTTAGCCAATGGAGAATTTCGGGCAACGGTGCTTGATATTGGCCAAGGCACTGCAGTCCTGATCGAAACCAAAACAAAACGACTGCTATACGACACTGGACCCATTCAAGGAAAAGATAATGCCGGTCAAAGAATCATCCTGCCATACTTAAGGGGTAGGGGAATCAATCACATTGATCGAATGGTGATTAGCCATAGCGATAGTGACCACATTGGTGGAGCCGCAACTCTGCTTAAAGAAATCAGCTTCGAATCCATGATGGGATCCTTACCCAGCACCAATCCCTTGCTCGCTAACTTAGAAGAGAGAAAGATTCCTGCCATCCCCTGTCGTTTTGGTCAGCAATGGTCATGGGATGGGGTGGACTTTCGAATATGGCATCCACATGAGGACACTCTATTTGAAGAACAACAAAACAGAAAACCCAATGAGATGAGTTGCGTACTGGAGGTGCGCAATCGCAATACTTCATTCTGGTTAACAGGCGATGTAGAAAAGCAGGGCGAGGCCGAAATTACTGAGCGCTTAACCCAAATAGTCCTTAATCATTTAAAGGATAAGAATTTAATATTCATGGCGCCGCACCACGGCAGCAAAACATCCTCTTCTCAAGAGTTGTTAATGGCATTAAGTCCCGATGAGGCATTTGCACAAAATGGCTATCGCAATCGTTATGGCCATCCCCATCCAACCGTCACTGCGCGCTACCAGGGTATGGATATTCCGTTTTATCAAACGCCTACAACGGGCGCTCAAATATGGACTTTTTCATCCAATCCAGATCTGAAGTCTTCGGAGCCCATTTTTTGGCGCAGGGATATTTCGCGACTATGGCATCGTCCCGCAGCTGCTGTGAATCAATAGCGGTTCCTCAGAAAAGCAAAAAGCCCTTAAAGATTAAGGGCTTAGTACTGAATTACTGGTTGCGGGGGCAGGATTTGAACCTACGACCTTCGGGTTATGAGCCCGATTTTAAGAGGGTTCATCAGTATTCCTCAGTATGCCTAAAAACCCCATAAAGTCCAATATATATATAGCTAAAGCATTTTTCATTCTTCCTAAGCATTCCTAAATATTCCTGTATATTTCTATTATTAGGTTACATGGGGGTTACATGAGAATTCTCGGAATGTTTGAAGGATGACAGCTAAACAGAACTTCACGGCTGGCAGGGTAGAGTCCTTTAAGTGCGAGAGTGGTAAGGGGCAATCAATCCTATGGGATGGGAAAACGCCTGGTCTTGGTCTTCGCGCTACCGCAAAGGGGGCAAAGTCCTACATATTCCAAACCAAGCTACATGGGAATACCTTAAGGCTCACAATTGGCGATGCAAAGACCTATTCAATAAGTCAAGCCCAAGTAGAGGCTAACCGCCTCAAAGCATTAACCGACCAAGGAATTGACCCTAGGGAGCTAGCTAAAGCCCAAAGGAATGAGGCTGAAACCAAGGCCATAGAGTCAAAAAGCAAAGAGCTTTTGGTAAGCGAGGTATGGGCTCAATACATCGCATATCAAAAAGATAAGATGACTCGCTCACATATTGAGCGAGGTAAGAAGTGGGGTGAGCGCCACCTAAAAGATCATGAGAATCTAGCTCAACCGGGGGGCGAGGAAAGAAAGCGCAGCAAGCGAAAGACTCAAACGGGGGTTCTGTATCCCCTGATGGCTTTACGTATGGCTGATATTTCATCGGCGATCTTGAAGGAGTGGCAAAAGGTAGAAGCTGCAACACGGGCAAACAATGCCCGTCAGGGCTTTGAAATGTTTAGAGCATTTTGGCGCTGGTGTGCGCTACGGCCTGAGTTTGCAAAGCTAATTGATGCGGGCGCGGTAGAGGGTAAAGAATTGCGTGATGAAGTCCCAAGTCGTAAAAGTAAGCGTTTTGATGTGCTGGAGAAGAGTCAATTAAAACCATGGTTTGAAGCCGTTACATCCCTAAGAAACCCTGTAGCCCAAGCTTATCTTCAGGCCTTAATTCTGACTGGTGCTAGACGCGAGGAAATGGCGAGTCTTAAATGGGTTGATGTAGATTTTCAATGGAGTGCGATATGGATTAAAGACAAGGTGGCCGAGGAGGGTAGGAAGCTTCCATTGACTCCATACTTAAGCAGTCTTATCGACAGCCTACCAAGGCGCAATGAATGGGTTTTTAGTAGCCCCACATCTAAAGACGGAAGGTATACGGACCCCAGCGTCTCGCACCATAAAGTGCTGAGTTGTTCACAATTGCCGCCCGTAACTATTCACGGATTAAGGCGGACCTTTGCTTCACTTGCTGAGTGGGTAGAAATGCCCGTAGGGATTGTTGCGGAAATTATGGGGCATAAGCCAAGTGCAACCGCTGAAAAACACTATAAATCACGCCCTTTAGAGTTATTGGCTATCTGGCATATCAAGTATGAGGCGTGGATATTGGAGCAGGCGGGCATTGGATTTACGCCTCAAAAAGACGAAAATGTGCTCAAAGCAGTTGGTGGTAAAAATAATTGACGGTATTCTATAAGATACTATAATGAGACTTAAGATATATACTGATGCGCAAGGCAATGCACCTTTTGAAAGCTGGTTGCATGGCTTAAAGGATATTCAGGCAAGAGCAAGGATTCGCGCTCGCTTAGCTAGAGTGGAGGTAGGTAATCTAGGTGATTGCAAAAACTTGCGCGAAGGGATTCAAGAGTTAAGGTTAGATTATGGTCCTGGTTATCGGGTGTATTTGAGTAGGCAAGGAGATGAGATTGTCTTATTGCTGAGCGGTAGCGATAAGAGTGACCAAGACCGAGTTATTGAGCAGGCCATTAAGTATTTGGAAGACTGGAAACAACGAGGTAAGCCATGAGTAAACGAGATAAAAATTACGAAGACAGCCTGATCTCTTCCTTAGCGGATCCAAAAGAAGCGGTAGCGTATTTGGATGCGGTTATGGAATTAGAAGATCAAGGTGCTTTATTAGTCGCATTGCGCCAAGTGGCTAAAGCTCACGGTATGGCAGAGGTAGCTCGTTGCGCTTCATTGGGTGAGAAGACCTTATTCAAATCTTTAGCAGAGGGCGGCAATCCAACGCTAGACACTATGAATAGAATTTTACATTCCGTTGGCTTGAGGCTGAGCGTGGCTGAGATTCATGCGTAATCGACTTCACGTTACTAGCAGGCGAGAAACTAAATGTCATTCGCGCTCATAGCTAGCGACTCTGAAAAAGCGGATCAACTGGTGCGTCGTCTTACTCAGGGGCGATATACCATCGCTGAAGCGGCTAGATTTTTATGCAATGATTACGAGGGGGTTAATTATCCTTTTCTGATTAGCGATCTTAAAGAGTGCGTTAGAAAGGGGCAGATTCCTGCTTACAAACCAAGCATTACTGATACCGCTTATATCCCCGCAGATGTTCACAATGATTATGAAGAAATCTACTGGAATGATCTAAACGATAAGTGGTTACCAAGATTTAACTGGGCTAAGCGGCACTATCCATCGCCGTTAGCTCAACTTAGACCGAATGAGTCGTGCTGGAGCTGTCAACATCTCAGCTTGGGTGACGCCATATGTTTAAGTGCAAATATCGCACCCGATTGGGCCGCCTACGCAAAAGACATTGGCATAGTGAATGTTTCAAAAATTAGTTGTGGTTATTCTCCTAGATTAACCAGCGCTTTATATTGGGCTCAAAATACAAATTGTTCATGGCTCCATAACAACCCAGCCCAATTTAAGGCGACAGATCAGGTTAAGTTGGCAGAGTTTGCTAGGTGGGTAATTGAGGAGAATTCGGATTGGGTGGTCCCAGATGAATTTAGGGCGCTTGCGCAGTTGACCGATGTAAATCAGGTTGACGGCTTGATAGAGTTATCGAGCGCCGCATGGAAGGAGAGGGCTAAAGCGCTTGCGGAGAAGCAGCTTAATCAAAATCCAAGATTGACGATTGACGAAATATCGTTATTGATTCATGCAAAATTTTTTGATGAAAAAATAAGATCTTCTTATGGTGGAGGCAAGGAAATAAAGGTTGCCACCATCAAAGATTCGCTATCAAAAGACATGTGGTTTAGTAAAGTTGCGAGAAGTCTACGTAAATAGGGAATTTACATTTCCCTATTTTTTAATGCCCAATAGAAGTTCAATAAAAACAGCATCTTAGAGGCGGTGTTTTATTTGTGTAGGAAATTCCCTACCAAGAGAATTTATTTAACTCAATGAAAGGGGTTAAATAGATATGAACATACTTAAAAATCACACTGTAAATCTTCCGCCTGGATTGTCAGCAATTGCTGGTAACCGTGATTTGATCACTACACCTGAAATGGCTCAGGTATTTAATGTCGCAAGCCAAACAGTTCGAAAAAATTACTCTTTGACTGGTGAGGCCTACGGCATTAGACCCACCAAAATTGGTAATCGTCTGCTTTGGTCGGTAGCCCAAATTGCTGACAAACTCAGGGGCGCGCTATGAGCTTTGATAGATCTCGCTTGCCTGACCCTCAGAGTTATTACGAAAGTCAGGGTCTGAAGCTTTCCAAGGGTAAAAAATGGGTCACCACATCCTGTGCATTTCATGGTGGAAGCGATTCGATGCGGGTTAACTTAATTAGTGGCGCCTTCTCCTGCATGGCGGGTTGTGGTGCAAAAGGGGGTGATGTAATGAGTTACCACCGTGCAATTAAAGCCTGGGATTTTGTAACCGCCTGTAAAGATTTAGGGTGCTGGATTGAGGATGGTAAATCATCATCTAAACCACCTAGACCAGCTCCATTATCCCCAAGGGATGCGCTGACATTGATTGGATATGAGGCTATGTTAGTAGCGGGTACCGCTTCCAGCATAGGGCGCGGTTATCAGTTGACCTCAAATGATAAAAGTCGCTTGCTTGAAGCTTGTGGTCGCATTCAGCTTATTGGGGGGTTTTATTTATGAATCACCTTGAAAGTATTCAACAAATGCAGACAAAAGTGGATGAATTTACTTCAGATGAGCCATTGCCTGATTTGATATTTCCGGCCTCTATTGTGGACAGCTTGTATAACCCTCGAGATCCTGCTGAGTATGGAGTGGGTCAAGCAAATAGCAAAAAGACGGGCACCGCATCCACACAGAAAGCTAAGCCAAAGATAGAGGTAAAGCTCATGAAGGGCTCAAATGTCGAAATGCGACCTATCACTTGGTTGATAGACCAGTGGCTACCAATGGGAAAGTTAACGCTTTTAGCTGGGGCTGGGGGTACTGGGAAGACCACGTTAGCACTTGGTATTGCTGCTGCTATTACGAGCGGCGGAACCTTTCCTAGTGGCCAAAAATATTTGGGTAGATCCAACGTATTGATCTGGTCAAGTGAGGATGATCCTGAAGATATTTTGATGCCAAGATTGGCGGCTATGGGTGCGGATTTAGAGAGAATATACATTCTCAAATCCGTGCGAGAAGATGGTGATGACCGTACTTTTAATGCAGCAACAGATTTAGATGGTCTCAAGACTGCTGTTGATTCTATTGGCGGTGTCGTCTTAATCTTGCTTGACCCCATTATCGGATTGGTAAAGGGAAACTCGGATAAAGCTAACGATGTAAGAGAGGGTCTTGACCCATTAGTAGAGTTTTCACAAAACCAGCGATGCGCCATTATTGGCATCTCCCATTTTAGTAAAGGTGGACAAGGAAAGGATCCTGCTGAGCGCGTCTTAGGTTCCCAGGCATTCACTGCATTGCCTCGGATGGTATGGGGCACCATCATCGATAAAGATACTGGAGATCGAGTTTTGGTGAGGCTTAAAACAAACTTAAGCGCAAGGGATGGAGGCTTTTTATATTCGGTGGAGCAGACTCAGTACAACGGAATCGATACTTCAATTGTGATCTGGAAAGGACAGATTGAAGGCAGTTCCCATCAAATTATTAGCAATGCCGAGGCAGTTGATTTTGATGGGGAAAACGGTTCTGAGTTGGGGGATTGTGCCCAGTGGCTCAAATCATATTTAGAGGATGTGGGTGGTAGCCAAGAGAAAAAGGTTATCGCTGATCTTGCTAGGGCGAACGGATATGGAAACTCATCTCTATATAGGGCAAAAGATGCGCTGAAATTAGTAGCAAAAGTAGAAGGCTTTGCTAGCTCAAGGCGCAGTATTTGGATGTTACCTATCAATAGTAAAAACTCCATTATTCCCAATAATTCCCATAATTCCCGTGCTTTGAACCACTGGGATTCTGGGAATTATGGCCAGGGAGATGGGAATTTAACTTTCAAGGGTGACGCAGATCATTTTGATTGGGGTATCGCTTTATGAGTTCCTTTAATGCTGGTTCAGGTGATCAAATCAGGCTTGATGATCGCCCGCTAAGTCAGGATTTAGATGGTCAAGCATTAGACCCCACCCCCTTAAATGCAATCACCAAAATCAGACTCAATGATGCCGAAACAATCCGGATGGAGATGGCAAGGCTCTACAGAGACATGAGGCTGGGGCGCATTGATACGCAAGATGGAACACGCTTAGCTTATGTCTTGGATATGGTGCGCAAAGCTCATGAGACATGCGAGCTGCAGCGTCGGGTAGAGGTAATCGATCAGGTGAACAAAATTAGGAAACTCAAAAAATGAATCAAAGACCACTAAATACCGCTTATGAGCACATGACTAACAATCAGCTGGCTGCCGCAGCTTATGCCTATGTTGGCAATGAATTGGAGTCCCTACGGATTCAGGCAGCAGTTCCCCGCAAGACCTATTCCATGCTGGATGCTCGGTTTGTGGGTGCCTTGGAACGTATTCATTTTGCAAGCCATGCCTGGGCTGGTGACTATTGGCGACTTGAATCTTTTTATGCGGCTGATATTTTGAAGATGGCGTATGCTTATATCAAGAATGAGATGAATAATCCAGATCAGCATATAGAGGCATTGGCGAGTGGAAAGCGGCTGATTGCCGCCCATCTCGAGGCGCTAAAGGAGGTATGCCAGGCGCATGGAATTGACTACAAGACGGTATTAAAGAGAAATCACATCACCGAAAATGTAGATCTAGTAGTGGGGGTTGACCTTGGGCATAAGGTTGCTGTGATTACTGCACTTGAGTCAATATTATCTAATGACGAGTAGATATATATAGGGCTCACTAAGGCACATGATTAACTGTTTGAATAAATAGATTAAATGAGTCACCATATGAATGTAGCCAAAAGAATTGCAGTCGCCATGGCATTGATTATTGGGTTAGGAGGTTTTACGGCCCATGCAACCATGGCTGCAGAGCCAGTAAAAGGCGCTAGCGCCAATATAAAACCTCTTGATATTATTTTGTTATGCAAAGTTTCTGGAACTGCGACGCAAACCATAACTGGCAAAGAAAGGGTTGTAACTAAAATATCCGGTCAAGACAGTTATCTGTTTGCCAACGAATCATATGGGTGGGGAGTCTCTATTAACGGAGAGGCCCCAATACGGTATACAGATACTTCTGGTGATAAAGATTTTCGTAGAGTTAGTTCAGTTCAAGTAAGCGAACAGCTGCTTGAGATTTCCGATAATGTTTGGACTAGAGATAGTTATATAAATAAGGACGGGGTGGAACAGGGCGCACTTGACTTGAAGCAAATGATCAGAATCAATCGTATTTCTGGGGCATTGGAGTCAAGCCAATCGATTGGTTATAGATATAAGAGCGGAGCAGTTTCTGTAACCGTCCGCGAGCTTACCGGCATTTGCTCTCCTGTTTCCCGTAAGTTTTAATACGGCCGTAGTCATTTAAAAATTAAGTTAATCCGCTTGATATTGATTTCATGTTGATACACCTCGAATTGCCCGTATTCATCCGTCTCTGAAAACTTAGGATCAGACAAATCAAAAAAACTATCGCTGCATAGAAGTTCAATAGAAACGCTGACAAAACTGGTGTTGCGGACATCGCTCAGAATTCTGCTTAGGGTTAATGGATCATCTATTGCCCAGATGATGCTACTCTCAAATTGCTTGCCAGCATGATCAAAGCGAAATATTCTGGCATTCTCATCCTCTATTTCCAATGGAGGATTTGAAGATCCATAAATACGGAGATTGGTGAGGTGGTTTGTAAATAACTCATGAATAATGGGTCGGCGTTTCAATAGGTAATAGTCGCGCACCGTGGGTTTAAATAGTAGCCCCTCAATTGATAGTGCGCTAGTGATTTCGGGCCAGCACTCACCTTCAATGTCTGTGGCATCAGACCTGTAAGAGGTGCATACGCCACTCTTAAGGCTTCTCCAAAATGAAAGCCATACAGTATGTTTCCTTTCTTGATTCAAAATGTTGGATCTACTAGAAGCAATAACTCGTGCCACCGTAGTAATTGCAGATGCGGGGTGGTGGGGTGATCGACTGGCCAAATGAGTTAGTAAAAGCCCTACCAATGCCATTGAGCATGGTCGCTATGGCGGCAGTATTTGCTGGGTTAGTGTATTCCTGCTGCATAGGCATTTCGCCAGTGTATTGACCTCTTTGTGGGCGGTCATTCTCTAGCGCCGCCTGAAACTGCGCTTTCGCGGACTCAATTGTTCTGGCAGATATGGCGGATTTGTAATCGGCAAGGCTAGCTTGACCAAGAGAATCAAATTCTTTTTGTGTGATGAGTTTTTTCTCTAACCGTTCACTGTGGAGTAATAACGACTGGTAAAACGATTGGATTAGCTTATCGTTTGGAAAGTATGATTTCGACAAAGAAAAAATTTCCTTCGCACCCTCAGATTGGCTCTTTTCCCCTGCCTCTACTTTGTCTGCAATTATTTCAACTTCTTTAAAAAATACAGCCTGATTGTTTTGAGCAGTAACTGGCATAGATAAGAGTGCTGTAAATGCTAAAAAAATGCTTATGATTATTTTCATTGTTGAACCCTTTGGATTTCTGATAACTGATAAAAAGCTGGAGTCGAGATAAGTCCCAATATCAGGAAAAATAGCCATTCATTGAATTTCATGATGGTTCTTTATTCTGCCAATTTGCGTAACCAGTTGATGGGGCTCCATGCACTTTTAGCTTTTATCGGTAAAGTAGTCTCAAATAAAGTGCCTAGGCAAAGATTAACAATAGTGAGTGAAGTCTTAAGCTGGCCCATAGGTAATTCATTTGCCATGGCTTCAATTGCCAGCCTCGTTTTTGGCTTCCATTTCCCTTTGGTGCGCGAGTCTATCAGCAGCCAAGACAGAATGACGGTCCAAGCATCTTTATCAGATAACAGTGGTGAAAGTTGATTTAATAAGGATGTTAGATTTGCGTCTCTCAATTGCGCATCGATTAACCTTATGAATTTCTCAATATCCGCGGGATTTTGAATCCACTTATTAGCAATGCTGATGATTTCATCAAGCGTGAGTGGTCTTTGAGTCTTTTGATGGCCCACTTTTATTGGTGGCGCAAAGTCATTCAATAGGTCGCATGCCTCTCCAGCATCTTTGAGGCTAATCTTTGAGCTAGTTGCGCTTCTAAAGACTCTCGGTGAACTCTGTAATGCATTGGTTGTTGATTGCCTGCCTCTAGAAAATAACACTGCAGGTCTATCAATTCCCTTGCTAGCCCCAGTGCCACCCCAGCCTGCAGCTAGCATCTGAGTGACTCTTTGTAGTTCTGGTAATTCGCTTACTTTTTCATCTTCTGGGCGAATGTGTGTAAGCAGGTAATTTGTATTTCGGGTGACGAGTTGGTAACTGAGGGCTAAGGCCGTTTGATTCTCTTCGGACATCGCTCTAAGCCTTTGTGCTGCCCCCAATCGAGAAATGATGTTTGAGTCTGACTGGACTAGAGTGCTTGCTTGCACCGAATATCTTTTAGGATTACTTCCAAGCTGAAAGGATAGGGTAGCGGGGTTCTGGGGCGGAGTTTTAAAACCTGCAAATATATGACTAGTGTTGAGATTAAAAATAGCTGTACTGATGCCGCTGACCCACTCAGGCTTTTCTTCATGACCCCAATCGATTTGAATATCGCGCGCTCTAGGTTGGCGCAGTCGATGAAACATGCGGGTAATTGCCGTTTGAATATCACCATTTGGCGGTACTAGTTCACAAGCGCCTCCAGTAGCTTCAGCTAGTTCTTGCAGGAGTGTTTCGGCAGGGGCATTGCCAACGCCAATGGCGAAGATACGTTGCCCAGATTGCTTAGCAGCTTTAATGATGTTGTCGGTATCCCAAACTTCACCGTCGGTAATAAGCAGAATATCTGCCTGAGCATCATTCTCTTTGAGTCTAAAGGTGGAAAGCAGGGCATACTCAATCTGTGTGCCGCCCATATTAGCCTGCGTATTACTAACAAAAATTGATGCTGCAGCAACATTAAATGGGGTGGCTGATTGAAGTCCCTCAAAGGCATGCTCCACCGTATCCCCAAACTGGGAGTAGCTAAGCTGGTCATCGGGATTAAGGCTTATTAAAACCTGATGCAATGCTTCCTTGGCTGATTCAATGCTATCGCCATTCATCGACCCTGAGCAATCGACCAATATCTTGAGGGCAACTGGTTGCGCAAACTTATCGTTATCGATATTGGGATTAAAGTTAGCTAATACAGTGCAAGCTTCCGAGCCCATATGTTTATCGGGTGCAATCATGTAAAAAGATTGGTTTTTGAGTCCGCTCAAATTCAGAATAAAGTCGCGATCTAAAAATCCATCACGAGTAAGCTCTACAATTGTTCCGGAGGTGTTTTGCGTTACGTCAATGTGATGGCTGGGCGACTCAATCGTGCATTTTTCTGTACCGCCACTAAGCAGCAATGAAAGAGTGAGAGGGTACTGCACCAACATATCTGCTTGGGTGCTTTGATGCTCTTGAATCCCGCCAAAGTGCTCTTTTCCGTACCGTGGCGCAATGGTAGTGGGTAGGCAAATTCTGGCACACCCTTCTTCAACTTGCAGTAATTGCGCATAGCGATACTCAATAGTTGCCGCTTCACCGGGTTTTAGATTACCCAGACTGGCGGTATAGATGCCTTCGGAGTTTTTCTCGAGCATGATGGGGGTGTCACCATCAGCAATCGCTTTTTCATAGCCCGTAATTGCCGCCTGTTTTTCGATGACTAAGCCGCGAAGTCTCTTGCCTGCAATTTCTACATGGAGATCCATAAAACTAGCGCCCCAGCCCATTGGAAAGGTATAGGAGGCCTCAAGGTTATCTTGCGTGCAATTCTGATACTCCTGGCGAATAGTCATCTCCAGCACGAGACCTTGGACTATTCCTGTGGCTTTAACTGATTGCAGCGCCATTAATTGATTGCGCTCAAAAAGCAGTGAGGTTGTATTTTGAAAGGTCATCACTTGCTATCCTTTGCTATCTTTTCGTAGGCCTGCACCACATTTTGTAAAAACTCACGCAATTGCTCGGGGCTTAAATTTGCCGATTCTGGGAAGACCTGGAGCTCAACACCATCTGCAATCCAAAGATGGGTTTTTACTTCAATGTGACCCGGTCTTTTGATGCGAACGGGTAGGGACAAAGTCTCGCCGGATAAAACCCCACGTATCCGCTCTAGCGATATACCTGAATCAGATAATTGCTTGATGCGCAGAGCTTTTTCAAGGTGAAGACTGGTGTAGTGAGCTGCCCTTGTTTGCCCTATAGGCTTATCAATTAAGCCAATTTGGGTGTAGTAGCGCAGAGTGCGTGAACTTAAGCCCGATAAGGCGCAAAGTTCATCAAAGGTGAGTTTTTGAGTTTCCATACAGTTATATTAACACTAATAATGTAAATATAACTGTAAATATATAGAATGGGCTCCTAGGGCATGAAAAAGCCCAATTGATGGGTTTTACGCCAGATTTTCGCTAAGAGCCCATGAAAATATCAACGCAGAGATGCTTGTTCAATTCTAAGTTTGACAAGATCCAGAAGCTCAAAGAAGGATAGGCCAAGGGCCTTTGCGATCACTTCTATGGCGTTTATGGTTGGATTGGCGCCCCCATTCTCTATGCGGCTTAAGTAGGTTTGATAAAACCCACATTTTTCACCAAACACAATTTGACTCATGCCAGCCTCTTTTCGCAAATCGCGAATAGTACTTCCTAGGTGGTGAACGAGCGCTTGGGTCATGCCCAAATATTCACGGATATACTCTAATTCACATAAACACTAATTCATATATTTTGTGTTTTTGTAGGAACTAGAGGGTTAATAAATCTGACGCATATAGCGCAGCGATAACCCTGCAATCATCAAAAAGGAAGCTCAATGGGTCTATCTAGTCAATTAAAGCAATTAGTCGATAAAGACGAGGTCATGGACCACCAGGCTGACTTTGCTGAAAGCCTGGATGTAGTTCAAGACCGCATTAATCAATTGAAGGCGATATTTCCCGATGTTTTTAGTGATGGGAAAGTCAATTTTGAACGATTAAAGGCCGCCCTAGGAGATGAGCTGACTCAAACCAACGAGTGTTATGAGTTATCTTGGGCTGGAAAGGGTGATGCGCGAAGAGAGGTTCAAAAAAGAACAACGGCTACATTGCGCCCTGATACTGAAAATAGCGTCAATTGGGATGCCACGCAAAATCTCTACATAGAAGGTGAAAATCTGGAAGTGCTTCGCACATTGCAAAAGGCTTACTTTGGCAAAGTCAAGATGATCTACATAGATCCTCCTTACAACACTGGAAATGATAGCTTCGTCTACCCTGATGATTACAGCGAAACCTTGAAAGAGTATCAAGCCCGTACAGGTGAGACGGATGAAGCTGGATTTTTAAACAAGCAAAATCTTTGGAAAAAAAATTCAAAGGAAAATGGTCAGTTTCATAGCGCCTGGCTTTCAATGATGTATCCACGGCTTTTTCTTGCTCGAAACTTATTGCGTGAAGATGGAGTTATCTTTGTAAGTATTGATGATAACGAAGCGGCAGATTTGAAATTGCTGATGGATGAAATTTTTGGAGAAGAGAATTTTGTAAGTCAGTTTTGCTGGCAAAAAATTCACAGCACAAAAAATGATGCAAAGTATGTATCAACGAATCACGAATACATATTTATGTATTCAAAATCCATTACTTGTTTGGAAGTTAAATTGCTTCCGCGTACTGCGGCCATGAATGAGCGTTATCAAAATTTAGATAACGACCCGAGAGGTCCGTGGGCTTCAAGCGATTTGGTGGCTAATGAAGAAAGGCGCGAAGGATATTATGAGGTAATAAATCCAGCGACAGGAGCGGCCTTCAATGTTCCCAGCGGAAAACATTGGGCTTACTCCCAAGCAAATATGAGCCAACTTATTAATGAAAGCAGAGTTTGGTTTGGCAGGAGCGGCGATGCCTTCCCGCGTTTAAAACGCTTTTTATCTGATGTTCAGCAAGGCAAAAAAGTTGATTCGCTTTGGGTGAGCGATGAAGTTGGTCATAATCAAGAGGCTAAACGTGAAATTAGAGAATTATTGGATGCCCCGATTTTTGATACCCCAAAACCCGTCAAGTTAATTAAACAAATGCTCAGAATTTCTTCTGACAAGGACGATTTGATTCTAGATTTTTTTGCGGGAAGTTCATCAACAGCACATTCTGTGATTGAGCTTAACGAAGAAGACGGCGGAAGTCGTCAATTTATTTGCGTTCAAATGCCTGAAATTTTAGAGGAGTCTAGTGAGGCTTATAGGGCTGGCTACAGAACTATTCCTGACATTGGCCGTACCCGCATTAAAAAGGTAATTGAGAAAGTTGAAGGGAAACGTTTAGCGGACTCTAGGCAGGCAAGCCTTCCGGGTGCTGAAGATGGTCCTAAACAGGCTCTCGGTTTTAATGCTCTCAAGCTAACGCCATCTAATTTCAAGGAGTGGCGCACAGATATAAATAGTGAGGAAGACTTGCTTGCTCAGCTTGAATATCATATTGACAGCACTAAGCCTGATAGCGAGGTGAGATGTATGGTTTATGAATTGTTGTTAAAAATGGCGCTCCCAATTACCACACCCGTCAAATGCTATGAAATCAAGAGTCGCGCCAAGTCTAATCATATTTATATAGCCACACCTGAAAACGCAAAGTCAATTGCAATATTTTTTGATGATATTTCCGAAGAAATTACTGAATACATCCTAAGGGAGGCCCCCGCTAAAGTCATCTGTCTCAGTAAATCATTTGCAGATAGTCAGGCCCTCACTAACTTTGATTTTCAAATGCAGGGCGCTAATATAGCGCTCGACATTTTATAGTTGATCAAAAAATGGAATTCATATTTGACCACTTCGCTCCTCATCAATTAAGTGCTATTCGTGCTGTCACTGATGTGTTTAAGGGGCAGCCTAATGCTGGCGGGTTTTTTGATAACTCGCAATCTGATATTGGCTCTGTAGAGTTTGGTGAGCGGGGTATTGGAAATCGCTTGGTACTAAGCCCAGAAGCCCTATTAAAAAATATTTCCGAAATTCAGAAATCCAATGGACTGGCTGAATCGGTTAATTTAGTTCCCAGGGTTGACATAAGCGAGGAGCTCAGTGCCAAGGGGGTTGATTTAAATATTTCGGTTGAGATGGAGACGGGTACTGGGAAAACGTATAGCTACATAAGAACCATTTACGAGCTTTATAAAACCTATGGTTTTTGTAAATTCGTCATTGTTGTTCCTTCGGTGGCCATTCGTGAGGGTACTTTAAAGAATTTAGAAATTACCGCCAAGGAGATGAGAGCCTTATATGGCGTTCCTGCAAACTACACCGTTTGGGATAGCGCAAATCGTAATGCATTGCGTAATTTTTCTGCGTCTAATTCACTTCAAATCTTAATTATTAATATTGATAGTTTCGCTAGCGATAGCAACATTATCAATACTGTTACAGAGCAAGGTGTTAAGCCAATCGAGTTTTTGCAAGCCACCAATCCTATTGTGATAGTTGATGAGCCGCAAAACATGGAGACACCAATTCGTAGGAGGGCGATTGATAATCTTAATCCCCTCTGCACTCTTAGGTATAGCGCTACCCATAAGAATCCTTACAACCTTATTTCGAGATTAACCCCGGTTGACGCCTATAACGCAGGTTTAGTAAAGCAGATTCAGGTTGATGGTATTACGGCAGAGCAAAACTACAATGCTGCTTTTGTTGCGCTTAAAGAAATTCAGTGTGGTAAAGCGAGGCTCAAGGCAAAAGTTACTATTTTCGTAAATGGCGAGGCTGGTAGCGTCAATCAAAAGGATGTAGTTTTGAGTTTGGGGGATGATCTATTTATTAAATCTAATCGCCGTGAGATTTATCGAGATGGCTTTATCTTAGAAAGCATTGAGGCTGATAAGGGGCTGATTGAATTTTCAGGTGGCCTTATCCTTCGGGTGGGTGATTCTCAGGGCGGATTTACGGATGAATTGCAGCAATTCCAAATTGAGCGTACTGTGCGCTGGCATTTCGAGCGCGCCAAAAAATTACATCCCTTAGGTATCAAAGTTCTTTCACTATTTTTTATTGATAAAGTCGCAAACTATCGCAGCCCTGAAGGTAAGGCTAAGTTTGAGGGGTATTTTGAAGAGGCATTTACCAAATACAGTAAAAAATCTGAATATGAGGGACTCATTCCATACGGCGCTGATGAAGTTCACCGTGGATACTTTTCGCAAGATAAAAAAGGAGTCTTAAAGGATACCAAAGGCGTTACCAAGGATGATGAGGATACCTATAGCCTCATTATGAAAAATAAAGAGGCGTTACTCAACCTGGAAAACCCGGTTCAATTCATCTTTTCTCATAGTGCGCTACGTGAGGGCTGGGACAACCCTAATGTGTTTCAAATTTGTACTCTTAACGAGAGTGTTAGCGAAGTTAAGAAGCGCCAAGAAGTGGGGCGCGGTCTGCGTCTGCCGGTCAATAGTGACGGGCAGAGGATTGTCGATAAGGACATCAATTTATTAACCGTAATTGCAAATGAGAGTTATGAGGCCTTTACTCGCGCCCTTCAAACGGAGATAGAGGAGGATACGGGCATCCCTTTCACCGGGAAGATTGCTGACGCTAATCGAGCAAAGGTTCAGGTACGGTATACAAAGGCCGCTTTGACCCGAGAAAATTATCCCTTGTTATTTGACTTATGGGATAGGGTTAGTTTTCATACTCGGTATGCAGTTTCGTATGAGGAGGCGACTTTGGTTAGTAAAGCCATTGATTTCCTTAAAGATAAGAATCATTACCCGACCGTTACTCGCTTAACACTGCAATCGAATACTGCCAAAATCCAGATGAGTGGTGAGGGTTTATTGGCTCAGAGCACTAGTAATGCCCTAAGAGAAACTCAAGGTAGAGCAAATGCAATTCCTGATGTTTTTGGTTTTATTCAAAGTCGCATTAAGCTCTCTCGCTCTTCAATAGCGGGGTTGTTTAAAGGGTGTGGGCGTATTGACGAACTCATGATTAATCCACAACGTTTTTTAGAGTATGTTGTTGCGGTTTTTGAGCGCGCTAAAAATGAAATCTTGTATGAGGGCGGCGTTAAATATGAAAAGGGCCCTGCATGGGACGCTAGCTATACCCAAAAGCTTTTCACCGATGAACTAGGTGAGGTGCTTCAAGATCAGGTATTGGAAGTCAGGCCAGATTTTGCGGATAAGACGGCATTTAATTACTATCGAACAGATAGCGCTATTGAGGATAATTTTGCTCGCGATTGCGAGGTTAACGAGGCAGTTAAATTCTTCTTTAAAATTCCTAAGGGCTTTAAGATACCCACTCCAATAGGAAACTACACGCCGGACTGGGCTGTAGTCTTGGAGCATGACAGTAAACTCTACTTTGTTTCTGAAACCAAGGGCACCTTAGATCCCGGGAAATTGCGTGATGAAGAGAGATTCAAGATTCGGATGGGGAGTCAATTTTTCAGTGCCTTACAAACTGATATTGGTTATAAATTAGCGGTTAAGGCAAGCGATTTAATTAAGTCGGCTTGAGCTTTTAAAATCTGGAGTTCTATCACGAAGGAAATCATCACCTCTCTAAATCTGCACTCGATAATGCTGAGCAACAATTGTTAATAATTACTGGGGATTCAGTTATTGAGAATTTTAGTGCGGTAAGAACTTCATCCCTCAGTTCGGAATGGAGTTTCCCTAAAATCCAATTTTTATTCTGAATAAGTTGCGCCTCTATCTCGACGGTTGGGTATCGCCTTACTCGACTGCAGTCGATATGAGAGTCCCAATCCATAAATTCATGACGACTTCTATCAAGCTTGACCTGACAGGTTAGTAATGCAGGGGTTTTGAGTGCGAGTTGCGGAATATTGGAGTTAATTACGCATGTCAAAGTTTCATCATCGACCGCAAGAACCAGAAATCTTTTTTCTTGTTCTTGGTCATCATCCATCACAAATCTAAATTTTAGGATTGCTCCTGGCTGTATGTGCCGTCGGATTGATGCTAAGACTAAGTCTTTGGGGAATGAGTCACCCAGAATCATTTAGCTGACTAAATTTTCTGCTAGTTTTGAAGTAATTCTAAGATTTCTTCTCTATTGCTTAGGGTTTTGGCAATTGAGGTTACCGACATATGTCCGGCATCAACACCATCATTGGCCGCAGCTTCAGATGCAGTCATCCAAGCAGCATCATGGCTGATGGCCGTTCTTTCAGGGAAGGACATGGAGCCAAACTCAGAAATTGCTTCATCAAGACATTCCATGTCCGCCTTAGATAGCAGTTCAGTATTTGGCTTTCTAAGCGCTTTTACTTTGTGATTGTCTTTGCTGATTTCAAGATTGCCATTAACAGCCTCAATGAAGGCAGGGTGAATCCAGTCATTCTTCTCGCCCCTAGCAGCTCTGATGATGTTGTAGGTGTTGGAGGCAACGGGCCCAAATTGCATTGCAAAGTATTTATCGCCACTTGCTAAAAAGCCGTAGCGTGATAGGTGCGCTTTGTCTGCGAAGTAGCGCAATTTCAAAAGCGTATGAATATCTGGGTCTTGTAGCTTGCTTGCCAAATATAGAAGCGACTCAAGCGCTTTGGAGGGGGAGAAGGTAATCTCTTGCATTTTCAAATTTGAAATCCTCATACTCTCATTATCGAGCCCTTTAATGTGGCAGGTAAAGCTGTATTCAGTATATGTTGGACAAATCTAACGCCAATATTTTCTTACATGGCGGTTACATGGCCCTAAAGATCAAAAAAGGCTTTCAAGTCGATTGACCTGAAAGCCTTATGAATACTGGTTGCGGGGGCAGGATTTGAACCTACGACCTTCGGGTTATGAGCCCGACGAGCTGCCAGACTGCTCCACCCCGCGTCTGAGTCTTAGATTCTATCATTTTTTTGCCCTCTCTGTCGAGCCATTCCTGCAAATAACATCTGAAAAAGCGGTTTTTTCATGGAAATAAGACTGCAGAGTCAGCCTGCATAAGGAGTAACATATTGCCGTGCAACATCACTTTAAGGTTTTAAGATGTCCATCAGCAATCCAGAGTTTTCCAGCTCCACACTTTTGAACCCCGTTGAGGTTCATGGTTCAGGCGGCGAGCATAAAAAAAGCCTCGGCGTAATGATGCTTGCAGCAATTGGGGTGGTCTTTGGGGATATCGGTACCAGCCCACTCTATGCATTGAAAGAATGCTTCGATCCTCAGCACGGTATTGCATACACACCTGAGGCACTCTTTGGCGTGATCTCCATGATGATCTGGGCTCTCATTTTGGTGGTGACCGTAAAGTACGTTTTATTCGTGATGCGAGCGGACAACAAGGGTGAGGGCGGCGTCCTCTCATTAATGGCTCTGGCTCTACGCTCTTTCGATAACAAATCAAAGAGCTATTACTTCCTCATGATTATTGGCATGTTGGGGGCATGCATGCTGCTGGGTGAGTCTGTCATTACCCCGGCAATTTCTGTTTTATCTGCCGTTGAAGGTATTGAGATTGCGGCGCCTGGGCTAAGTAAATTTGTTATTCCAATTTCATTAGTGATTTTGGTTGGCTTATTTTTGATCCAAAAGTACGGTACCGCTGCCGTTGGTAAGCTGTTTGGCCCAATCACTTTAGCGTGGTTTTTGACTCTTGCTGCCTTAGGCATTATTAATATTGGCAATGCACCAGAGATTGTTGCTGCATTCAATCCTTGGTATGCCATGAATTTCATCATTGAGCACCCAACTACTGCCTATATCGTGATGGGTGCCGTGGTCTTGGTCGTCACTGGTGTTGAGGCTTTGTATTTAGACATGGGTCACTTCGGCCGCAATCCAATTCGTTATGCTTGGTTGCTGATTGTGTTGCCTAGCTTACTAATAAATTATCTGGGTCAAGGCGCTTTACTCCTGTCTAACCCAGAGGCTATTAAAAATCCTTTCTATTTGATGGTGCCTGATTGGGCTTTATGGCCAACGGTAGGTTTGGCAACGGCAGCTACTGTGATTGCCTCGCAGGCAGTCATCTCAGGAGCGTATTCCTTGGTAAGTCAGGCGATCTTGCTCGGTTTTATGCCGCGCATGAATATTCAACACACATCCGATTCTGAGCAGGGCCAGATTTATATTCCGATGGTGAATTGGGCTTTGTTATTTATGGTGGTAGTTACCATTATTGAGTTTAGAGAGTCGGTCAATTTAGCTGCTGCCTACGGCATCTCAGTTACTTCAACGATGTTAATTACGACTATCTTATTGGCTGTAGTGATGTTCCGAGAGTGGAAGATGAACATCATATTAGTCAGTCTGATTACAGTCTTATTCTTTGTTGTTGATATCGCTTTCTGGACCGCAAATTTAATTAAAATTAAAGATGGTGGTTGGTATCCTTTGGCGTTAGGCTTACTGTGCTTTACCTGCCTAATTACTTGGTATAGAGGTCGTCAGATTTTGCGTCAGCGTGCTATGGAAGAGGGCATCCAATTGGGAAGCTTTATTGAATCCCTGCTCAAGCATCCGCCACATCGCGTCGAGGGTACTGCAGTATTCCTTACGGCACACGTTGATTATTTGCCAGTTTCTTTCTTGCACAATCTCAAGCACAACCATGTGTTGCACGAGAGAGTATTTTTTTTGAAGGTCAGCATTTGGGATGTGCCTTATGTAAATGACGCTGAGCGCATCACCATGAAAGACCTTGGTGGCAATATTCATGTAGTGCGCGCAATCTATGGCTTTAAAGAAACTCCAGATATGGGCTCTATTATTGAGTTGATCGAGAAGTCATCCGGACTTCGATTTAACTTGATGGATACCTCATTCTTTTTATCGCGTGACACGATCGTTGCCACAGAACTTCCCGGTATGGCTTTGTGGCGCGAGCGCTTATTCTGCTGGATGTATCAAAATGCTGGCCGTCAATCTGACTTCTTCAAGATTCCGGCTAACCGTTTGGTTGAGCTCGGTGCAAAGGTAGAGATTTGAACAAGTCTTGCACCTTTAAATCTTTGCTTGTGTCGGGGGCTTTCCTATTGGTGAGCACCTTTGGTGGCTTGGTTCTCGCCACTCCTGCCGAGGAGGCTCAGTTAGAGCAATTGGATCAGATTGAGCGTGATCTTGATTTGCAACGCGACTGGGCTAAATATCGCTGGGAAAAAGCCAGCTCAGAGTGTTATCAAAAGTATTGGGTCAACGATTGTCTAAAAGACTCTCGTGCAAAGTACCGTAAAGAGATTGATCCCATTCGCGTGCAAGAAGTAGAGTTGCATGAAGTGCAGCGTAAGTTGCGCGCTAGCATTAAAGATCAGCGTGATGCTACCAAGATCGCTGAGCGTGCTTCAGCTGAAAAAGCGGCTGAGCGCGCCGCCAATCAAAAAGAATTTGAAGAAAAGCAAAAAGCTGCAGCTGCTCGTGCAGCAGACCTAGAGCAACGTCGTAAAGATGCACCTAAGCGTGCTCAAGAAAACAAAGCGGGCACTCAGCTCGATTAATCCCTTGGCCAAAATAAAAACTATCTATATCTGTCAGTCCTGCGGTGGAAGCTCTGCCAAGTGGCAAGGGCAGTGCCCATCCTGTCAGGCTTGGAATACTCTGGAAGAGGGTGTGCCCGAAGTCAGTTCAAACGCCCGCTTTCAGGGCTTAGCGCAATCGTTGCCGCGACAGAAACTTTCCGCCATTAGTGCAGAAGACCTACCGCGTTTCAGTACTGGTGTGGAAGAGTTTGATCGTGTGCTCGGTGGTGGATTGGTGCCAGGTGGTGTTGTCCTCTTAGGTGGCGATCCTGGTATTGGTAAATCCACACTGTTACTACAAGCGCTTGCAGAGATGAGTGCAGCGGGCATGAATGTCCTTTACAGCAGTGGTGAAGAGTCTGCGGCTCAGATTGCATTGCGCGCTAAACGGATTGCGTTAGATGCTCCTCAATTGGAGGTTTTGGCAGAGATTCAGCTAGAGAAGCTCCTTTCCATTATGGATACCGTCAAACCACAGGTATTGGTGGTGGACTCTATTCAGACTTTGTATTCAGAGGTATTGAGCTCAGCTCCTGGATCGGTTGCGCAAGTGCGAGAGTGTGCTGCGCAATTAACGAGGGCTGCTAAATCCAGTGGTATTTGTGTATTGATGGTAGGTCACGTCACTAAAGATGGTCATTTGGCTGGGCCTCGCGTCTTAGAGCATATTGTGGACACCGTCTTGTATTTTGAAGGCGATACCCACTCCTCATTTAGATTGGTGCGCTCGATTAAAAATCGTTTTGGTGCTGTCAATGAGTTGGGCGTATTTGCGATGACTGAAAAAGGCCTGCGTGGCGTAGCTAACCCTTCAGCCATTTTCTTATCTCAGCATGCAGAGATGGTGCCTGGTGCTTGCGTATTGGTTACCCAAGAGGGCAGTCGTCCCTTGTTGGTAGAAATTCAGGCGCTGGTAGATACGGCACATATTCCGAACCCCCGCCGCTTGGCAGTTGGCTTGGAGCAAGCGCGTCTAGCGATGCTATTGGCAGTATTACATCGCCATGCCGGTGTAGCGTGTTTTGATCAGGACGTCTTCTTAAATGCAGTTGGTGGGGTGAAGATCTCAGAACCAGCGGCTGACTTGGCGGTGTTGTTAGCCATTCAATCTTCGATTCGAAATAAGGCATTGCCTAAGGAGTTGATCGTATTTGGCGAAGTCGGTTTGGCCGGAGAGATCCGTCCCTGCCCGCGCGGTCAGGAGCGCTTAAAAGAAGCCGCCAAGCTGGGCTTTACTGTGGCAATTATTCCCAAAGCCAATATGCCAAAGGCAAAGATTCCGGGATTAAGAGTGATTCCCGTAGAGCGTATTGATCAAGCGATTAGTGCAGCTGCTGAACTCTGAGTATTGACGCCCTCAGTTTTGGCTAGCTGCTTAGTGCAAGTCTTCCGCTTGAATGAGTAGGACTTGCTGATCTCCGGCAGAGACCTCCATCCAAATGACTGGAATCTCCGGGAAGGCTCTCTTGAAGTGTTCATACTCATTGCCAATCTCAATCAGAATGGCGCCACGCTCCGATAGATAATCTGGTGCGCTCGCAATAATCTTGCGAATGAGATCCATGCCATCATCGCCACCAGCCAATGCAAGAGCAGGCTCTGCGTGATACTCAGCAGGCAGGGCGTTCATGGAATTGGCATTGACGTAAGGCGGGTTGCAGATGATGAGATCAAAGCGATTGTCACCATGGGGTTCTGGTAATGCATCCCAGAGATCACCCTCAAAAAGCTCGACCTGTGAACTTAGGCCATGGCGATCGAGATTGCGGGAAGCTACGGCTAATGCAGGCAGGCTAATGTCACAAGCACTCACATGAATATCGGGGCAAGCCATCGCTAGCAAAATAGCTAGAGAGCCATTGCCGGTACACAAATCTAGCGCCTTACCATCGGCAGGTAACCAGGATTCTAGAGAGCCATCAACGATGAGCTCTGCAATCCAGGAGCGTGGAACAATACTTTGCTCGCTCGAGAAAAATGGCACACCCATGAGCCAAGCTTCACCCAAAATATAAGCCAATGGCTTGCGTGTAGAGATGCGATTTTCTGTGGTCTCAAACGCCCTGACAATCTGCTCGGCAGTCATTGCCTGCTCTAAGTGATCCAAGGCATCGGTAGGGCTGAGTTCGAGTTGCTTGCTAGCAATCCATAAGGCTTCACTCTGAGCATCAATGGCACCATGACCGTAGTGCAAATGTGCTGCCTCTAATCGTGCTGCGATTTGATCAATGCATTGATCAACTGTGAGAGATTGCTGGGGCGCAGGGTCCATGAAGTTTAATAAATGAGCTAGACAGCGCTGGCTTTAGGCAATTAATTGTTCTAGAGTCTTGCGGAAGATATTCTTGAGCGGAACCACATCATCCACAATCACACACTCATCAATTTTGTGACTCGTAGCATTGAGTGGACCAAATTCCACCACCTCTTTGCAAATTTTTGCGATGAAACGGCCATCACTAGTACCGCCGGTTGTGGAGAGCTCAGTATCGATATTCGTTTCTGCTTTGATAGATTTGCGCAAAGCATTAGCAAGAGCACCATCGCCAGTAATAAATGGACTGCCGCCTAAGACCCAATCAATCTCAAAGTCCAGTCCGGCAGAAGTCAAGATGGCCTCTAGGCGGCTGCGCAATTCTTCTGGCTTGCTCTCGGTAGAAAAACGGAAGTTGAAATCCACTGCCAACTCACCAGGAATAACATTATTCGCGCCAGTGCCTGCATGAATGTTGGAGATCTGAAAGCTTGTAGGTTGAAAATACTGATTGCCTTTATCCCACTCAGTCTCCACCAGCGACTGTATTGCTGGTGCTGAAAGGTGGATCGGATTTTTGCCAAGATGGGGGTAGGCAATATGCGCCTGAATCCCTTTAACCCGAAGCTTTCCTGAGAGCGAGCCGCGGCGGCCATTCTTAATCATGTCACCGAGTTGATCTACGGAAGTAGGCTCACCAATCACGCAATAGTCCAAACGTTGGCCTTGTTTTTGCAAGCGCTCGCACATGATGACGGTGCCATCATTTGCGGGACCTTCTTCATCGCTGGTAATCAAAAAAGCGATAGAACCTTTGTGATTTGGGTGGGTGATGACAAACTCTTCTGTAGCTACAACAAATCCTGCTAGAGAGGTTTTCATATCCGCAGCACCGCGACCGTAAAGCATGCCGTCCCGAATCGTGGGAGTAAACGGATCGCTGGTCCACTTTTCCAGCGGGCCTGTTGGCACAACGTCGGTGTGACCAGCAAACATGAGTAATTCGCCCTGATCGCCAGCTGTACCCTTTTTGATTGCCCAAAGGTTAGTGACCTGAAAATTCTCAGGACCACTAATCACGCTCTCGGTATGAAAGCCAATCGCCTGAAGGCGTTTGGCAATGAGGTCCTGACAACCGCCATCCGCCGGTGTTACCGAACGACAGGCGATAAGGGCTTCAGTTAACTCGAGGGTAGCGCTCATGTATTTAGCCTTAAAACTTAATCACGTAGGAGTTCGTTAATGGCAGTTTTTGCTCTGGTTTGAGCATCTACCTTCTTCACAATGATCGCAGCGTACAGACTGTATTTACCGCAAGCAGAGGGAAGGGAGCCTGGTACTACAACAGAGCCTGCTGGTACACGCCCATAATGAATCTCACCGGTTTCACGGTCGTAGATTTTGGTGCTTTGACCAATGTATACGCCCATAGAAAGAACAGCGTTTTCTTCAATCACTACGCCTTCAACTACCTCAGAGCGAGCACCGATAAAGCAGTTGTCTTCAATAATCACTGGGCCGGCTTGAATTGGCTCTAAGACACCACCAATGCCAACGCCACCGGAGAGATGAACATTTTTACCAATTTGGGCACAAGAGCCTACTGTTGCCCAAGTGTCGACCATGGTGCCTTCACCAACATAAGCACCGATATTGACGTAGGAAGGCATTAAAACGGCATTTTTGCCGATAAATGAGCCTCTACGAGCAATTGCAGGGGGAACTACGCGGAAACCGCCATTGGCGAAGTCTTCTGCGGTGTAGTTCTCAAACTTGCTTGGGACCTTGTCATAAAACTGGGTATACCCACCAGCACCCATCGGCTTATTGTCTTCCAGGCGAAAAGACAGCAAAACTGCCTTTTTAACCCATTGATTGACTTCCCATTTACCAACGCTTTGGCGCTCAGCCACGCGAATGCTGCCGGTATTAAGGCCCTCGAGGACCGCGTTTACCGCGTTACGAATTTCCCCAGAAACAGCCTCTGGAGACAGGTTTGCGCGGTTTTCCCAGGCTTGTTCAATGATGCTTTGTGGTGATTGGCTCATGCTTTTCAGTTAACTATCAGATTGTTAAGGGGTTTTAACCCTGGATGTAGATTAATCATTATATCGGTGGGGCAAAAACCCGTGCGGGAAGCCCCAAGCTTGCTATCATCTTCCCACTTTAGTAATAATTTTTACCCCTTATTTGAACCCCTTTTTTCACTACAAAGTACGCCGTGCAACTGAAATCCATCAAACTTTCCGGCTTTAAGTCCTTCGTCGATCCCACCCATTTTGAAATGCCAGGTCAATTGATCGGTGTTGTGGGTCCTAACGGTTGCGGAAAATCGAACATTATTGACGCTGTACGCTGGGTTTTGGGTGAATCTCGCGCCAGTGAGTTGCGTGGTGAATCGATGCAAGACGTGATTTTTAATGGCTCTGGTTTGCGCAAACCTTCTGGTCGCGCCAGTGTGGAACTCATCTTTGATAACTCAGAAGGACGCGCTCAAGGTCAATGGAGTGCTTTTACAGAACTAGGTATCAAACGTGTTTTGACACGTGATGGTAATTCGAGTTATTACGTGAATAACCAAGTGGTTCGTCGTAAAGACATTCAAGACATTTTCTTGGGCACGGGTATGGGTCCAAGAGGCTACGCCATTATTGGACAGGGCACTATCAATCGCATCTTAGAAGCCAAGCCAGAAGAGTTGCGTGTCTTCCTTGAAGAAGCTGCGGGTGTCTCTAAATATAAAGAGCGTCGTAAAGAAACCGCTTCCCGTCTTGAAGATACTAAAGAGAATTTGGTTCGCGTTGAGGATATTCTGCGCGAGCTTGATCAGCAGGTCACTCGCTTGGAGAAGCAGGCGACGGTAGCTGAGCGTCATGCTGAACTCTCCACCTCAATGAAGTCACAACAACAGTTGCTCTGGTTTGTCCGCCAGACTGAGGCTGGCAAAGAGCAAGAGCGTCATGCCAACGGTATTCGTGACACTCAAGTCAGCCTAGAGGAGCAGACGGCAAAAATGCGTCATGCAGAAGCCGAGCTGGAAACAATGCGTACCGAACAGTACGCATTACAAGACAAGGTTTCTCAAGCGCAAGGTGATTTGTACCAAACCAATGCAGACGTCAGTCAAGTAGAGTCACAAATTCGTTACGTGCAGGAAGCACGCCAGCGTTTGCAACAACAGTCTCAAGATTTGCAAGCTCAACTACAACGTTGGACCGTTCAAGAAACTGATGCCGCACAAGCGCAGCGTACTGCAGAGCAAGAACTCAGCTTAGCGGCAGAAAAAGAGCAAACGCTAATAATCGATTTATCTGGTTTGCAAGAGCAAATGCCAGCCCGCGAAGAGGCTTATCAAGTTCATGCACGCGAACTCAATGATGCCCGCGAGAACTTAGCCACAATTGATCAGCGCTTAGCCAGTTTGGGCGAGCGCGTTAAAGCAATTACAACCCAAGTAGAAGAACTCAAAGGGCGCGATACCCGTCTTGAGGCTGAGCTTGCAGGTATGCGTAGACCAGACGCAGAAGCATTGCAAACAGCGATTGATCGCCATGCGATGGCGCAGCGCAAGGTGGACGAAGCGAGACAAAAAGCAAGCGAGGCGCAAATACGCGTGCCGGCTGCTGATGAAGCGCGTCACACTGCACAACAACAAATTCAAACTGCTAATCAAGACTTGGCTCAAACCGAAGCTAAGTTGACAGCGTTGACAGCGTTACAGGTCAGCGTTCAAGCGCAAGGCAAGATTGGTCCATGGCTTGAGAGCAAGGGCTTAAAAGAAAGCAAGCGTTTATGGCAGGAACTCAAAGTAGAAAGCGGTTGGGAAGCTGCTTTGGAGTCTGTGTTGCGCGAGCGCTTAGCTGCAGTTACAGCCAAGAGTGTTCAAGAAGCTTTAGCTTTAGCAAATGACGCACCCCCAAGTCGCTTAGCCATTTTATTAACTGAGGATATTTCTCCTGCGCATACTGCTGTACCAGCAGATTTCATTCCTTTGTTGACCCGCGTACAAAGCGCAGGTGCACCGCGCGTTGCTGCTGTATTGCAAGAGTGGTTGGATAACATTTACATCGCCAATAGCTTGGAAGATGCCTTGCATCGCCGCGAGAAGCTACCCGCTGGAGGTGCTTTTGTGACACAGCAAGGCCACTTAGTCAGCCGTGTAGGTGTGCAGTTGTACGCACCAGACTCAGAGCAGGCCGGTATGCTGGCGCGCGCTCAAGAGATGGAAGGTCTCGAGAAGCAATTGCGTGCACAAAAACTGATCCAGAGCGAATTGCAGGGTGAATTGGATCAATGCGCCGCTAATTACCAAGCCGCGCATCAAGTTGCTGAGCAAACCCGCGTTCATGCCGAGCAAGCAGTGCAAGAAGTACACGGTTTTGAAGTAGAAAGAATGCAGCTAACTCAAGCTGAAGAAAAGTACAGTCAGCGCGCTGAACAAATTCAGAGTGAGTTAAGTGAGTTGCGCCAGCAAATGGAACAATTAACTCAAACTCAAGAGCAATCGTCTGAAGAGTTTGCTCAGTCAGAGGAATCTAAGCAAGGTCTTCAAGAGAATTTAGCGATTGCACAAGAAAAACTCGAGCTAGCGACCCAAGAGCGTGATCGTCTCCGCGAAGCTGTGCGCTCATCTGAAATGTCTGCCCAAGAGGCGGCTTTTGCAACCCGCTCCCTGCAGCAGCGCATTGCGGATTTGCAGCGTGATCAAAGCACTGCCCGTGTACAGATCATGGAGATTCAGGACAAGCAGGCCACCTCAGAGCAAGAGCTTGAAACACTGAGTGATGAAGAGGCCCAAGATAAATTACAAGGATTGTTGCTGGCTCGTAGTGCCCGCGAGGCAGCTCTAGCTAATGCACGTACCGAGCAAGATGCGCTATTGCATCAATTGCGCGAAGCCGATGAAGTGCGGATGCAAATCGAGCGCAGTCTTCAGCCTATGCGTGACAAGGTAGTGGATTTGCAATTGCGTGAACAAGCTGCCCGTTTGAACTTTGAGCAATTCGCAACTTTGCTGTTAGACGCAGAAGCTGACTTAATTGCCCTGGAAGCAAACTTTAGTCCAGACCTCAAAGTAGGCGCTTTGCAAACTGAAGTAAATCGCCTCAACTCGGAGATCCAGTCTTTAGGCCCTGTGAATATGGCCGCCTTAGATGAGCTCTCAAGTTCACGCGAACGCAAGCAATTTTTGGATGCACAATCTGCTGACTTGAACGAAGCGATGCAGACTTTGACGGATGCGATTGCTAAGATTGATGCGGAAACTCGTGATCTCTTGCAGGGTACCTTCGACCAAGTCAATATGCATTTTGGTAAGTTATTCCCCGAGCTCTTTGGTGGCGGTCATGCCGAATTAGTGATGACGGGCGAAGAGATCTTGGATGCTGGCGTACAGGTGATGGCGCAGCCTCCAGGCAAGAAGAATAGCTCGATCTATTTGCTTTCTGGTGGCGAAAAAGCCTTGACCGCAATTGCTCTGGTCTTCTCCTTATTTCTCCTCAATCCTGCGCCATTTTGCTTGCTGGACGAGGTCGATGCACCATTGGATGATGCGAACACCTTGCGTTATGCGCAGATGGTTGCCAAAATGTCTAGTAAGACGCAGTTTGTGTTCATCTCACATAACAAAATCACTATGGAAATCGCTCATCAATTGATTGGTGTCACCATGCAAGAGCAGGGTGTATCTCGCATCGTAGCAGTAGATATTTCTTCCGCGGTATCCATGGTGGAGGCAGTTTAAGTGGATCTAGAGCAAATCATGACAGCATTGGGTTTGTCTGACTTGCAGTTCGCTTTGGCTGTCATTGGCCTACTGATTTTGATTGCGGTATTCATCCTCAATATCAAGTACGCTCGTGCACGTCGCAATGCAAAAGCTGCCAGTGAATACTCTTTAGATGATCGTTTTGCAAAAGAACCCTCTTTTGCCCAAGGCTTTGCCGAAGCGGAAGATCGATCCGAACCGTCTTTTGGTCAGACAATTCTCTCGTCAGCCTCTGCTCCAGAAAGTTTCTCTATTGACCCAAGAATTGACTGCGTGATTACGCTTCGGTTTGATGAGGGTATCAGCGGCGCTGAAATCTTAGAAGAAATGAATACTTGGGGTGATGTTCCTGCGACTACAACAGTGCGGTGGATGTGTGAAGGCTTAAATGCAGACGTTGATGTCGCTGAAAATTGGGAAGTGCTACGCCCAGAATCGTCTTATTCAGAACTGCAGCTAGCGATTCAGTTAGCAAGCCGTCGAGGCCCAATTGGTGTTTTAGAGCTGTCCGATTTTTGTTCTCGCGCACAAGCGCTTGCCGAAACTCTCGGTTCACAGATTGATATGCCTAGCGTGAACACCATGCTTGAGAGCGCTAAAGAGTTAGATGCGATGGCTGCTGAGAGTGATATTCAGTTGAGTATTAATGTTCTCTTTGATGAGGCGTGTCCTGGTGCTAACTTTGATGCCTTAATGCGTAAGAGGGGTTTTAGGTTATCTCGTAATGGCCGTGCCTATGAGTTTTTTAGTAATGGCACGCTGATCTTCACTAGCGCAGAAATTGATCCGAATGCACCCGTGAAACAAGTGACCTTATTGCTCGAGGTGCCCTTGGTCTCTCATGAAGAGCGTGCTTTTGAACGCATGCTGGGTGAAGGTATTGAGATTGCCCAAGCTGCCCATGGCCGCCTAGTAGATGACAACGGCATTAATCTGACTGAGGCTGCTGTGATTAGCATTCGCCAGCATCTCGATGGTTTGTATGCCAATCTTGAGAAGAGTGGTGTTCCTGCTGGCTCCTCTACCGCCAGCAGACTCTTTAGTTAAGGAATCGCTTTGTCGTTCTCTAGTCCGACAAATTTAGCGGATCGCTACGCATTCTTACAAGTCGAATTGGCACGCCTAGAGCATGCCTACTATGTGCTCGATAACCCCATCGTTCCTGATAGCGAGTATGACCGCCTCTATCGCGAGTTACTCGACATTGAGGCTGAACATCCTGAGTGGGTAACTGCTGATTCACTATCGCAAAGAGTGGGCGGTGCTGCTCTCAAGGAGTTTAATTCGGTCACTCATGCAGTGCCGATGCTTTCTTTGAATAATGCCTTTGAAGACGTCGAGCTGATTGCATTTGATCGTCGTTGTCGTGAGGGCCTGCATGTCGACCAAGTAGATTACGCGGGCGAACTCAAATTTGATGGCTTAGCGATCTCACTTCGTTATGAGCATGGTTCTTTAGTCAGAGCAGCTACGCGTGGTGATGGCGCTAGTGGTGAAGATGTCACTGCCAATATCAAAACCATTCGGGCTATTCCACTCAAGCTCTCTGGGGATGATATTCCTGAGGTCTTGGAAGTGCGCGGGGAAGTCTTTATGTATCTCAAAGACTTCCAAAAAATGAATGAGCAAGCTGCAGCCAAAGGCGAGAAAGAATTCGCTAACCCTCGCAATGCTGCTGCAGGTAGTTTGCGTCAACTGGATTCAAAGATCACCGCCAAGAGACCGCTCTCATTCTTCTCTTATGGCTTAGGCGTACTAGAGCCTCAATCTTGGTTACCAAAAACCCATGAACAGCTTCTCAACGCCTATGTAAAGCTAGGCTTGCCAGTTTGCACAGAGCGCCGTGTTCTCAAATCCGTAGAAGAGATATTGGCTTTCTATAATGAGGTTGGCACAAAGCGAGACTCATTGCCATATGACATTGATGGTGTGGTCTATAAGGTTAACTCCTTTGCGGAGCAAGCCAAGCTAGGGTATGTATCCAGAGCCCCACGCTTTGCTTTAGCCCATAAGTTCCCAGCACAAGAAGCCTTAACTACCGTTCTCGGAATTGATGTGCAAGTAGGGCGCACTGGCGCTATTACTCCAGTTGCAAGACTTGCTCCTGTGGAAGTGGGTGGCGTTACCGTGACCAACGCTACTCTACACAATGAGGATGAAGTCAAGCGTAAAGATGTTCGCATCGGCGATACCGTTTCAGTCAGAAGGGCAGGGGATGTCATTCCGGAAGTAGTTGCGGTGCTGAAAGAGCGTAGACCAGCCAATGCAACAGAATTCGTCATGCCAACACATTGTCCGGTATGCGATTCACATATTGAGCGCTTGGCGGATGAAGCGATTGCCCGTTGTAGTGGTGGGCTATTTTGCGGAGCGCAGCGCAAACAGGCATTAATACATTTTGCCCACAGAAGAGCCTTAGATATTGAAGGTTTGGGCGAGAAGATCGTGGATCAGTTAGTCGATCACAATCTCGTCAGAACGCCAGCTGACCTCTATCGTCTTGGCTTTACCGCAATAGCCAATCTGGAGCGTATGGGCGAGAAGTCAGCCGACAATTTGATTGCAGCAATCAATCAATCCAGAAATACCACCTTAGCCAGATTTATCTTTGCATTGGGTATTCGTCATGTGGGCGAGACTACCGCCAAGGATTTGGCAAATCACTATCGATCTATGTATGCCCTGATGGATGCAAATTTAGAAGACTTGCTAACAGTAAAAGATGTTGGCCCAGTAGTGGCAGACTCTATTACGAGCTTTATGGAAGAAGCCCATAACCGAGAAGTGATTGAGCAACTCTTAGTCTCGGGGATGCAACTCTCCGTAGAAGAAAAGGTGATCAGCGCAGCAGTTGCAGGTAAAACGTTCGTACTAACAGGCACATTCCCGACCATGACAAGGGATGAAGCCAAAGATCTGCTTGAAAAAGCAGGCGCTAAAGTAGCCGGCTCCGTCTCCAAGAAAACCGACTATGTTGTTGCTGGTACAGATGCTGGAAGTAAACTCACTAAAGCTGAACAGCTAGGCATCCAAGTAATTGATGAAGCAGCCATGATGGAGTTATTGAAGTAGCTTGTTTCTTACGCCATAATTGGCCTTACGCTGACATTATCTTTTAAGCGATTTTGGAATATCTCCATGAACATCATTGACCAGATCTCTGGTGCGGCGACTCACTCGCCATTCAAATGCACTTGTGACCAGGTACTTTCTTCAGATGACCCTTACTCACGCTCCACTAAGGCTGGTCACATCACAGCAAGTGGCTTGGTGATCAAGGATGGGAAGGCTCTACTTATTTTTCATCCCCACTTAAAGCGGTGGTTCCAACCTGGCGGGCATATCGATGAGGGTGAGACCCCCATTGAAGCCGCAATTCGTGAGGTTTTTGAAGAGACGGGAGTAACTTGCAGAACTCTTGTTGAGCACTCCGAGCCTATCGATATTGATTTACATGAGATTCCCGCCAATCCTAAAAAAGGTGAGGATAAGCATCTCCATATTGACCTCTTATTCTTATTAGAGATGTTGAAGGAGGGTGATTCTATGGAGGCTATGGAGAAAGCCTGGGTGCCATTCGAGAAAATTACCAATACACGCCTTAGACGCACAATAGATAAACTACAGAGTGTGGTCTAAACTCGGAGCCGCAAGAGGCCCCGCCAACGGTTGTGCCTATCCATTCTATATCTGATGCTATTGAATTATTACTGTCATCAAGACTCTATACAGTGATTTTGATGGGTCGATGGCCCCAATATTCATAGATAGATATAGTCGAATGAAAAGCAATTTTATTGATCTGTTGCTGCGTATTAAGGCTGCTGTACTCGGGCAGCACCAGTCGCCTGGTGTGTCTTCTCAAGAAACCCCGACATCTAGCGAAAGTGATCGCGATGTCGCTAACTTGCGATCTCCTTTGATGCTGCCGCCTCCTGACGCCGTCATAATCAAAACTCCATTAGCACTTAAGGAGGTAGTTAGCGCCCCTCCCGAAACGCATTATCTGGAGATTCAGGATGATGGCAAAACTCGAAAGATTGCCTACACCATTTCAGGTGATATGGATGCGCAAAATGTCTTGTTATGTTTGCCTGGATTGCTAGAAACTAAAAACACATTTTTAGTCATTCATCATTACTTTATGAAATTCTCAAACTGCAAAGTCATTAGCATTGACTTTTCTGGCAGGGGGGAGTCTGACCACCTTGATGATGCAGGCATTTATAAGATGTCACTCTATCTTGCTGATATCAGCCAACTGATTCGTAGCATTATCTTGGCCAATGATCTGGTGAGGCCGAAGTTAACCATTCTTGGAACTAGCATGGGTGGGGTTCTGGCGATGTACTTAACGCAAATATTTGGAAAAAAGATTGACGAAATTATTCTGAACGATATTGCCTTGACCGTAAATTGGACATCCCTATACGCACTGTATAAATCCATGAAGAATGAGCTGGGATTTAGAGAGGTTCGACAGTTGGCTAAGGATCTTAAGGTGGATGAGAGGGCCATTTCCGATGTCCAGCTTCCTGGTCACTTTGATCTTTCTTACCGCGCTGATGTCTGGGGTATGAACTTCCACGAAGCTTTGGAAGATTACAAAGGCCGAGTTGGGCTTATCTATGGAGAAAAATCAAAAATATGCACTCAGCAGCGGGTTCAAGAGGCCAAAAAAGTAATTCCTCGCCTTCATACGCTTGAAGTATCGGGTTCTGGGCATCCAGTGCCATTTACTCCGCCGGTATGTGAATTTATTGAAGCAGAGATGGGTGTATGAAAATATAAGCGAGGAATTATTTGTAAGACAAATAAGGATCTTTGATTTCTTTTACCTCTAAATGTCCAAAGATAAACGATTCTGATCGAACCAATTTCCATTCTAAATCTTGAAAAACGTCTTGATATGGACCGGAAAATTTTCTTGAGATACCGTAGAAGATATCAGTGAGCTCTTCTTCCATCGCTTCAGGTACAGTTTGTGAAAAATAGATTACTTTTTCGCCGTTGTAAGTCTCGCTGATGCTAGCACCCTTGATGTCCTCAATGCAGACGCCAATATCTGGGTCATAGTTTTTTAAAAAATTAGGCTTGTAATCCGTCATGACTGAACCCAGCTTCCAAACCAGTCCACATTTAATTTCCATATTGCCGTTTTGGAATACTTCTCTATCGACGATAGAGCCAATTTCTAGTGGGATGATTTGATACTGCATCTGGATACTCCTTGGGTTTATGGAGCTTGGGATTTCTCCAATTCTGTCATTTAATTATGACAATTGAGTGATGCAAAACATCATTTTTTGTCATCTTCCTATGTTATTTTTTATGGGCATGAATTAATTGAAAAATACACAAATGAACAAAGTAGAGTTAATAAGCCACATAGCATCAGGGGCGGATATTTCCACGCTTGCGGCTGAGCGAGTTGTCAGTTCTTTCATCAGCCAAGTCATAGGCGCCGTTTCTAGTGATGATGTCGTTCAGATCATTGGTTTAGGGTCTTTTGCCTCGACCGAGCGCAGTGCGAGAATGGGCCGAAATCCAGTGACTGGCGCTACTGTGATGATTGGGGCAAGTAGGTCTGTTAAGTTTAAGGCTGGATCAGCGTTTAAATATGCTGTAAATAGCAACCCACTCTAGCTTTAGGGGGGGGCTGATATAAGATAAACAACACATCTTAAAGCTATGGCGTTTTTATCGAATATTGGGCGGATAATCTGGGTATGGCCTCAAAATCATTATTCCTACTGCGTCACGCAAAAGCTGCGCCTGGAGGAATTTTGATTCCAGATATAGATCGATCTCTGTCTGAAAGGGGGCTTAAAGATATTCGTAAGCTTACTAGCAAGTTGTCTAAAAAAGGCTTTGATTTTGAGCTCATCATGACAAGCCCGGCTGTTCGCGCAATCACTACAGCGCAAATTCTCGCCAAGGGGCTAAAAATTTCGCATTCGCATTTAGTGGTTAATGACTCTCTCTATGCAGCTGAAGTAATGGGCTTGCTAAAGGTCATCTCTTCGGTTTCAAAAAAGATCGATCAGTTCATGATCGTTGGTCACAATCCTAGTTTGATGGGCTTGGCATCATACATTGCAGGGGAGCCGATCTCACTGTCGACATGTTCTTTAATTCAGTTTTCATTTGATATGAAAGAGTGGCATGATATCTTGACAAAAAGAGCATCAAAATTTACCTTCTTGAATTAAGAAACATTTTTTCAGTTCCCGCTTCTACTCCCACTCCCACTTCCACTGTATCCTCTCAATTAAATCATGCAGATCAATAGCAGTGAATTCGAGGTGAAGCTTCTCTTTCCCGACAGTAAGCTTGCGGCTATTGAAAAGTTGATTATCTCAAAGGGCGGAGCTCGTAGGCAGCATTTACAGGCTATCTATATTGACACCCCTGATTTTTTGCTGACTCAAGCAGGCATTGCTTTACGTCTACGGAAAGAAGGAAGGCAGTGGATTCAAACCCTAAAGGTCTCTACACCAAATCCCCTAGAGCGACTTGAGCACAATGTTGTTTTAAAGATAGTGGGTAGTGCGATTCCACAGTGGGATATAGCGCTTCACCAAACCCATGAGGCTGGTTACCTTTTAAAGAAATTCCTTCCTAAATTACAAACTCAGAACTTGCAGATCGCTTATCAAACTGATGTGTGGAGACGAAAAGCTTTAGTCAGAACCCCTCAAGGTTTGGTTGAGTACGCTTTGGATTTAGGGTTTATTCAGGTAAATCAGCCCACTGGCGTGACTAAGACAGTTGTTCAGGAATTGGAGATTGAGTTAAAGGAAGGGTCTCCTAATCATGTTCTCCTGCATGCGCAAAATATGATTAAGCGCTATGGGGCTTACATTGATACGCGCAGCAAATCTGAGCAGGGTTATTTGTTAGCGCGTAATCTTCGGGCTAGCCCCCCAGTGCGAGCGAAGTCAGTCTCCCTTAAAAAGATACATGGAAATAGGGCGGCTATCCATTTACTGGTTCAATCCTGCCTGAGTCAGGTGCTACCAAATCAAAGTGTTCTGAATTCTGAAGCCGTTAACTCTCCTGAATACCTTCACCAGTTACGGATTGGTCTAAGACGCCTGAAGGTGCTATTGAAGTATTTGGCAAGACACGGAATTTTTCTCAGTGAAGAAAATTTAGAAGTATTCAAAAAAGCTTTTGATGCGCTTGGCAAGTATCGCGACAGTGATTATTTGACTGGCGTCTTAAATCCCATTCTCCTATCTTTAGGGGGTCCGGAGATCAAGCTTGGTGCCATTTCAGATTTACCCAATCCATCTCATATCACCCGCAATGTGGAATTTCAGATTCTATTGATTGAGTTGATGTCACTTGCTACCTCTCAGATTATCGAGGCTGCCGATGGAGAAGACGCTCTAGAGAATTCCGCGACAATTAAAAAGACTGCAGTGAAGTTACTTAATAACAATTTTTATTTTGTAGCTGATCGCGTACCGAGATTTGCCGTATTAGAGGATGAAGAAGTTCATACCTTACGAAAAAAAATGAAATTCATTCGTTATTCGCTCGAGTTCTTTAGAGATTATTGTGATAAAAATCAATACTGCACATTTTTAAAATCTATCTCAAACACACTCGATCATTTTGGATTATTCAATGATATTTGTGTATCCATTACTCGAATTGAAGGCTTGACTGAGGGTGATCAAACTTTATTGTTTGCCCTCGGCTGGCTTAAGGCTGAGCGTCAACGGGTTCGTTCTTTGTGTGAGAAAAGTGTCAAAAAGCTGATACAGAACGAGTTGGCCTGGAAAATCTAAGGGATTTTCAAAAATTTTAGTTTTGAGCTTAAGCCCCTAGCGCCTCAAGCAAATCTGTCTCAAGCAAGATTTGCAGTTTTGGGTTCTTACTGAGGTTGGCAGCATCCAACAGGAACACGTCTTCTACTCGTTCTCCCAATGTATTAATACGGGCGGTATGCAGAGATACTTGATGCTTGGCTAATATTCTGGAGATGGCATACAGCAAGCCAGTGCGATCACTTGCTGAAAGGGAGAGTGCATAGTAATGTCCGCGCTCATCAGGTGTCATATGTACGCGTGGCTGAATGGGGAAAGTGCGTGACTGCCTTGAGAGCCTACCCATGCTGGGTGATGGCAGAGGATCATTGTTTTGCAGTGCTGCAGTGAGCTCATACTCAACTAGCTGAATGAGATCTCGATAACTCCCGCCTTCATCTACTAAATTACTACCGGAGATCTGGAAGGTATCCAACGCATAGCCATGCTTTGTCGTATGAATACGGGCATCCCAAATTGAGAAGCCGTGGCGCTCAAAGTAAGCACAAATTCTGGCGAAGAGGTCTTCTTGGTCTTTAACATAGACCGCAATTTGTAATCCCTCGCCAACTGGAGAGAGCCTAGCGCGTACCACTGGAGTGGCACTATCTACCTTGTTAAATAAATGCCTGGTAAGCCAAGCAATATCAGCGGCATCTTGGCGTAAGAAGAAGGCAACATCCAATTGTTTCCAGAGGTTCTCGTAGGCGGAATCTTCAATACCGTAAAGCCTGAGCTTGGCACGGGATTCTTCTTGATGCTGTGCAAGCTCGGAAGAGGCGTCTGGTTTTGCACCGCCCAGTACTCGTAAAGTTACTCGATAGAGATCCTCTAATAGCTTGCCTTTCCAGGCATTCCAAACTTTAGGACTAGTACCCCGTACATCAGCAACAGTGAGTAGGTAAAGCGCTGTCAAATGACGCTCATCCCCCACCTTGTTTGCAAATGCTTGTACTACTTCTGGATCGGTAATATCTTGCTTCTGGGCAACTTGGCTCATGTTCAAGTGTTCTGCTACCAACCAGATGAGTAGCTCGGTATCTGCTTTGTCTAAGCCATGATCCTTTGCAAACTGACGGACATCTGCCTTGCCCAACTCGGAGTGATCTCCACCACGTCCCTTAGCAATGTCATGAAAAAGTGCAGCAATCACCAAAAGCCAAGGTTTCTCAAAATGGGCAATCAGACTGCTGCAGAATGGAAATTCATGGGTATGCTCAACCACGGTAAAGCGTCGTACATTACGCAGCACCATCAAGATGTGTTGATCTACCGTATAAACGTGAAACAGGTCATGCTGCATCTGACCAACAATTCTTCTGAAGGCGGGGAGGTAACGTCCCAGAACGCTGGTGCGATTCATGAGCTGGAAGGCGCGACTGACGCCTTCGGGCTCTTTCAGAATCTCAATAAAGAGTGCTCGGTTTACCGGATCTTTGCGCCATTTGCTGTCCATCTTCTGACGGGCGTTATACAAAGCCCTAAAGATCGTTGCCGATAAGCTCTTGACATTCGCTGTTTGCGCAAAAACTAAGAAGGTTCGCAGGATTTGTTCCGGATGCTTCTGAAATAACTGAGGGTCGGTAATGTCAAGGACACCCTGACGCTCAATAAAGCACTCATTACCCTCGCCAGCTATGGCATGAGTAGTCTTAGATTCTTGAGGAAAAAGTAGGGCCTCAATGTTTTGTAGTAAAACATCATTTAATTGGCTAACCGCTTTGGCAGCCCAATAATAACGACGCATCACCGCTTCACTTGCCAGTCTAGAGGAATCTTCTGTGATGCCCATGGCTTGAGCAAGGGGTGCTTGCAAGTCAAATACCAAAACATCTTGTCTGCGCTTAGCTAGTAGATGTAAGTTGGCACGCAGTGTTTCTAAAAAACGTTGATTGCGATTGAGCTCGGTCAATTCACGTGAAGTAACCAGGCCTGCAAGACTGAGATCTTTAAAGGTGTTGCCTAGGTGAGCTGCTTTGCTAACCCAGGAAATGACCTGCAAGTCACGTAAGCCTCCTGGACTTTCTTTACAGTTTGGCTCTAATGAATAGGGCGTGTCTTGATATTTGTGGTGGCGCTGAATTTGTTCTGCTAATTTCGCTTGGAAAAATGACTTTGGATCTAAAGTCTCCTCATAAGTAGCTTCAAATTCCTTGAAGAGTGATTTTGCGCCGCAGATCAGTCTGGATTCGAGTAGGGAAGTGCGAACAGTGATGTCTTGCTCTGCCTCTGACACACACTCAGCTACTGTTCTGACTGACGAGCCGATCTCTAGGCCAGTATCCCAGCATTGCGCTACAAACTTTTCAATCTTGCTGGCTAGTACTTCTTCAAAGTATTGCTTATCTGCTGGTAGCAGAATCAAGATATCAATATCGGAGTAGGGAAGCAGGGCTCCTCTACCGAATCCACCTACAGCTACTAGAGCGGCATCAGAATTTAAGTCGCATGAATTCCATAAGCTAATGAGAAGTTCATCACTGAGTTTGCTCAATTGCTTGGTTAATCGCCCAACAACTTGATGTTCTCGAAAATCGGCATAAACCAATTCACGTGCAGCTCGTAAGCTAGCAATATCCGCAATAGGCTTAGACCCTGAGGTAGATCGAGTCATTGGGATGTGGATGTTTAAGCGTTAGCTAAGCTTGGTCTAAATGAGAGGCCTTTAACGCAATCAGGAATTGGATTGCTACCCTCAGACCAAGTGAGTACTTCAACGCCGGTAGCGGTTACTAAAAGCGTGTGTTCCCATTGAGCAGACAAGCTACGATCTTTGGTCTTGACGGTCCATTGATCAGGCATGGTCCGAATATCGCGTTTACCTGCGTTAATCATGGGCTCAATTGTGAAGGTCATACCTTCTTGTAATTTTTCACCAGTGCCAGGGCGACCATAGTGAAGAATTTGTGGATCTTGATGGAAGACTTTGCCAATGCCATGGCCACAATATTCACGTACGACAGAGTAGCCTGCATTTTCAGCATGAGTCTGGATGACATGGCCAATATCGCCAAGTGATGCACCCGGTTTGACTTGGGCAATGCCAAGCCACATGCACTCAAAAGTAATTTGAGTGAGACGCTTGGCCAATACTGAAACTTCGCCCACCATAAACATGCGGCTGGTATCGCCGTAGTAACCGTGGGGAGTGATTACGGTGATATCGAGATTTACGACATCACCTGTTTTGAGAATCTTTTCACCAGGAATGCCGTGACAGATCACATCATTGACTGAGGTGCAGATCGATGCAGGAAAGGGTGGGTAGCCTGGTGGCTGGTAGTTCAGCGGGGCTGGGATCGTTTTTTGGACATCGCGCATATATTCATGGCAAATGCGGTCCAGCTCAGCTGTACTGACGCCGGGTTTGACGTGGGGCGTCACATGATCAATCACTTCACTAGCTAAGCGGCCAGCTTCGCGCATCCCTTGGATGTCTTTTTCGGCGGTAAATACACTATTCATGCCTTGATTATCAACGACTTGGCGAGTTTTAGCTTATTCTAATTGCCTAATTTTTAGGCGCTACCCCCATTATCTGACCTGATCAGCGCTCTTTAGGGGTCAACTCTCTCGTCTTGGAGACGGGGGAAGCCAGCTAGACCATTGATATTTAAGCTATAATTTCGTTCTCAGATCAATTTTGAACTGAAATCGCGGGTTGAGCCTTCCAGGGTGGCGCTTTTTAGCGCAGCTAGGACTCAATCTTAGAAAATAACCCTTAGGAGAAGTTATGTCAGTAACTATGCGTCAAATGCTGGAAGCCGGTTGCCATTTTGGTCACCAAACCCGTTTCTGGTCCCCAAGAATGGCCCCTTATATTTTCGGCCATCGCAACAAAATTCACATTATCAATTTGGAAAAAACATTGCCAATGTTTCAGGATGCCCTGAAATTTGCAAAACAAATTGCTGCTAATCGTGGAACCATCCTTTTCGTTGGTACAAAGCGTCAATCACGCGAGATCATTGCTGAAGAAGCTGCTCGTGCTGGTATGCCTTACATCGACAGTCGTTGGTTGGGCGGCACGCTCACGAACTTTAAAACTGTCAAAGGTTCCCTCAAGCGTTTGAAGGACATGGCAGTTGCTAAAGAAGCCGGCGATTGGGACAAGCTTTCGAAGAAAGAAGCATTGACTAACGATCGCGATCTCGACAAGTTGCAAAAAGCACTTGGGGGTATTCAAGATTTGAACGGCGTTCCTGATGCGATTTTCGTAGTGGACGTTGGTTACCACAAGATTGCGATTACTGAAGCGAACAAATTAGGCATTCCAGTTATCGCTGTAGTGGATACCAACCACTCACCAGACGGTGTTGATTACATCATCCCTGGTAATGATGACTCCAGTAAAGCTGTTCTTCTCTACGCTCGTGGCATTGCTGATGCAATCCTCGAAGGTAAATCAAACTCTGTTCAAGAAATCTTGACTGCCGTTAAAGAAGGCGAAGAAGAGTTTGTTGAAGAAGGGAAAGCTGAATAATGGCCGCTATTACCGCTGCAATGGTTGGTGAGTTACGCGCCAAAACTGATGCTCCGATGATGGAGTGCAAAAAAGCATTGACTGAGGCTGATGGCGACATGGCGCGTGCAGAAGAAATTCTGCGCGTCAAGCTCGGTAGCAAAGCGGGTAAGGCGGCATCCCGCGTTACTGCGGAAGGCATCGTTGCTTCAGCAATCAATGGCACCACAGGCACTTTGCTTGAAGTGAACTGCGAAACTGACTTCGTTTCAAAAAATGATGATTTCTTGGCGTTTACACAAGCTTGTGCAAATCTGATTTCTGAAAAGAATCCAGCTGACGTTGCTGCATTACTCGCATTGCCAATGAATGGTCAAACAGTGGATGAAGTTCGTAGCGCCTTGATCGGTAAGATCGGCGAGAACATCATGCCGCGTCGCTTTAAGCGTTTCGCTGGTAGTAATAAGTTGGTCTCTTACCTCCACGGTACTCGTATCGGCGTGATGGTGGAGTTCGAAGGCGATGAGACTGCAGCTAAAGACGTAGCAATGCATATTGCTGCAATGAAGCCAGTAGCTCTGTCGATGGCCGATGTTCCTGCTGAAGCTATTGCTGTTGAGCGAAGTGTTGCAGTTCAAAAGGCTGCTGAATCTGGTAAGCCACCAGAAATCGTTGAGAAGATGGTTGAAGGTTCTATTCAGAAGTACCTCAAAGAGGTGTCTTTGTTGAACCAAACTTTCGTTAAAAACGATAAGCAATCTGTTGAACAAATGCTCAAGGCTGCAAACACCACAATCAAGGGTTTCACCATGTTTGTTGTGGGTGAGGGTATTGAGAAGCGTCAAGACGACTTTGCGGCAGAAGTTGCTGCTCAGGTAGCTGCTGCCAAAGGCGCTTAATTAGGTCCAATATTGCTGGGTTCACCCAGTAAGGCTGTAATCCTCAAAAGGGCACGGGAATCTCGGTTTCTGTGCCCTTTTGTTTGATCCGTGCCAAGCCCTTTATAATTCGAGCAAGATATTAAAAAGTACTTAAAGATCAATAAGCTAAGCAAGCAAATTGCTCAGCTAATTACGGAAAATAAAACGATGCCAGCCTACAAGCGTGTTCTCTTAAAACTCTCTGGTGAAGCCCTGATGGGGGATGATGCTTTTGGCATCAATCCAGTCACTATTGATTCCATGGTGACGGAAATTGCCGAGGTAGTGAGCAGCGGTGTTCAGTTGGCGATTGTGATTGGCGGTGGCAATATTTTCCGCGGTGTAGCAGGTGGTGCGGCCGGTATGGATCGCGCAACTGCCGATTACATGGGAATGCTCGCCACCATGATGAATTCTCTGGCGCTGCAAGATGCATTACGTCAAAAAGGCGTTGAGGCCCGTGTTCAGTCTGCATTAAGAATGGATCAAGTTGTTGAGCCTTACATTCGTCCTCGAGCGATTCGTGCTTTGGGTGAGGGTAAGGTAGTGATCTTTGCTGCTGGCACAGGCAACCCTTTCTTTACAACCGATACGGCTGCCGCTTTGCGTGGTGCGGAGATGGGCGTGGAGATTATGCTGAAGGCCACCAAGGTGGATGGCATTTATAGCGCTGACCCTATGAAAGACCCAACAGCTACTTTGTACAAAACCATTACATTTGATGAGGCCATCATCAAAAACTTACAGGTCATGGATGCCACTGCATTTGCGTTGTGCCGTGACCGCAAATTACCCATTAAAGTGTTTTCGATTCTCAAGCCAGGCGCTCTGATGCGTGTGGTTCAGGGCGAATCTGAAGGCACTTTAGTACACGTTTAATAGGAGGCTTGATGTCCGCAACAGAAATTAAAACTACTACCGATCAAAAGATGCAGAAGTCTCTTGAGGCTTTGAAGGCCAATTTAGCGAAGATTCGCTCTGGTCGTGCTAATCCTGGAATTTTGGAGCATATCCAGGTGGACTACTACGGCAATCCAACACCGCTAAGCCAAGTGGCTAGCTTAGGTCTGGCCGATGCTAGAACCATTAACGTTCAGCCGTTTGAAAAGACGATGGTTGGCGCAATCGAGAAGGCCATTCGGGATTCTGATTTAGGCCTCAATCCCGCATCGCAAGGTACAGTTATTCGCGTACCAATGCCCGCCTTAACTGAAGAGCGTCGTCGCGATTTGACGAAGGTCGTCAGAAACGAAGGTGAAGATACGAAGATTGCCGTGCGTAATTTACGTCGCGATGCGAATGAGCACTTAAAACGC